>DAOTIG010000023.1:0-32385 GCA_035448065.1 Dermatophilaceae bacterium
TGTAGGCGTCGAAGCGCTCGAAGGCGACGGTCTTGGAGGTCGCGCCGTTGTCGACGAGCTTCCAGGGGCCGGTGCCGGTGGGCTTGGCGTCGAAGGCCTTGGCGTCGGCGGTGACGAGGGCCTTGGGCACGATCTTGACGACCGCGAGGCGGGCCGCGAGCAGCGAGCTCGGGTACTTCAGGGCGACGGAGACCGTGCTGTCGTCCTTCTTCGTCACCTTGTCGACGAACGGGATGAACTGGCGGTAGAGGCTCTTGTTGGCCGGGTCGAGGACCCGCTCGAAGGAGAAGACGACGTCGTCCGCGGTGACCTTGCTGCCGTCGTGGAAGACGGCTCCGTCGCGCAGCGCGATGTCCACGCTCGTCCCGGTGGCCGTCGGCAGGGTCTTGGCGAGCGCGGCATACACCTCACGGGTGGCCGGGTCGACCTCGGTGAGTCCCTCCATGGTGTGCCAGTTGGCGGCGATGGTGAGCGCCGAGGAGGTCGTCATCGGGTCGTAGCCGTTGGTGCCGAGCTCGTAGGAGATCGCGGCGGTGATCGTGCCGTCGGCCTTGGCCGCGCCACCGCCGGCGGCGCCGCCGGACCCGGTGGAGCCCTGGTTGCTCGGGGCACAGGCGCTGACCGTGCCGGCGAAGGCCGCTGCGGCGCCCATCGCCCCGGCGAGCTTGAGGAAGCCCCGTCGGCTGGGTTCGTGGTCGAGAAGGGACATGGGCTGCACCTTTCTGCTCGGCATCATCGCCGCCCGCTGACATCGGACGTCTGATGTCCGATGAGTGATACGGTGACTTTAGACCCGTCGCCGAGACAGGTCAAGCCAGCACAGGACCGACACCCGGCGGGATGGCTCACATTCGCCGACGGCAGGAGGGCAGCCGATGACCGAGCGCAAGAGCGCAGCCTGGTCGACCGCGGACGCGATCAAGCAGCACATCATCGACGCCGGTCTCGCCCCGGGCGAGCTCATGCCCACCGAGAGCGATCTGTGCGACACGCTGCACGTCTCCCGCTCCTCGGTGCGCGAGGCGATGCGCACGCTGGCCTCCCTCGACATCGTCGAGGTGCGGCACGGCCACGGCACCTACGTCGGCCGGATGAGCCTGGACCCACTCGTCAACGGGATGGTCTTCCGCCTCTCCGCCACCGGGGTCAAGTCCCTGCGCGACGTCGTGCAGACCCGGATCGCCCTCGACCTCGCGATGGCCGACGAGCTCGTCAAGGCCTACAGCGGCACCCATGACCCGGTGCTGCACGAGCTCGTCGACCAGATGCGGGTCAACACCGACGCCGGCCGCTCCTTCATGGAGCAGGACCGCGACTTCCACGCCCGGCTGGCCGCCGGCATCGACAACCAGATCATTGGCGAGCTCGCCGGCGCCTTCTGGGAGATCCACACCCGCGCCCTGCCGCTGCTCGGAGTGAGCACCCCGCAGGACATCATCGACACCGTCGAGGCGCACGCCGCCATCATCGAGGCCGTCGAGACCGGCGACCTGCGCGCCTACCAGAGCGCCGTCGCCGCCCACTACGCCCCTCTGCAGCGGGCGATCGAGCGGTCGGAGGCAGCCGAGGCGCGATGAGCCCGCACTCCCCGGCGCCCGAGCCGCACCGAGCCCAGCGACTCGAGCACCTCGTCCTCGCCGAGTCCGGCGTCGGCCATCGGCAGTTCCGCATCCCCGGCTTCACCGTCAGTGCGAGGGGCACCCTCGTCGTGGCCGTCGACGCTCGCCCCGATCTCGACGACCTGCCCGCCCCGGTCGACCTCGCGGTGCTGCGCTCCACCGACGGCGGACACACCTGGTCCCCCCCGACCCCCCTGCGGGCCGGCACCGGTCACGTCGGCCATGGGGACGCCTCGCTGCTCGCCGACCGGATGACCGGCCGGCTGCTCGCCTTCCACGCGACCTCCGACCGGGCCGGCTTCTTCGAGTCCGGCACCGGCCTCGACGACGACGACGGCGAGCTGCTGCACTGCGACCTCGCCGTCTCCGACGACGACGGGCTCACCTGGAGCACCCGGCGGCTCAGCCGCATGCTGCGCAGCTCACTCGCCGCCCGGCTGCCCGCCGGCGCCGAGCTGTCCGGCCTCTTCGCGGCATCCGGCTCGGGCGTGCAGGTCGCCGAGGGACCGCGCGCGGGCCGCCTGCTGCAGGGCTTCGTCGCGCTCGTTGGCACCGACGTGTATGCCGCGGTGGCCCGCAGCGACGACCACGGCGACAGCTGGACCATGAGCGCACTGATCGGCCCCGGCGCCAACGAGAACGCCGTCGTCGCGCTGCCCGACGGCCGGGTCGGCGTGCAGTGTCGCGCCCCCGGGCGACGGGTGATGGCGTGGTCCGCCGACGGCGGGGACACCTTCGGCCCGCTCGAGCCGGTGGGCACGCTGCCCGACCCGGGCAACAACGGCAGCCTGGTCCGGGCCGACGAGGCCGGCACGCTGCTCGCCTGCACGCACACCGCCGATCCGCACCTGCGGCGCGCCCTCACCGTCTCGGTCTCCACCGACGGCGGACTGACCTTCGCCCCCGCCGTGCGGATCACCGACGGCGGCGCCGGCTACTCGGTCGGCCAGCCGCTGCCGAGCGCGACCCCCGGGGCGGCACCGGACCTCGGTGTCGTATGGGAGGACGCCGGCTATCGCCGGCTGCTCTTCACCCGGGTGCCGGCCCAGGCACTGCGCCCCCGGTGGGCCGGCTCACCGTCGGCTGACCCGCCGTCGGCCACCACACCGCTCACGCCGGGTCTCGTCCTCGACCACGTGCTGGCCCGCCGCCCGACTGCCTGGCCGGCCGACGAGGAGAGCATCGAGATCGAGCTCGACGCCGACGGCTGGGACCCGGCCGTCTACAAGATCGTCGATGACAGCGCGGGTCACCAGGTCGTGCGGACGCGCGCGGCATACCGGATCGCGATGGGTGAGCCGGCACCCGGGCTGCACGAGGGGGACACCCTCACGCTCACCGCACGGCTGCCGATCACGCTGCCGCTCAAGGAGATCCAGGTCGACGGCCGCCTCGGCGAGCCGGCCGTCGTGCACGCGGTGAGCGCGCCCGACGGGTCGGCGTGGACCCTCGTGCGCGGACTGCGCCGCGTGGTCACGGCCGCCGATCTGCAGCGGCCGGAGCTCGACATCACCGTGACCGCGCTCGGCGTCGATGCGGCGACGGCCCAGGTCCGGCTCGCCGTCCCCGTCCGGCCCCACTGACCCCAGAGAGGACCCTCCGTGCACCCGCTCGTCGCCGAACTCACCGGCCGGCTCGTCGTCTCGTGCCAGGCCTATCCCGGCGAGCCGATGCGCCATCCCGAGACGATGGCCCAGCTCGCCGAGGCCGCCGTGCAGGGCGGGGCCGCCGCGATCCGCGCCCAGGGACTCGCCGACATCGCGCAGATCTGCGGACGGGTCGACGTGCCGGTCATCGGGCTCTGGAAGCACGGCCACGACGGGGTCTTCATCACCCCGACCCTGCGACACGCTCGTGCGGTCCTCGACGCCGGCGCCGACGTCGTCGCGCTTGACGGCACCCGGCGCGCGCGACCGGACGGGCGCACCTTCGCCGAGACCGTCGCGGGCTTGCGGGCCAGCCACCCCGACTCCCTCGTCATGGCCGACTGCGGCTCGCTCGACGACGCGCTGGCAGCCGCCGAGGCCGGCGCCGACCTCGTCGGGACGACCCTGGCCGGCTACACCGACGAGCGGCCGAAGACCGAGGGCCCGGACCTCGAGCTGCTCGAGGCGGTCGTCGCCGCGCTGCCCGAGGTGCCGGTCGTCGCCGAGGGCCGGATCCACTCCCCCGCCGATGCCGCGGCCGCCCTCGCCACCGGCGCGCACTGCGTCGTCGTCGGCACCGCGATCACCCACCCGACGACCATCACCCGCTGGTTCGCCGCCGCCCTTCCCCCATCCCGCGAAAAGCCGCTTACCCCCTGAAACATCTACACTGAAGGAGGACCACCCGCCGTGGAGGTCGTCATCACCACCCCCGACCAGGCCGCCGGCCTGGTCGCCGACGCGATCACCGAGTTGGTCGTCCGCCGTCCCGACGCCGTGCTCGGTGTCGCGACCGGGTCGAGCCCGCTGGCGGTCTACGACGAGCTGGGCCGGCGGGTCGCCGACGGCCGGCTGACCCTGGCCCGCGCTCGGGCCTTCATGCTCGACGAGTACGTCGGGCTGCCCGCCGAGCACCCGGAGCGCTATCGCACGGTCATCGACCGTGACTTCGTCGCGAAGGTCGACATCGACCCGGACAACGTGCACGGGCCGGACGGGCTCGCCGACGACCTGCCGGCGGCGTGCGCGGCCTACGAGCAGGCGATCGCCGACGCCGGCGGCGTGGATCTGCAGCTGCTCGGCATCGGCTCCGACGGCCACATCGCCTTCAACGAGCCCGGCTCGTCGCTCGCCTCGCGCACCCGGATCAAGTCGCTGACCCGCCAGACCCGCGAGGACAACGCCCGCTTCTTCGGCGGTGAGGTCGAGGCGGTGCCCCGGCACTGCCTGACCCAGGGCATCGGCACCATCCTGAAGGCGCGGCACATCGTGCTCGTCGCCACCGGCCGGTCCAAGGCCGAGGCGGTGCACCAACTCGCCGAGGGCCCGATCTCCGCGCTCTGGCCGGCGACCGCTCTGCAGCTGCACCCGCACGTCACGGTGCTCGTCGACAGCGCCGCAGCGTCGCGCCTGCAGCTCGGCTCGTACTACACCGACACGTATGCCGCGAAGCCGGCCTGGCAGGGTATCTGACGTGAGCATGCCACCCTCGGTCTCTGAGCCGCCTCCCGGAGCGGCCCAGATCCTCACTGCCGCAACGGTTCTCGCTCCCGGCGGAGCGCTGTCCCCCGGCTGGGTGCGCGTCGACGGCGACCGGATCGCCGGGGTCGGCGCCGGGCGGCCGGCCCCGGAGGCGGTCGCGGTCGACCTCGGCGACGCCGTGCTGGCCCCCGGCTTCGTCGATCTGCACACCCACGGCGGTGGCGGCGCGGCATACACCGATGGCGCGCAGGCGGCCGAGACGGCCCGCTCGACCCACCTGGCTCACGGCACGACCTCGACGATGGCCAGCCTGGTCACCGACACGGTCGACCGACTCGTCGAGCAGGTGCGCGCACTCGCGCCCCTTGTCGAGCAGGGCGAGCTGATCGGCGTGCACCTCGAGGGGCCGTGGCTCGCCGAGCGCTACCGCGGCGCTCACGACCCCGCCCTGCTGCGCCCACCGACCCCGGCCGACGTCGACCGGCTGCTCGAGGCCGGCCCGATCGCCATGGTGACGATCGCGCCCGAGCTGCCCGGCGGACTCGATGCCGTGCGCCGACTGGCCGAGGCGGGCGTGCTCGTCGCGATCGGGCACAGCGACGCGACCTATGCGCAGGCGCTCGAGGCCTTCGCGGCCGGCGCGCGGGTCGTCACCCACCTGCACAACGCCCATCGTCCGCTGCACCACCGCGAGCCGGGCCCGGCCCAGGCCGCGATCGACACGCCCGGGGTGGTCCTCGAGCTCATCGCCGACGGCGTGCATGTGCATCCCGCCGTGGTCGCCGACGCGCTGCGGACCCGGGCCGGCCGGGTGGCCCTGGTCACCGATGCGATGGCGGCCGCGGGAGCCGGCGACGGCGACTACCTCCTCGGCCCGCTCACCGCGGTCGTGCGCGACGGGGTGGCCCGGATCGGCGGGCCCGACGGCCCGATCGCCGGATCGACCCTCACGCTCGACCGCGCGCTGCGGTATGCCGTGCACACGGCGGGCGTCCCGCTCGATGTCGCGCTCGACGCCCTTACCCGGGTGCCCGCTGACGTCCTGGGCCGGGCCGACCTCGGCCGGATCGCCGCCGGCGCCCGCGCCGACCTCGTCGTGCTCAGTCCTGAGCTGCAGGTGACCCGCGTGCTGCGGGCCGGCCGCTGGATCGGCGCTGAGTGACGAGCGGCTGCACGCCGGCCCCGCCCGGGGCCGGCGTCAGCCCCAGGCTCGGGACAGCTCGATCGCGCGGGCGTCGGTGAGCGAGGCGACCTGGTCCACGACGACGCGCAGCCGGGCTGCATCGTCAGCCGCGGCCGCGAAGTCCGCGGCAAGCTCGGGGTCCAGCCGTTGGGGCTGCGCGCGGTAGACCTCGACGAGGCCCTCGATGACCTCGGCCTGCACGCTCATCGAGGCGAGCCGCTCGTCGCTGTGCATGACGTAGTGCGCGGCGACGGCCTTGAGGACCGTGCACTCGGCCCGCACCTCGTCGGGCACGACGAGGTCGGCGCAGAAGCGGGTGAGCCGCCCCGGTCCATGACGCTGCCGGGTGGCGAGCTCCACGGCATACACGAAGCGTCCGATGAGTCTGCTCGTCATGTCCTTGAGAGCGGCAAGATCGGTGCGGCTGCCGGAGAAGCGTTGCGGCACCGTGCCGGTCGCGATGAGCCGGTGCACTGCGTCTTCGTATGCCGCGACGTCGAGGTCCGGGCCGTAGGTCGCGCGGGCGACCTCGGCGACCAGCCGCACCTCCTCGGGCGAGTGCAGCACCCGTGGATCCACTCGTCCCGAGGCGATCGCATCCTCGACATCGTGGACGGAGTAGGCGACGTCGTCGGACCAGTCCATCACCTCGGCCTCGAAGGCCCGGTCGCCCGGCGCAGCACCTGCTCGCAACCAACGGAAGATGTCGAGATCGTCGTCGTAGACGCCGAACTTGGCTGTCGGGTAAGGACCTTCGCCGCGTGGCCAGGGGTACTTCGTCGAGGCGTCGAGGCTGGCCCGGGTGAGGTTGAGCCCGGCCGACCGACCGTTGGGGTGCACCCGCTTGGCCTCGAGCCGAGTGAGCAGCCGCAGCGTCTGGGCATTGCCCTCGAAGCCGCCGATGCTCGCGGCGATCCGGTCGAGGACCGACTCGCCGTGATGTCCGAACGGCGGGTGGCCCAGGTCGTGGGCGAGGCACGCGGTGTCGACGACGTCGGCGTCGCAGCCCAACGCCGCACCGAACTCCCGGCCGATCTGCGCGACCTCGAGCGAGTGGGTCAGCCGGTTGCGCACGAAGTCGTCCGAGCCCGCCTGCAGCACTTGGGTCTTGGCCGAGAGCCGGCGTAGCGCCGCCGAGTGCAGCACCCGGGCCCGGTCGCGGGCGAAGTCGTGGCGATCGGCCCGCTTGCGCGCCGGGTCCTCGGCCACCCATCGCTCTCGGTCGCGAGGGGTGTAGCCCGACGGCTGCTCGATCACGCTCCGGTCACCGGGCGCGCAGGCTCGCGAGATGACGGAGCACGCCGGGCACCCACCCCGTCTGGCCGTTCATCCATCGGCCGGAGACGATGTTGCTCGGCACGAGGGCGAAGTCGTCGTCCGGCGCCATCAACCCCAGGTCGGTGCCGAAGACGTCCGACACGGTGGTCCAGCGCAGGTCCGTGTGCCGGGTGAGCCACTCCCCCAGGGCCACGCCGAAGCGCTCGACATGGGGCGTGTGCTCGTCCCGCCGCCAGCGACCGGAGCGATGGGTCGAGACGGCAGCGTCGTAGGCGGCGCCGATCGCCTCGAGGGAGTCGAGGTCGAGGCCCTCGGCGGCGAGCTCGGCGCGGCACCGCTCGAGCAGCGCCGCATCCTGCGGGCGCAGCTCACGAGCGACGGGGTGCAGCGGGCGCCGATCGTCGTCGTCGGGCACCGCAGGCTCGTCGGAGGGCTCCGGATCGGGGCCACGGCGGGAGAACAGACCCATGCCCAGACCCTACGGCGTCAACCGCGGTGATCGGGACTCCCCCAGCTCGGCGCGCACCCGCGCCACCCAGGAGGGCGGGTCACCGTAGCGCTGAGGTGGGATCAGCTCGGCCGCCGCGCAGCACTCGATCAGCTGAGCAAGCCGGCGCTCCCGCGTCGCCTCCTGCTTGGCCGAGAGCACCCAGTAGACGGCCATCTTGCGGTAGGACGGAGTCGCCTTGTCCCAGAAGGCCGTTGCGCGGGCGTCGGCGGCGAGGCGCGCGGCATACTCGGCCGGCAGCGCCGCTGTCTCTGCCTGTTCGTAGGCGTAGATGCCCTGCTTGTCCTCGAGCCGGCGCTCGAAGGCGGCGCGGCCGGCAGGGGTCATCCGGCCCTCGCGCTCGAGTCGCTCGACGTGCGCGATGTTCACCGTGCTCCACGTCGACCCGGCCCGACGCGGCGTCCAGCGCTGCCGAGTGGCGTCGTCGTCGATGCGCTGCGCGACCGAGTCGATCCAGCCGAAGCACAGCGCCTCAGGCACCGCGTCGTCCCAGGTGAGGCCGCGTGGGCTGACGTGCTTCTTGCGCAGGCCCATCCACAGCTCGGTGGCCGTCGCTTGGTGCTCCTCGAGCCAGGCCCGGAACTCGTGCGCGTCGGCGAAGAAGACCGGCCGCTGCCGGCTGCCGGAGACGGGCTCATCCACCGGACACGTCCAGCTCGGCCTCGGCCACGAGGCGCTGCTGCTCGGGCGTGAGCTCGGGCGAGTCCAGCCACCCCTCGGGCAGCACGACCCGCTTCGGCGTGCCGGCCCGGCCACGCTGGCCCTCGGCGTCCTCGCCCGGCCACGGCGCATCGCGGTCGAGGCGGGCCAGCAGGGCGTCGAGCGCCTTCAGCGAGTCGACGAGCGCAAGGTCGTGGCGCATCGTCGAGCCGGCCGGGAAGCCCTTGAGATACCAGGCGATGTGCTTGCGGATGTCGCGACAGCCTCGGCGCTCGTCGTCGTAGAACTCCACGAGGTATGCCGCGTGCCGCCGCAGCGTGTCGGCGACCACGCCCAGGGTGGGCTGCACCCGCACGCGCTCGCCGCGCATCGCCGCCTCCAGGTCGGTGAACAGCCAGGGCCGGCCGAGGCACCCGCGGCCGACGACGATGCCGTCGCACCCTGTCTCGGCGATCATCCGGACGGCATCGTCAGCGCTCCAGATGTCGCCGTTGCCGAGCACCGGGATCTCGGTGACCGTCTCCTTGAGCGACCGGATCGCGGCCCAGTCAGCGGCACCCGAATAGTGCTGGGATGCCGTGCGGCCGTGCAACGCAACGGCACTCGCTCCCTCGGCCTGGGCGATGAGCCCCGCGTCGAGGTAGGTGAGGTGCTCGTCGTCGATCCCCTTGCGCATCTTCACCGTCACCGGGATGTCACGCCGGCCCGCCTCCTGCACGACCGCGCCGACGATCGCCCGGAAGAGCTCACGCTTCCACGGCAGCGCCGACCCGCCGCCCTTGCGGGTCACCTTCGGCACCGGGCAGCCGAAGTTGAGGTCGAGGTGGTCGGCACGGTCCTCCTCGACGATGATCCGCGCCGCCGCCCGGGCCGTGACCGGGTCGACCGAGTAGAGCTGGACCGACCGCGGCGACTCCTGCGGGTCGTGCTCCATCAGCCGGAAGGTCTCCGCGTTGCGCTCGACGACCGCCCGGCTGGTGATCATCTCCGAGACGTAGAGCGTGTCCGGCGCGCCCTCGCGACACAGCCGGCGGAAGGCCCGGTTGGTGATCCCGGCCATCGGCGCGAGGACCACGGCCGAGCCGATGGCGTGTCGCCCGATCCGCAGCGGACCCGGCAGCCCGGCGAGCGGCGGCGCGGCATACGAGGTTCTCATAGGGCGACCATTGTCACAGAGCGGTGCCGCCCATGCAGCCGAGCGCGCTCCGAGGAGCCTGGCAGCATTGCCCCATGGGGTATTTCGGCAGCTGACTGTGGCGCGACGGCACATGGTCCCGGCACGCGGCACACGACGTCCGAGCGGACGAGCACTCGCTGCACCTCGACATCCACGACAGCGACGTCACGACGGTGCGCTACCACCCCGTCGGCTCCGGCTCCGGCGTCGCCTACCTCGGTGTCACCCCCCGGATCTACTTTGAGGACCCGCGCGCGTCCGCGCCGACCGACGTCGAGCGCGAGGCTCGAGCGCTGGCCGCCTGGGCCACCGGCTCCTCACCGTCGAGCGCCGATCCCGTCGCCGCACTCTCAGCCCGCATCCAGCCCTTGCTGGCGACCGACGACGAGGAGACGTGGGATGAGGCCGATCCGGTCGAGCTCGATGACAACGACCTCTTCGTCGAGCGCAAGACCCTCACGTTGATCGCCGTGCTCGGCCTGCCCGAGCCCGAGGGCTATTGGGACGACGCGGACTGAACTGCCTCGGCTTTCTGCGGGAAAGCTGCCTGCAGAGCGGGACCCATGAGTCGCGCTGTGCAGGCACCTTGTGGCCGCGGCCCTGGCTCAGCGCGCCAATGCCAGCAGCGCGGCATACGGCGGCGTCCACTCGTGCCCCTCGGCGCGCGCCTCGCAGCAGACCCCGTGCTCACCGAGGAGGGCGACGACCTCGACGGAGCTCAGATTGCCGGACAGGGCCAGTCGGGTGGCGAGGGCGAGCAGCGCCGACCGATGCTCGACGAGCACCAGACGGGCCCGGTCGACCAGGCCGGCGAGCACCTGCTCGACCGTCTCGTCGGTCACCGACGTGTTCATCGCGTGCTCGTGCTCGAGGGCGCGATCGGCATGCCAACGGTCGAAGCCGTAGCGGCGCACCGCATCGAGGACGAGCTCCGTGGCCCGGGCGCGGTCGGTGGCCCGACCGGCCGAGGCGTTGCCGACGCCGAAGACGAGCTCCTCGGCGAGCCCACCGGCCAGGGCGACGACCGCGAGGTCGGCCATCGAGTCGCGGGTGAGCATCGCGTGGTGCCGGTAGGTGAAGCCGTCCGCGTCGGTGCCGGCCGCGCGGGCCGTGAGCTGCAACGGCGCGAGACCGAAGAGCGCGGCATAGGCGAGGGCATGACCGGCCTCGTGCACGGCAACGCAGGCGAGCTGGTCGGCGCGTGCGGCGTCGCGCACCCGGTCCGCGCGCCCGGCGAAGGGCCAACGCTGCTGCTCTGGCACCACGGCGCCCCGTGCACCCACGGTGCCGACGAGCTCGCCGGCGGCCTCGTCGTAGTCCAGGTGCACCTCGTCGACGCCGGCGAGCGCGGCGAGGCACAGCAGCTTGGCGAGGTGGGTGCCCACGATGTCGCCGACGCTCGACAACGCCGGCCGCACGCCCTGCACCGGGAAGACCCCGTTGCGGTAGACGAGCCCGGACACCGCCGGGCCGACCTGCACGGCGATGCCGAGCCGCTGCCGAGCCTGCTCGGCGAGCCGCGCGATCTCGCGGGCGATGACCCGCTCGAAGTCGATCCGACGCAGGCTGCGATAGACGAGGTGGACATTGCCGAACCGGGCCACCTGCTCGGGGGTGAAGCGACGCCGCAGCGCCGCCTTGACGTCGACCACCGAGACCTTGGCGGTGTATGCCGCGACGATGTCGGCGTCCACGTCGGCCTCGTCGGTGTCGCGGGCCATCGGGAAGGCCTCGTCGAGGTTGCCGCTGACGATGACGAGCAGCTGCCGGCAGTCGACCGGCTGGTGCAGCCGCTTGTCGGCGCGGGCCTGCTCGAGGCGGCGCAGGGCCTCGCCGTGGCTGAGGCCGGCGAGGGCGTCCAGGGGTGCGGGCAATCCGAGGGTGCGCTGCAGCGACCGGCCGTGCCACAGGCCGATCTCGTCCGGCTCCGTGGACCGCTTGCCCTTGGTTCGGCGGCGGATGATCGCGTCGCGGTCCTCGCGCATCGAGGCGATCAGCCAGTCGAGGTCCGGGCTGTCCCGGCGGCTGAGCCAGCCGTCGGAGAGCAGCTCCCAGAAGTCGCCGAAGCGGGTCTGCGGGATCGGATCGCCATTGGGGGTGAGGGTGCGGAAGCGCTGGATCTCGTCGGCGAGCAGGATCCCCGGCCGGGAGTCGAGGAGCCCGGCCTCGCCGAGCCGGTCGGCGACCAGCTCGTGGCGGCTCTCGGCATCGGTATGGCTCAGCTCGATCTCGACGAAGCGGTGCTGCAGGTCGAGCGATCGCACGAGCCGCCGGACCAGGTCGGTCTTGCCGACCCCGGTCATCCCCCCGAGATTGACGACGACCGGACGGGCGAGCACCTCGGGCATGAGGTACCACACGGCCACGGCGTCGATGAGCTCGTCGATGACGGTGTCGATGCCGACGAAGTGGGCATGCAGGGCTGCCCGCGCCTGCTCGAGCCGAGCCTGGCGGGTCTGCACCTCCATGATGTCCACGCGGGTGGTCGTCGTCGTCACAATCGACCAGGATGCCCGCTGAGCGGGATTGCCTGCCAATGGTTTTCAGGTGACCTCGCGGGCGAAGCCGGCGATGATCGCGCTCGTCTGCCACGGTCGGGTGAGCGGCAGCAGGTGGCTGGCCCCACGGACGGTCCGGACCCGCGCGAACCCCGCGGCCGCGGCATACCGGGCGCCGTCGATGCCGAGCTGGTCGAACTGCCCGCGCACGAGGAGGACCGGGCATTCGACCGCACGCAGCAGCTCGGGGCTCCCCCACGCCATCACCTCGGCCCACGAGTCGCGCACCGCGTCGAACCAGTAGCCCTCGTCGCGGATCGGCGCGAAGACCTCGGGGGCGGCCATTCGGCCGAGCATGCGGTCGTTGAGCCTGTTGATCCACGCCCGTGGTGCCCGGTCGGTCACCGCGCCGAGCGCTCGGTATGCCGCGGCGCCCGGTCCCCGCGGGATGGCTGCGGCCCCGATGGTGACGAGGCCCGCCAGTCGCGCACTGTGCTCGGCGGCATAGGCCATCGCGACGTAGCCGCCCAGGGAGTGACCGGCCAGGACGATGGGCTGCCCGGCTGCCGCCGAGTCGACTGCCGCGGCGACGGCCGCCGTGGCACTGGTCCGCGAGAACCGTTGCGCGGCAAGGGATCCATGCCCCGGCAGGTCCGGTGTCAGCACCTCGAACTCGGGCTCGAGCCACTGCCGGTGGGCCGCCCACTGCACCCCGCTGGTTCGTGAGCCGTGGACGAGGACCAGCCGGGTGCGCATAGGCCGATTATCCGGCGTCGCTCAGCCCTGACGCAGACTGACCGCCGTCGTTGCTGAGCCGGGCCGCGTGTCGAGCTCGCCGTCGGGAAGCAGACCCTTCGGCAGAGCGGCGACCTGCCACTGCCGCCCGGACGTCACGTCCCAGGCGAGCAGGTTTGCCCCGGCCACCGATCGTGACGCGTAGAGCACGATGGTCGACGACGCCCAGCCCAGCGCCGAGCAGCACCCCTTGACGGAGCCCTCCTCAGGCGGCACGAGCAGCCGGGGCTGTGGGTCCCCGCTCGTCCGCACCGCGAGCAGCCCCTGGTACCCCTCGACCTCCGACTGAGGAGCGAGCCAGCTGCCGGACACCGCCCACTGGCCATCCGGCGACGTGACGGTGTCCCCCCAGACCCCGACCGCCGCAACGCTCACGGTGCGCAGGTCGAGCGCCGTCCCGTCCGCGGCGTGCGTCCGGAGCTGGATCGTGCTCGCGGTCTCGTCGGGGGCATCGGGCAGCAGCTGATGAGGGTAGGCCGAGCTGCGCGCAGTGACCTGCTCGACCTGACGAGTGCTCGGATCGACCCGCCAGGCACTGGTGCCGGCGACGATGAGCGTCCGGCCGTCGGCCAGCCAGCCACCGACGGTGGCGTCGCGAACCGGCACCGGCACCCGCTGGACCGTGCCCGACCCCAGGTCGGCCACGACCACCTCACCCGGCTGCAGGAAGGCCAGTCGAGTGCCGGAGCGATCGATGACCCGAGTGCCGAGCGGCAGGTAGGGGTCGTTGGTGTCGGCGAGGAAGGGCACCAGCGGCACGGTGTCGAGCTCGAGATAGCCCGGGGTCGGACGGCTCAGCCAGACGACGGGGTGGTAGCCGCCGGGCACCCGACGGACCAGCACCGCCTCCGCGCGCGCCCCGACGGGCAGCCCGGCACTCGCGCGGGGCAACGCGTCCTCGGGCGCGAAGCCGAGTGAGCGGGGCATCGGCGAATCTGCCAACCAGGGCAGCGTCGCCTCCAGGGTGGGAGCCACGGCAGGGTATGCCGCCGCCCCGCGCACCGTGGCCACCGGCCTCGCGGACGGGTCCGTCGCGGTCGCGAACGTCGCGACGGTCGTGATCGAGGTGGCCGGGTCGGCCCGCACGGGTGCCCGGTCACTGGCCGACCAGGCCACGACCCCGACGACAGTTGCTGCTGCCACTGCGGCGGTCACCAGCGCGCGGTCCCGACGGCGAGCGGATTGTGCTGCGGCCCAAGCCTTCTCGGCCAGATCGGGCGCGGGCACATCCTGGGCGGCGCGCTCGAGCAGAGCGCGCAGGTCGTCGGTCATGGCTGGCCTCCGATGGTCGGTCCGGAGAGGTCGGCAGTGGAGAGATCGGCATCGGGCAGCGCCGCGCGCAGCCGCTGCAGCGCCGCGTGGGTCTGGCTCTTGACCGTGCCGGTCGAGATGCCGAGCAGGTGGGCGGTGTCGCGCTCACTGCGGTCCTCGAGGAAGCGCAGCACGACGATGGCGCGCTGCTTCGCGGTGAGGGTGTCCAGCGCCGCCGCGGCGTCGATCCGCGCGTCGACGTCCGCCGCTGGGTCGGCGACCTGATCGGGCAGGGCCGTCACGCGCTGCCTCCGGCGTTCCCGGGATCGGCTGCGCCACAACGAGATCGCGTCACGATAGACGATCTGACGCAGATAGGCGTCCGGGTGCCCGTGCCGGACCCGGGGCCAGGCGCGCGCGAGCTTGACGAGGGCCTCCTGGAGCAGGTCCTGCGCCTCGTGCAGGTCGCCACACACGAGGTATGCCGCGCGCAGCCAGCCGTGCTCGCGCGCCCGTACGAAGGCGGCGAACTCCTCGTCCATGCCCACCTCCGTCCGGTTTCGGCTTCTCGTCCACCCTGTCAACGGCACCGACCTGATGGAAGGTTGTCCCGCGCCTGCAGATCATGGCCCGCACCGCCTTACCGAGCGGCACGGTCTTCCCCCATCCTCGCCCGGCTCGAGGGGGTCGGCTGGCTCGAGAGCGGCTGGGAGGACGTCGACCCGACGGTCGTCGGCCGCCCGGCCCTCCGCTACTACCGGCTGGCCCTCGCGATCCTGCCGCGGTCGGCTCGCAGCCGGTATGCCGCCGAGTGGCGCGCCGACCTGGCTCAGCTCCCCGAGGACCCCACGGCCACCCACGCCTACGCCCGCAGCCTGCTGCGCGGCGCGCCGGAGCTCCGCCGCGCGCTGGGCCGCGCCGAGGGCGGCATACCGCTGCGGTGTCGGTTGGGGTGGCATCGCTATGTCGACGTCCACGACAACCCCGAGAGCTGGCGCTATGTGAGCCGGCATTGCACCCGCTGTCCGCGGATCGTCGACCAGGGTGCCGGAGCACCGGCCGGGGGGAGCCTCACCGGCGTGCAGACCCACAGTCTGGGCCGCTGATCGGGCGCCCGACAACTACACCACGTTCACCCCCGGGCTCGACCCGACAACGTGCCGGTCAACCCGAAGAAGTTCCTGGGGTGAAGTGCCCCTTTATCGGGTCACCCGATAAAGCTCAGCACCCCACGAGCCGCTGGGCGAGCCAGCCCTCGACCTGGTCGATGCCGATCCGCTCCTGCACCATGGTGTCCCGCTCGCGGATGGTCACCGCCTGGTCCTGCAGCGTGTCGAAGTCGACGGTGATGCAGTAGGGCGTGCCGATCTCGTCCTGGCGACGGTAGCGCCGACCGATCGCTTGGGCGTCGTCGAAGTCGACGTTCCAGTTGCGCCGCAGCCGCGCGGCGAGGTCGCGCGCCGCCGGCGACAGGTCGGCATTGCGGGACAGCGGCAGCACCGCGGCCTTGAACGGCGCCAGCCTCGGGTCGAGCCGCAGCACGACCCGCTTGTCGACCCCGCCCTTGGTGTTGGGCGCCTCGTCCTCGGCATAGGCCTCGACGAGGAAGGTCATCAGCGAGCGCGACAGGCCGGCCGCCGGCTCGATGACATAGGGCATGTAGCGCTCGCCGGTTGCCTGGTCGAAGAAGGACAGGTCCTGGCCGGAGTGCTCGCTGTGCTGGCTGAGGTCGAAGTCGGTGCGGTTGGCGATGCCCTCGAGCTCGCCCCACTCGGAGCCGGTGAAGTTGAAGCGGTACTCGATGTCGACGGTGCGCTTCGAGTAGTGCGACAGCTTCTCCTTCGGGTGCTCGTAGTGCCGCAGGTTGTCGGCGGCGATCCCGAGGTCGACATACCAGCGGGTCCGCTCGTCGATCCAGTACCGGTGCCAGTCCTCGTCGGTGCCCGGCGGCACGAAGAACTCCATCTCCATCTGCTCGAACTCGCGGGTCCGGAAGATGAAGTTGCCCGGCGTGATCTCGTTGCGGAAGCTCTTGCCCACCTGGGCGATGCCGAACGGCGGCTTGCGCCGGGCGGCCCCCTCGACGTTCTTGTAGTTGATGAAGATGCCCTGCGCGGTCTCCGGCCGCAGGTAGTGCAGCCCGCTCTCGTCCTCGAGGACACCGAGGTAGGTCTTGAGCATCATGTTGAAGTCGCGCGGCTCGGTCCAGCGACCCCGCGTCCCGCAGTGCGGGCAGGGCACGTCGCTCATCGGCACGTCGTCAGGGTTGATCTCGGTGCCGCCCTTGGCGGCCTTGGCGGCATACGCCTCCTGCAGGTGGTCGGCGCGCTCCCGCTTGTGGCAGGCGAGGCACTCGACGAGCGGGTCGGTGAAGGTGCCGACGTGCCCCGAGGCGACCCAGGTCTGGCGGGGCAGGATGATCGAGGAGTCCAGCCCGACGACGTCCTCGCGGGCGTGCACCATGGCCTTCCACCACTGCCGCTTGATGTTCTCCTTGAGCTCGACGCCGAGCGGGCCGTAGTCCCACGCCGACCGCGTCCCGCCGTAGATCTCACCGCACGGGAAGACGAAGCCCCTGCGCTTGCAGAGGCTGACAACGGTGTCGACGGTGGAGGTGCTGGCCATGAGGGACAGGCTATCGGGAGTGCGCGGGGGCCCCGACCGCGTCCCGTAGCCTTGGCCGCGTGAGTCTGCCCTTCCGCTCCCGGGTCGAGCACGCGTCCGCGCCGTGGATCGACAAGCTCAACGGTATGCCGCGCGTGCTGCCCTTCCTCGTCGTGCTCGCGCTCATGCTCGCCGGCGCCTTCGTGCCGAAGGTGGGCTTCCTCTTCACCCTGCTCATCGCCGTCTTCCTCGGCTGGATCCTCTTCCTCACCTGGCCGCGGCTCGGGCTGCCCGAGAAGCTGCTGCGGTTCGCGGTCCTCGGCATGGTGCTGGCCATGGTGGCCGTCCAGGCCTTCCCGCGCTGAGTTTGACAATCATTATCACTAGGTCCACAGTGGACCCATGCGCTCATCGTTGCCCTCGAACCGTCTGCTGCCCGCCGTCGCCCTGGTGGCCGCCGTCGCCCTGAGCTCCTGCAGCTCCGGGCCTGCGTCGGGCGCCGCGTCCCCCACCGGCTCCGGCGCCACCAGCAGCACCGCCGCACGCAGCACCACCGCAGCGGCCACGACGAGCGCAGCGAGCACGCCGACGAGCGCGCCGATCCCCGTCACCGCCGCCTTCTACCCGCTGGAGTACCTCCTCACCGAGATCGGCGGACCGCACGTCACGGTCACGACGCTCACCAAGCCGGGCGTCGAGCCGCACGACCTCGAGCTCACCCCCCAGGACGTCGCCGGGCTGAGCAAGGCCAAGCTCGTCGTCACGCTCAAGGGCTTCCAGCCGGCCGTCGACGCCGCCACGGCGCAGCAGGCTCCCACGACGACCTACGACGTCGCACCGGCAGCCGCGCTCGACCTCGCTGCCCCCGAGCACGACCACGAGGGCGGCGACACCCACGGTCAGGAGGCCAAGGACCCGCACTTCTGGCTCGACCCGGACCGCTACACCCGAGTGGGCTATGCCGTGACCGAGCGGCTCGTGCAGATCGACCCGGCGAACGCAGCGACCTACCGGCAGCGCGCCGACGCCTTCGCGGCCTCGCTCACGGCGCTCGACACGAGCTTCACGACCGGGACGACGACGTGTGCCAACCGCAAGCTCGTCACCAGCCATGCCGCCTTCGGCTACCTCGCCCGCAAGTACAGCTTCACCCAGGTGCCGATCGCCGGCCTGTCGCCTGAGCAGGAGCCCACCGCCAAGCAGCTGGCGGCGGTCGCCACGGTGGTCAAGGACAGCAAGGCGACGACGATCTACGCCGAGACGCTCGTCGACCCGAAGTTCGCGCAGACCGTGGCGACGAGCACCGGTGCCACGATCGCCGTCCTGGACCCCATCGAGGGGATCACGACGAGCTCGGCCGGCAAGGACTACCGTGAGGTCATGCAGGCCAACCTCACCGCATTGCGTGCCGGGCAGGGCTGCCAGTGAGCCACGCGTGACCGGGGGCTCCCCGGTGCTGTCGCTGCGGTCGGCGTCCTTCGGGTATGCCGACCGCGCGGTCGTCTCCGGCGTGACGCTCACCGTCGAGCCGGGCGAGGTGGTCGCCGTCCTCGGCCCCAACGGCTCGGGCAAGTCGACCCTCGTCAAGGGTGCGCTCGGCCTGGCTCAGCAGCTCGCCGGCTCGGTCGAGCTCTTCGGTATGCCGCGCGCCGACTTCCGCGAGCACGCCAGGCTCGGCTACGTGCCCCAGCGGCATACCCTCGCCTCGGCGGTCCGCTCGACGGTGACCGAGATCGTCGCCTCGGGCCGGATCCCCCGCCAGCATTGGCTGCGTGGACAGACCGCGCGCGATCGCGAGCAGATCGGCCGGGCCCTGGAGCTCGTCGGCCTCGCCGACCGGGCCCGCGCCGACGTCACGACGCTCTCCGGAGGCCAACAGCGGCGGGTGCTCATCGCCCGCGCGCTCGCCGGCGAGCCGGAGGTGCTCGTGATGGACGAGCCGATGGCCGGCGTCGACGCCTCGGCCCAGCACGTCCTCGCCGACGTGCTCACCCGGCTCGCCGCGACCGGCGTGACCATGCTCGTCGTCACCCACGAGCTCGTCGCGCTCGCCGACCTGGTCACCCGGGTCGTCGTCGTCGACGCCGGGCAGGTGAGCTTCGACGGGTCCAAGGCCGACTTCGAGGCCGCGGCCGGGCACGTCCTGCACGACCACGGCGCCCATCACCACGACCTCGAGCTGGCCACCACCCCCGCACTGCTCGGCAACCCGATCCCGGACCCGCCAGCCGAGGTCCGGCGTGGCTGACCTGCTCGCCCTCGACTTCATGCAGCGCGCGCTGCTCGCGGCGCTGCTCGTCGGCGCGGTCGCCCCGCTCGTCGGCGTCTTCCTCGTCCAGCGTCGGCTCGCGCTCATCGGCGACGGCATGGGTCACGTCGCGCTCGCCGGCGTCGCGGTCGGCGTGCTCACCGGCCAGTCGCCGGTGTGGACCGCGCTCGCGGCCGCCGTCGTCGCGGCCGTCGTCGTCGAGCTGATCCGCAGCTCGGGCCGCGCCCAGGGCGACGTCGCTCTCGCGATCATCTTCTACGGTGGCATCGCCGCCAGCGTCGTCATCATCGCGAAGTCGCCCAAGGGCACGCCGGCCAACCTCACGGCATACCTCTTCGGCGCGATCACCACGGTGCAGCCGAGCGACCTCGTCGTCTTCGCGGGGCTCAGCCTGGTCATCCTCGCGACCGTCGGGGTGCTGCGCTCGCGGCTCTTCGCGGTGGCCAACGACGAGGAGTGGTCGCGCGCGGCCGGGCTGCCGGTGACCGCGCTCAACCTCGCGCTCGCGCTGCTCACCGCCGTCACCGTCGTCGTGTCGATGCGGATCGTCGGGCTGCTGCTCATCAGCGCGCTGATGATCGTGCCCAATGCCGCGGCCCAGCTCATCGGCCGCTCGTTCCGCGCCTGCCTGCTGTGGGCCGTCGTCATCGGCGTCGTCTGCTCGGTCGGCGGCGTCATCGTGTCGTATGCCGCCGACACCCCCTCCGGCGGCACCATCGTCATGCTCGCCATCGGAGTCTTCGTCGTCGCGGCCGTCGGGTCGGCGATCGCCCAGCGGCTCGGCCGAGCGAGCCACCGCGAGACCGAGGCCCACCCGCACGAGCACGGCCCGGACTGCGGCCACGAGGTGCTCCCCCACGGCGACCACGTCGACTACCTGCATGACGGCCACCGGCACGCCCCCCACGGCGGCCACTACGACGAGCATGCCGAGGGCGGGCACGACCCGACGCACGCCCCCTCCGGCACCGGTCACCCCAGCGAGGCATCCCGATGACGACCACGACCCGCAAGCTCACCCGCCAGCAGACCGCGGTGCTCGAGGCACTGCAGTCCGGGGCTGACTTCGTCTCGGCCCAGGACCTGCACGCCCGGATGCGCGAGCAGGGCACGACCATCGGGCTGGCCACCGTCTATCGCGCGCTCACCACGCTCGCCGCCGACGGTGCCGTCGACAGCCTGCGCACCGACGACGGGCAGTCGGTCTACCGCCAGTGCTCGAGCGGTCACCACCACCATCTGGTATGCCGCGTGTGCGGCCGGACCGTCGAGGTCGACGGCCCGGCGGTGGAGACCTGGGCCGAGCGGGTGTCCGCCCAGCACGGCTACCGGGACGTGCGGCATACCCTCGAGATCGTCGGCACCTGCCCCACCTGCTGATCCAGCCGATCTGCTTGGCTGGAGGCATGGCAGACCGACCGATGACCCTGACCTTCCTCGGCGCGGCGGGGACGGTGACCGGCTCGAAGTACCTGCTCACCGTCGGCGAGCGCCGAGTCCTCGTCGACGGCGGGATGTTCCAGGGCGACAAGCGCTGGCGCGAGGTCAACTGGGCGAGCTTCCCCGTCGAGCCGACCTCGCTGTCGGACATCCTCGTCACGCACGCGCACATCGACCACGTCGGCTACCTCCCCGCGCTCGTCGCCGCCGGCTTTGCCGGCCCGATCTGGTGCACCGAGAGCACCAAGCGGCTGGCCGAGATCGTGCTGCTCGACGCGGCCCACCTGCAGGAGCGCGAGACCGAGCGGGCGATCGAGGGCGGCTACTCCAAGCACCTGGACCCCAAGCCGCTCTACACCGTCGCCGACGCCGAGGCGACCATCCCGCTGCTGCGGGTCATCCCCTTCGACAGCGACGTCGACCTCGGCCAGGGGCTGAGCGCGCGGTGGACCCGGGCAGGGCACATCCTCGGCTCGGCGAGCATCACGGTCACCGCCCGGCGTGCCGGGCAGACCGAGTCGGTGCTCTTCTCCGGCGACCTCGGCCGGCACGACCACCCGGTGCTGCGGCCGCGCGAGATCCCGCCGTCGGCTCCGGTGGCGCTGATCGAGTCGACCTACGGCGACCGAGAGCACCCCGAGCCGGCCGGGCTGCCGCACGAGGCGATGGCCGACGCGATCCGCCGCACCGTCGAGCGGGGCGGCTCGGTGCTCATCCCCGCCTTCGCCGTCGACCGCACCGAGGTCATCCTCGTCGCGCTGCAGGACATGCTGCAGGCCGGGCGGATCCCCAACGTGCCGATCTACCTCAACTCGCCGATGGCGGTGGCCGGGCTGGCCGTCTATCGCGAGGCCTATGCCAAGGGCGAGCTGCGCCGCGACCTCGATCCCGACGACCTCATGCACATTCCGGGCCTCAAGGAGGTCGCCGACGCCGAGCAGTCCAAGGCGCTCAACCGGCCGGCCCGCTCGTGCATCATCATCTCCTCCTCCGGGATGGCCACCGGCGGCCGGGTGGTCCACCACCTCGAGGCGATGCTGCCCGACCCGCGGCATACCGTCGTGTTCACCGGCTTCCAGGGCCCGGGCACTCGCGGGCGGATGCTGCTCGATGGCGAGCAGCAGATGAAGTTCCGCGGCCGCTATGTCATGGTCCGGGCCGAGATCGTCCAGGACACCGAGTTCTCGGTGCACGCCGACGCCTCCGACCTGCTCGACTGGCTGCGCGAGCTCTCGCCCCGGCCGCAGACCGTCTTCTGCGTGCACGGCGAGGACCGATCCCGGGCGGCGCTCGCCGAGCGGATCCGGGCCGAGCTCGGCATCGCGGCCGTCTGCCCGAGCTATGGGGAGGTCGTGACGATCGGGGCCGACGGGCAGTGGGGCGAGGCCGGCCAGGTCGCGGTCGGGCCGGCCGTCGGTGACGGGGTGGCCGGCGACGACGGTGGGGCCGGCGAGGGTGGCGGCTCGAGCATGCCGCCGGCACCCGGATCGCCGCCCGCGCCGCGACAGCCGTCCCCGCTGGCGCCGGCTGCGCCCCCGGAGCCCGAGGCCGACCCGATGCACGACCGGCTCGAGCAGGTCCAGGTCATCCTCGAGACCGCGCTGGGGCAGGTGCAGTTCGCCCCCGAGACGGCTCGCCCGGCGATGACCGAGACCCTGCAGGCGGCGCTCCGACTCGCCGAGGCGGGCGCCTACTCCCCCGCCGCGCTGCGGCGTGCCGTGGATGACGCGATGACCGCTGCGGTCGCCGCCGTGCAGACGCCGGGAGGGCAGTCGGTCGTCGCGTTGTTGGCCTCGATCCCGCGGATCATCGGCTGAACGGCCATCGCCGGTAGTCGTCGTCTGGGAGGACAGGTGTTCACCGGGTGCCGGTGGTCACCCGTCCTCCCAGACGACGACTACCGGCGATTCCTCGCCATACCGACACTCTTCGATTGGGAGAGGTGTCGTCGGGCGGGAGTTCCACAGTGTCGGTAGTGAGTCGGCGGACGGTTGCGGCCGGCCTCGCCTGGAGTGTGCCCACGATCGTGTTGACGGCCCAGGCCGTCGCCCACGCCGCATCCACGACGCCCACCCCCACGCTCACGGCGATCACGGGGTGCACGAGCAAGACCGGCACCAACGTCTACAACCTCACGATGACCTTCGACTCGTCCCTCGCCGGCCATACCCTCGTCATCACCGCGGTCTACATCGACACCACGAGTCCGCCGGTGAGTCAGGTGCAGAGCTTCACTCAGCCCTCGCCGACGCCGACCGGCGCCACGGCGACCTTCGCCGCCGTGAGCACCAACAACGCCGGCAACGTCTTCATCCGGATCGACTACACCATCGACGGCAAGCCGCGGACCTACACCACGACCGCCAAGGTCTCGGTCAACAGGACCTGCCCCTGAGCGAGCTCAGGGGGATTCGCCCGGGGCGTCGACGGCGCCGCCGTAGCGCCGGTCGCGGGCGGCATACTGCTGCACGGCCTGCCACAGGTGCCGTCGGTCGTAGTCGGGCCAGAGCGTGTCCTGGAAGACGAGCTCGGCGTAGGCGGACTGCCAGAGCAGGAAGTTGCTCGTGCGCTGCTCTCCCGAGCTGCGGACGAAGAGGTCGACGTCGGGCATGCTCGGCTCGTCGAGATAGCGCGCGATGGTCCGCTCGTCGATGCCGCTCGGCTTGAGCCGGCCGGCGCGGGCATCCTCGGCGATCCGCTGCACGGCGTCGGCGATCTCGGCCCGTCCGCCGTAGTTGACGCAGAAGTAGAGGGTGAGCCCGGTGTTGTGGCGGGTCAGCTCCTCGGCGACCTCGAGCTCGTGAATCACGCTGCGCCACAACCGTGGTCGTCGTCCGACCCACCGCATTCGCACGCCCCACGCGTGGAGCTGGTCGCGCCGGCGGCGGATGACGTCGCGGTTGAAGCCCATGAGGAAGCGGACCTCGTCGGGCGAGCGGCGCCAGTTCTCGGTCGAGAAGGCATAGGCCGACAGGTGCGGTATGCCGAGGTCGATGGCGCCGGCGACGACGTCGAGCAGTGCCGCCTCCCCGGCCTCGTGGCCCTTGGTGCGCGGCAGGCCGCGCTGGTTGGCCCAGCGGCCGTTGCCGTCCATGACGATCGCGACGTGCCGCGGCAGGATCTCGGCCGGGATGCGTGGCGGCTGGGCGCCACTCGGGTGGGCGAAGGGTCGCTCGTATGCCGCGCCGGCCCGGTTCGGGGTGCTCATCAGCTGGTCCGCTCCACGAGTCGCAACGATCGCACACCCCGCTCGAGATGCCACTGGAGGAAGGCCGCGACGAGGCCGCTGCCCTCCCGACGGTGATGTGCCGCAGCGAGATCCGCGGTCACCCAGTCGCCGGTGAGGAGCGCGCCGAGCAGCGCGAGCGTCTCCGGCGCCGGCGCGGCCGAGCCGGGCGGGCGGCATACCAGGCACACCGAGCCACCGGCCGCGACGTGGAAGAAGCGGTGCGGCCCCGGCTCGCCGCACTGCGCACAGTCGGCGAAGGACGGCGCCCAGCCGGCGACGGCGAGCGCGCGCAGGATGTAGGCGTCGAGGACGAGCAGCGGGTCGTGCTCGCGGGCGGCGAGCGCAGCGAGGGCTCCGGCGACGAGGAGGTACTGCTGGGTGGCGACCTCGTGCTCCTCGGTGAGCCGGTCGCACGTCTCGACGACCGCGGTAGCGGCGGTGTAGGCGGCGTAGTCGCGGCAGATGGCGTCGCCGTGGGCGGCGAGGGTCTCGACCTGGGTCACCGTGTCGAGGTTGCGGCCCTCGTAGCACTGCAGGTCGACGACCATGAACGGCTCGAGCCGGGCGCCGAAGCGGGAGGAGGTGCGGCGCACGCCCTTGGCGACGGTGCGGACCTTGCCGCGGCTGCGGGTGAGCACCGTGATGATCCGGTCGGCCTCGGCCAGCTGGTGGGTCCGCAGGACGACCGCCTCGTCACGGTAGGTCGGCATCGGTCCATTCTCTCCCCCGCGGGCCGGTCAGCCGGGCAGGCGCCCCGTGCCCGGATCGCGATCGGTGAGGCAGTAGACCTGACCGCCCGGGGCGCGGAGCACGGTCCACCGCGGCCCCTCGCCGACGACGGTCGCGCCGAGGTCGGTATGCCGCGTCGTCGCGGCGGCCCGGTCGGCACAGGCGAGGTCGGGGTGGGCCCGGACCGGGCCGGTGGGGTCGTCGAGCCGCTGCAGCAGGATGCGGGGGCCGACGTCGGCGCCCTGCAGCAGTGCGAGCTCGGGCCGTGACCCGATGAGCAGCTCACCGCCGAGCAGGTCCTGCCAGAAGCGGGTCTCGGTGTCCCACAGGGGTGCTGGGATGTCGATGGCGAGCTGGTCGAGGACGAGGTCAGAGGTCCTGGCCAGGGTGCCGCGCGGGCCGACGGTGTGGCAGAGCAGCAACCCGCCGGGCGAGCGGCATACCTCGACGTCGTGGTAGTGCCAGGCCGGCACGGCGCCGAGCGCGATCGAGCGGGCCACGGCCGCGGCGCGGTCGGTGGAGTCGAGGTCCAGGTGGGTGCGCGGCTGGGCACCCGTCTCGTCGAGCCGCTGCAGCTTGACCCACGGGTCGCCCTCGGCCGGCAGCAGCGTGACGAACTGGCCGGCCTCGCCTCGCGTGCTCGACAGGCTGGTGCCGGTCGCGGCCGGCCAGAAGGCCAGCGCCGCGTCCCACTGCGCCTCCGGCACGTCGAGGAACAGGTGCAGCCACGACGGAGCGGTCATCGCGCCACCCTAGATGGTCACGCGCCGAGCCGGATCGCGGTCTCGATGGCCCGCAGCGCACGCTCGTCCCCCGTGCGCGACCAGACGTCGAGCGCCGTGTCCGCGAGCTTGACGATGTGCTCGCCTCCATCGGCGACGGCGAGGTCCCACACCTCCTCCGCTCCCGGGTCGCGGCTGCTGCGCTGCTCGGCCGGCGCGAGCACATCGGGCCGGTATGCCGCGACGACGGCCGAGGTCGCCGTCCAGGCCGCGGCATACGCGTCGAGCCACCGCACCTGCGGCAGGCTCGGGAGCGCGAGCTGGACGGCGTTGGGGGCGGTGGCTGCGTGCACGAGCATGGTGGCGTTGCCGTGGGCGATCCGTGGGTATGCCGCGACGGTCGCGTCAACGAGCCGGGCCAGCGCGGCCGGCACGTCCTCGGCACTCGTGGGTCCGGCGGCCTGCGTGGCGTGGTGCGCCCAGCCCGGGGCCTCGCCGAGCTGGCGGAGTCGGTGGCGGATGCCCTTGCTGCGATCCGGGATCGGGGGCACGGCGAGGAGGGCGTCGCCGACGCCGAGCGTGCCCTGTGGTCGGATGAGCGGCACCGGCTGGAAGCGCGCGGCCCAGTAGGCCAGCGCGTGGGCGATCTCGTCGACGCGCGGCTCGGTGGGGTCGGTGCGGGCGGCCCGCAGCGCGTGCCCCAGCCGGATCACGCCGTGCGTGGCGCCGGCGGCGATCCCCGGCAGCAGCCGCGGCCACCAGGTGCCGACGACCTGCTGCCACGGGTGCTGCCGCACCTGCCGACGGAAGAAGTCGACCCAGTCGCCGGTGCGGGTGGGGTCGCCGAGCGGGTCGGACCAGCCGTCGTCGGCGATCGGAAAGCGACCCCGGGGCAGGTCGTCGAGCTGGCCGAGATAGTCGTCGGTCCAGGCCGACACTGCGGTCCCCGCGCCGCGGCGGGCCAGCGCCTCGACGGCCATCGGTCCGTGATTGGACAGCCAGCCCGCGAACTCGGGTCCGGTGCGGTGCAGGCGCTCCAGCGCCTCGTCATAGCTGCCGGCAGCAGGGCCGGCGATCGCCGCTGTCATCATGGCTCCGAGTAAAGAACCTCAAGTGAACTGGAGGTCAAGGCATGGCGCCCGAGGCCCTGCTCGCGATCGGCGAGGTGTCCGCGCGCAGTGGCGTCGCGGTGTCCGCGCTGCGCTACTACGAGACCCTGGGGCTGATCGCCAGTCGTCGCACCACCGGCAACCAGCGGCGCTACCGGCGGGCCGTGCTGCGCCGGATCGCGGTCATCCAGGCCGCCCAGCACGTCGGCCTGTCCCTCGACGAGGTGCGGGATGCCTTCGCCGCGCTCGACCCCGAGCATGCGCCGACCAAGCGCGACTGGGCGGCGTTGGCCAGGCGTTGGCGGCCGGTGCTCGACGCCCGCATCGAGGCACTGCAGCAGGTGCGCGACGGGCTGTCGCAGTGCGTCGGCTGCGGCTGCCTGTCGATGCGCCAGTGCGCGATCTACAACCCCCAGGACGAGCTCGCCGCCACCGGCCCCGGCGCTCGTCGCCGCTTCCCCATCCCGCCATCCCCGCCCGCCCGCTGACCTCCCGCGCGAAAGCCGCTTCCCTCCCGAAACCTGCGCGCGCGAGCGTGCGGTTAGCACATTCGTTCGATACTCTTTCGGTATGCCGCTCACCGTGCAGCAGTCGCTCCTCGACCTCGACGAGCCCATCGAGTTCGCTCCGCTGCGCGTCGAGCGGCACCACCTGCGCTTCGGCGCCTGGGTCGACATCCAGCCCGGCTGGCTCAGCGGCGCCGACCGGGTCTTCGACGAGATCCGCGCCGCCGTGCCCTGGCACGCCGAGCGGCGGCAGATGTACGACACGGTGGTCGACGTCCCCCGGCTCACCACGTTCTACGGCAGCGACGAGCCGCTCCCCTCGCCACTGCTCACCCAGGCGCGGGACCTCCTCTCGGCGCACTACCGGGGCGAGCTCGGCGAGGACTTCACCAGCGCCGGGCTGTGTCTCTACCGTGACGGCAAGGACAGCGTCGCGTGGCACGGCGACCGGATCGGGCGTGGCGCGACCCACGACACGATGGTGGCGATCCTCTCGCTCGGCTCGCCCCGCGTCCTCGCCCTCCGGCCGCGCGGAGGTGGTCAGACCGCGCTGCGCCTCCCCCTCGGGCACGGCGACCTCGCGGTCATGGGCGGCTCGTGCCAGCGCACCTGGGAGCACGCCATCCCGAAGACCGCCAAGCCGGTCGGCCCACGCATCTCGGTCCAGTTCCGCCCGCGCGGCGTCCGCTGACCCACGCGTGGAGGTATGCCGCGGGGTCCAGGACCCCGCGGCATACCTCCAGTCGGGTGGCGGGGGAAGCCAACCAGCTCAGTCGAGCACCTCGGTCACCGTGCCTGCGGCGACGGTCCGCCCACCCTCGCGCACGGCGAAGCCGAGCCCGGACTCCAGCGCCACCGGGGCACCGAGCTCGACGACGACCTCGGCCACCTCACCGGGCGAGATCCGGTCGCGGCCGAGCAGGTCCAGCCCACCGGACACGTCCGCCGTCCGCAGGTAGAACTGCGGACGGTAGTCGGCGCCGAAGGGGCTGCGGCGACCGCCCTCGGCCGCGGCCAGCGCGTGCAGCGTCGCCGCGAAGCGCCGCGACCCGACCGCCGAGCCGGCAGCGACCAGTACCTGCCCGCGCCGCACCTGCTCGCGCCGCACGCCGCGAAGCAGGACCGCGGCGTTGTCGCCGGCCTGGACCACCTCGAGCGTCTTGCCGAAGGTCTCCAGCCCCGTGGCGACCGACCCGACGACCGGGCCGAGGCCGACGACCTCGACCGCCTCGCCGAGGCGCAGCGACCCACGCTCGACGGCGCCGGTGACGACCGTGCCCCGACCGCTGATCGACAGCGCGCTCTCGATCGGCATGAGGAAGGGCCGGTCGAGCACCCGCACCGGCGTCGGCACCGAGCGGTCCACCGCGTCGAGCAGCTCGTGGATCGAGGCCACCCAGCGCGGGTCGCCCGCCAGCGCGCCCGTCGCCGACACTGGGACGATCGGCACGTCGTCACCCGGGAAGCCGTTGCGCCACAACAGCTCTCGCAGCTCCAGCTCGACGAGCTCGAGGATCTCCGGGTCGCCCACCCTGTCTGCCTTGGTGAGCGCCACGACGAGGTGGCGCACCCCGACCCGGCGTGCCAGCAGCAGGTGCTCGCGCGTCTGCGGCATCGCGCCGTCCTGCGCCGAGACCACGAGGATCGCGCCGTCGACCTGGGCGGCGCCGGTGATCATGTTCTTCACGAAGTCGGCGTGACCTGGCATGTCGACATGCGCGTAGTGCCGGTTCGCCGTCTCGTACTCGACGTGCGCGATGGTGATGGTGATGCCGCGCGCCTGCTCCTCCGGAGTCCGGTCGATGCCGTCGAAGGCGACGAACCGGTTGTGCATCGGGTCGGCGTCGGCGAGCACCCTGGTGATCGCGGCCGTGAGGGTGGTCTTGCCGTGGTCGACATGCCCCATCGTGCCGATGTTGAGGTGCGGCTTGCTGCGCACGAAGGCGGTCTTGCTCATGGTCTGTCCTTGCTCTCGGGCTGGTGCCCGGGACCGCTTGCGCCGCAACCCTGCTCACGCGCCGGTATGCCGCGGCAGGAGGGTGGCGGGCGGGCCACCCTCCTGCGCGGGTCCCGGTGGATGCGTGCGCAGGAGGGTCAGCGTCGGGCGCCGGTGAGCGCGTTCGCGTTCTCCGCGAGAGCGTCCGTCGCCAGGCATGCGGATCGGCCCGACAGGCGGTTGCCTGCCAGGCCGAGGGCATCGAGCAGACGGAGCATGCCGGTCAGGCTAGCTGCCTGACCGGCATGTCCGCCAACGGTTTTCGCTGTGGAGGGAGATCCGAGCCCTAGAGCGCTCGGGTTTACCTCCACTACCCCGCGCGGGCCGCCGACTCCCACTCGCGCAGGTCGACGATCCGCGGCGCATACGGCGTGCAGTGCAGCCGCTTCATGCCCGCCTCGAAGGGCGTGCGGTCGGCCTTGACGCTGTTGCAGTCCGAGCAGCAGGCAACGACGTTGAGCCACGTGTTCGTGCCTCCGCGCGAGCGCGGGCGAATGTGGTCGACCGTCGTCGCGCGCGCCCCGCAGAAGGCACACACGTGCCGGTCACGCAGCAGCACACCACGCCGGGAGAACCGGGCCGGCTGATACATCCAGGTGGTCCTGACGTAGCGCACCAGCCGCAGCACCGTCGGCCAGGGGTAGGGACCGACCGTCTTGTCGCCCAGCGACTCGTGGACGACGGCCACCCCGCGATAGAGCATGCGGAGCGCCTGCTTGAAGACGACGCCCCCGAGCGGCTCGTAGGACGCGTTGAGGACCATGACGCTCATCGGTGGCACCTCCTCGGCAGTCGCAGCGTACGTCACGGGTGGACGCATGTCGCGCCCCAGCGAGGGTAGGACGCGAACGGCATACACCTCCAACGCTTTTCACCGTGAGCAACCCCCATCAATGGGGAGGATTCGGGGCGCTGTCGCACCCTGGTTCCTCCCCGTTGACGGGGAACGACGCGCAGGTATGCCGCGTCAGGCCGGCAGGTGCGCGCCGTCGCGGACGGCCCGGTTGACTGCGGAGACGATCGCCGTGAGCGAGGCGGTGATGATCGAGGAGTCGATGCCGACGCCCCACAGCACCCGCTCCCCGACGGCGCACTCGACGTATGCCGCCGCCTTGGCGTCGCCACCGGCGCTCATCGCGTGCTCGGCATAGTCGAGGACGCGCACGTCGACGCCGAGCTGACCGAGCACGTCGACGAAGGCCGCGATCGGGCCGTTGCCGTGGCCGACGAGCTCGGTGACCTCGTGGCTGTCGGGCGAGACCATCCGGTCGCGCAGACCTACCTTGAGCGTGGTGTCGCCCTCCTCCTCGGCCTCGATCCTCGCCGCGGCGAGCCGGAAGCGACCCCACGGGTTGTCCGGGGTCGGAAGGTACTCGTCCTCGAACTTGGCCCAGAGCTCGCCGGGGGTGACCTCGCCACCGTCGGAGTCGGCATACCGTTGGACGACGCCGGAGAACTCGATCTGCAGGCGGCGCGGCAGGTCCATGCCCCGCTCGCTCTTCATGATGTAGGCGACGCCGCCCTTGCCGGACTGGCTGTTGACGCGCACGACCGCCTCGTAGGACCGGCCGAGATCGTGCGGGTCGATCGGCAGGTAGGGCACGGCCCACGGGATGCCGTTGATGTCGGTGCCGGCCGCTGCCGAATCCTTCTCCATCCACTCGAAGCCCTTCTTGATCGCATCCTGGTGCGACCCGGAGAAGGCGGTGAAGACGAGGTCGCCACCGTAGGGGTGGCGCTCGTGCACCGGCAGCTGGTTGCAGTGCTCGACGGTGCGGCGGATCTCGTCGATGTTGGAGAAGTCGATCTGCGGGTCGATGCCCTGGGAGTAGAGGTTCATCCCGAGGGTGACCAGGTCGACGTTGCCGGTCCGCTCGCCGTTGCCGAAGAGGCAGCCCTCGATCCGGTCGGCGCCGGCGAGGTAGCCCAGCTCGGCCGCCGCGACGCCGGTGCCGCGGTCGTTGTGCGGGTGCAGCGAGACGACGACCGAGTCGCGCCGGTCCAGGTGCCGGATCATCCACTCGATCGAGTCGGCATAGACGTTGGGGGTGATCATCTCGACGGTGGCCGGCAAGTTGATGATCATCTTGTGGTCCGGCGTCGGGTCGATGACGTCGATGACCTCGTTGCAGATCCGCACCGCGAAGTCGAGCTCGGTGCCGGTGTAGGACTCCGGGCTGTACTCGTAGTAGACGTCGGTCTCGGGGATGGTCTCCTCGAGCTTGCGGCACAGCCGGGCACCCTGCAGCGCGATGTCGACGATGCCGTCCTGGTCCAGGCCGAAGACGACCCGGCGCTGCAGGATCGAGGTCGAGTTGTAGAAGTGGACGATCGCCTGCTTGCTGCCGCGGATCGCGTCGAAGGTGCGCTCGATGAGGTGGTCGCGGCACTGGGTGAGCACCTGGATGGTGACGTCGTCGGGGATGTGCCCACCCTCGATGAGCTCGCGGCAGAAGGTGAAGTCGGTGTCGCTCGCGCTGGGGAAGCCGACCTCGATCTCCTTGTAGCCCATCCGGACCAGCAGGTCGAACATCCGCTTCTTGCGCTCGGAGTTCATCGGGTCGATGAGCGCCTGGTTGCCGTCGCGCAGGTCGACGGCGCACCAGCGCGGGGCCTTGGTGAGCCGGTTCGTCGGCCAGGTGCGGTCGGGCAGGTCGACAGCGAGCTGCTCGTGGAAGGGCACGTACTTGCCGAAGGGCATCGGGCTGGGGTGCTGGGGGTGGTGCATGTCGGGCCTCTCACTCCTCGTCGGGAAGGGGATGCGGCCGGGTCTCGCGACGCACGACGGACTCCGCGACGAGGGGGGCCGTCAGATCAGGCCTCGCCGCGGCGCAGAAGGAGGAGGCTCACTCCCAGCCATGCCACGAGCACAGAGTATGCCGTGTGGTCCCCACCCGTCCAACGGCGGGGCGCGTCCGGGTCGACATGGGTACGGCACACAACCGCGAGCCGGGCACGTCGCCATCATCCGCGCGGCGACCTAAGCTGAGCGCATGACCGGCCCGGCCAGCCAATCCCGTGAGGTGGTGTGGCGTGAACTGGTCGCGGCCGCGCTGACCCGCCGGGCGGATCAGACCGGTGGCTATCTCACCTGGTCCGAGCTGGCCGACTTCGCCATGCCCGACGGCAGCCGAGTGAGGTTGGTCGACCCCGGCCGTGGCGGCATCTGGAACCCAGCCGGCCTCACCGCCACGCTCACCATCGTCACCTCGCCCGACGGCCCATACCCCGATCGCGAGATCGACGGGGGCTTGCTCCAATACAGCTACCAGAAGGGACCTGAGGGCGGGAAGAACCTCAAGCTTCGCAGGGCCATGGAGCTTCGGCTGCCCCTCATCCGCCTCAACAAGATCGGACCCAACGCGTACAACCCGATCTACCCGGTTTTCGTCGTGGGCGACAACCCGATCACCCGCGAGTTCACCCTCACCGTCGATGAGGTCCTGCGTCTCGTGCCGGCGGGAGAGCTCAGCCCGATCGAACGGCTCTATGCGGCGCGCATCGTCCAACAGCGGGTGCACCAGCCAGCATTCCGAGCCAGAATCCTGCTGGCATACGACGGTCGATGCACTGTGTGCGCCCTCCGGCACCCGGAGCTGCTGGATGCCGCTCACATCATCGAGGACGGTCAGCCCGGTGGTGATCCTGTCGTGAGCAATGGGCTCAGCCTCTGCAAGATTCATC
>DAOTIG010000024.1:0-31996 GCA_035448065.1 Dermatophilaceae bacterium
CAGCGGGGTGGCGGCGACGATGGTGTCCGACCACGCGCCGACCGAGCCCATCGATCGCTCGACGATTCGCGCGTAGGAGGCGAGGGCGTTGTTGCCGCTGAGCGTGATGACGATCGCGCCGAGCACCGCAGCGACGACGATGCTGCCCAGCGGGACCGCGATGGACAGCCAGCGGGGCCGGACCAGGCGAGGCTCCAGTCGCAGCAGCCGGGTCATGCGGACGCCTCCGGGCCGTGACCGCCCATGAGCAGGCCGATCTGCTCGATGTCGTAGTGGCCGCGGGTGAACTCCCCGGCGATCCGCCCCTCGAACATGACGACCATCCGGTGCGCGAGGGCCATCGCCTCGTCGAGGTCCTCGGTGATGAGCAGCACGCCGGTGCCTCCTCGGGCAGCCTCCATGAGCAGCGCCCGCACCGTCTCGATGGCCCCCACGTCCAGCCCCCGGGTGGGGGTCGAGGCGATGAGCACGTGCGGGGTGTCGCCAATCTCGCGGGCCAGCAGGACCTTCTGCACGTTGCCGCCGGACAGCACCCGGGTGGGGGTGTCGATGCTCGGCGTCTTGATGCCGAAGCGCTGGACGAGCTGCTCGGCGTGGGCGCGGATCACCCGGTGCTTGAGGAACGGGCCCGAGCTCATCGGCGCGCGCCGGTAGCCCTTGAGGGCGAGGTTGGCATGGACCGGCAGCGACGGCGACAGGCCGGTGCGCAGTCGGTCCTCGGGGATGAAGGCGAGGCCCAGCCGGGTGGACTCGCGCGGCCCCCGGCCCGTGCTGCGGACGCCGTTGACGGAGACCGTGCCTGAGGTGCGGCGCCGGATGCCATAGATGGCGGCGGCCAGCTCGCGTTGCCCGTTGCCGGAGACGCCGCAGATCGCGAGCACCTCGCCGGCGTGGACCTGCAGGCTGACCTCCTTGGGCGAGCTCTGCGGGCGCACGCCGACGGCGGACAGGCCCTGCACGTCGAGGACGACCCGGTCCGGGTCGACCTCGGGGCGGTTCTCGGTGTCGTCGGCGTTGAAGACGACCGAGCGGCCGACCATCTGCCGAGCCAGCTCGGCCGAGGTCGTCTCGGCCGTGACGACGGTGCCGACCGTCTTGCCGTCGCGCAGCGTCGTGACCCGGTCGGAGACCTTCATCACCTCGTGCAGCTTGTGGCTGATGAAGACGACCGAGCGGCCGTCCTCGGCCATCCGGCGCATCGTCGCGAAGAGCGCGTCGGCCTCCTGCGGGGTGAGCACCGCGGTCGGCTCGTCGAGGATGAGGATCTTGGCCTTGCGGTCCAGCGCCTTGAGGATCTCGACCCGCTGCTGCTCGCCGACCGACAGCTCCCAGACATTGGCGTCCGGGTCGACCTCGAGGCCGTATTCGGCACCGAGCGCGCGGATCCGCTCGGACGCGCCCTTGGCGTCGAACGGGCCGCGGCTGCCGAGGAGGAAGTTCTCGGCGACGGTGAACTTCGTGACCTGGCGGAAGTGCTGGTGCACCATCGCCACGCCGGCGTCGATCGCGTCGCGGGGCGAGGCGAAGGACACCTCCTTGCCGTAGAGCCGGACGGTGCCCGCGTCGGGGTGGTAGAGCCCGGTGAGGATGTTCGACAGGGTCGACTTGCCCGCCCCGTTCTCGCCCAGCAGGGCGTGCACCTCACCGACGGCGACGTCGAGATCGACGCGGTCGTTGGCCACGACCCCGACGAAGGCCTTGGTGATACCGCGCATCGACACCGCCGGGGTGGCGGTGTCGATGCGCGGTGTGGCGTCCGGCTCGGACGTCAATTGACGACGCCCTCGACGAACCAGCTGATGGCCTGCAGGTCGTCGGCGGAGATCTGTGAGCCGGCGGCGACCTTCTCGGCACCCTTGTTGTCCTTGAGCGGGCCCTTGAAGATGGTGAAGCTGCCGCCGATGATCTCGGCCTTCTTGGCCTCGATCAGCGCCTTGGTCGCGTCGTCGACGCGCTTGCCGTAGGGCGCGAGGGCGTTGAAGCCGTCCTTCATGTTGCCGTAGTAGTCCGCCTTCTTCCACGTGCCGTCGAGCACGCCCTGCACCTGGGACAGGTAGTACGGACCCCAGTTGTAGATCGGGGCGGTGAGCCAGATGTCGGGGAAGTTCGCGCTCTGGTCCGAGTCGTAGCCCACCCACGGCAGGCCCTTGGCCTTGGCCGCCTCGCCGGGGGCCGGGGAGTCGCCGCCGTTGACGAGGACGTCGCAGCCCTGGGAGATGAGCGAGTCGGCCGCCTGGCGCTCCTTGGTCGGGTCGAACCACGACTTGATCTCGACGGTCTTGACCGTCGCGGTCGGGTTGATCGAGCGCGCGCCGAGCGCGAAGGCGTTGATGTGCCGGATCACCTCGGGGATGAGGAAGGGCGCGACGAAGCCGATCTGCCCGCTCTTGGTGGCCTTGGCCGCCGCCATGCCGGCGAGGTACTTGGCCTCCTCGGTGGCGCCGTAGTAGGTGCCGAAGTTCGGCTGGGGGTTGTGCCAGGCGCCGGTGGCGTGCAGGTACTTGACGTCCGCGTGCTTCTTGGCCGAGGCGAGCATCGCATCGCCGAAGCCGAAGCTCGTCGCGAAGATGATCTTGTTGCCGTCCTTGACGAGGTCCTCGATGACCTGGGCGGTCTCGGCGCCCTCGGGGACGTTCTCCTTGTAGGTCGTGACGACCTTGGCGCCGAGCTTGTCGGCGACGTACTTGCGGCCGGCGTCGTGCGACTGGGTCCAGCCGCCGTCGTTGATCGGGCCGACGTAGACCCACGCGGCCTTGACCGTGTCGAGCTTGGCACCGCCCGCCGAGCCGCCGGTCGAGGCGGCCGTGGTCGCTGCCGGGGTGTCCTTGTTGGTCACGCAGCCGCTCGTGGTGGCCAGAGCTGCGGCGCCGAGCGTCCCGAGCACGAACGTCCTACGGTCCATCGTGTTGTCCTTCGTCGGAGTTGCGGTGAGAAGCGCTTCCGGACCAGACCGTGACGTCTGCAGCAGCTGCCACGGCGCCGTCGCCGCGTGCTGCCTTCCCGATCCCCCATCGGCCGGAAGTCATAGGACCGACGCTAGCCGAGGGGAGGTCCGCAGAGTAGCCCCATGGCCGTCCTCGGGACCATCGTCCTCGCCGGCCCGCCTGTGCCGTCCACCACACGCATCCGGTATGCCGCCCCAGCGCGCCTCGCCGCGCTGCACGCCGCCCGGGACTCGGGGGGTGGGCGATGGGCTGATCGGCCCTTGGGCGACGGCGGGGTGCCCGCCGTCGGATACGCAGTGGTGGAGGGGCCCACCAGCACAGGTGGTGGAGGGGCCCACCAGAGCGTATCGCCGAGCGGACGTGGGTCCTCGGGCCCCCGACCCGGCGGCACCGCGCCGTCGCCCGAGCCGCCTCAGCCGCGCCCACGCGCCAGGCTCAGCCCTGGCCCTGGCTCAGACCCCGGCTCGCGGCCTGACGCGGCATACTGTTAGTTCATCTAATGAGTTAAACTAACGAGCGTGACAAGCGAGACCAACCCTGACCCACTGAGCCCGGCCGAGCTCGCCCAGGTGGCCAGCGACCTGCGGCTGGCCTGCATGCGGATCAGCCGGCGGGTGCGCTTCGAGTCGACGCACGACGTCGCGCCGCACCAGTTCTCGGTGCTCGTCCGGCTCGAGGTGGGGCCGCGCACGCCCGGCGAGCTCGCCGAGATCGAGCGGGTCGCCAAGCCGACGATGACCAAGACGCTGCAGCCGCTCGTCGAGCGCGGCCTGGTGCAGCGGGCCCCCGACCCCGACGACGGGCGGCAGGTGATCTGCTCGCTCACGGCGGCCGGCCGCGCGATGGTGCGGGCCACCCGGCGGCGACGGGACGCCTGGATGCGCACCCGACTGGCCCAGCTCAGCCCCGACGAGCAGCGGCTCGTCGCCGCCGCCGAGCGGCTGCTGTCCCGGGTGGCCGCCGAATGAGCGCCACCTTCGCCTCGCTCGCCGTGCCGAGCTACCGGCTCTATGCGATGGGCGGCGTCGTCTCCAACACCGGCACCTGGATGGGCCGGGTCGCGCAGGACTGGCTCGTCCTCACCCAGCTCACCAACCACTCCTCCACCGCGCTCGGCACGGTGACCGGGCTGCAGTTCCTGCCGTTCCTGCTGCTCGCGCCGTGGACCGGCATGATCGCCGACCGCTTCCCCAAGCGCCGGATCATGCTGGCGACCCAGACCGTGCTGATGGCCAGCGCCGGACTGCTCGGCGCGCTCACCCTCACCGGAGCCGTCCAGCTCTGGCACGTCTATGCGGCCGCGCTCGTGCAGGGCATCGCGACCGCCGTCGACAACCCGGCGCGGCAGACCTTCGTCTCCGAGATGGTCGGCCAGGGGCTGCTCGCCAACGCGGTGGCGCTCAACTCGGCGTCCTTCAACCTCGGTCGGCTGGCCGGCCCCGGCATCGCCGGCCTGCTCATCGCGGCATACGGCACAGGCCTGACGCTCGTCGCGAACGCGGCATCCTTCGCGGCCGTGCTCACCGCGCTGCTGCTCATGCGGCCGAGCGAGCTGCACCCGGCGCCGCTCGCGCGCGGCAAGGGCCGGATCCGCGAGGGCCTGGCCTACGTGCGCGGGCGGTGGGACATCAAGCTCATCATGCTGCTCGTCTTCGTCCTGGGCACCTTCGGGATGAACTTCCAGCTGACCACGGCATTGATGGCAACGACGGTGTTCGGCAAGGGGGCGACCGAGTACGGGCTGCTTGCCTCGATCATGGCGATCGGCTCGCTCTCCGCAGCGCTGCTGTCGGCCCACCGCGAGCGGCCACGGCTGCGGGTGCTCATCGGCGCGCTCGCCGGCTTCGTCGTCGCGAGTGGCGCGGCCGCCCTCGCCCCCACGTATGCCGCCTTCGCTCTCGCGCTGGTCGGCTGCGGGCTGGCGTCACTCACCGCGCTGACGACCGCCAATGCGCTGGTCCAGCTGTCGGTCGACCCGGCCATGCGCGGTCGGGTGATGGCTCTCTACCTGGCGATCTTCATGGGCGGCACCCCGCTCGGCGCCCCCTTCATCGGCTGGCTCGGCGACGTCGCCGGCCCGCGCTGGACGATCGGGATCGGCACGCTCACGGTGGGTCTGACCGTCGCCGTGGTCGGCACTCTGCTGCTCCGGCGCGAGAATGTCACCGTGTCCTATGCCTCACAGCGTCGCCCGCACTTCCGGGTGACGGTCAGCCCGGTGCGCGCCGAGGCACCGACCGACCCGACCCCCGAGCCGGCCCGGTGAGCATGTGAACGTCCGCTTCCGGCATCGGCTCACCCTGCTCGTGCTCGTGCTGCTCGTCGTCGCGGCGGTCGTGGCTGCGGTCGTCGAGACGCGCTGAGCCCCCTCTCATCCCCGGTGGAGGTATGCCGCTGGGTCGGGGACCCAGCCGAATACCTCCACCGGCCGGGGTGGCTCAGAGGCGCTCGACGACCCAGTCGATGCAGCGGGTCAGCGCCTCGACGTCGGCGGGGTCGACGGCCGGGAACATCGCCACCCGCAGCTGGTTGCGACCCAGCTTGCGATACGGCTCGACGTCGACGATCCCGTTGGCGCGCAACACCTTCGCGACCGCTGCCGCGTCGACGCTGTCATCGAAGTCGATCGTCCCGACGACCTGCGAGCGAGCGGCCGGGTCGGTGACGAAGGGCGTCGTGTAGGCCGTGCGCTCGGCCCAGCCGTAGAGCCGGCCGGCGGAGTCGGCGGTGCGCTCGGTCGTGAAGGCCAGCCCGCCATTGGTGTTCATCCACTCGAGCTGCGCGGCGAGCATCGCCAGGGTCGCGACCGCGGGGGTGTTGTAGGTCTGGTTCTGGCGGCTGTTCGTGAGCGCGGTCGGCAGGCTGTAGAAGTCAGGCACCCAGCGGTCGCTCGCGCCGATCTGCTCGATCCGCTCGATCGCCGCGGGGGAGCAGGCGGCCAGCCAGAGCCCGCCGTCGCTGGCGAAGCACTTCTGCGGCGCGAAGTAGTAGACGTCGGCCTGGCTCAGGTCGACCGGCAGGCCGCCGGCGCCCGACGTGGCGTCGATGAGCACGAGCGCGTCGTCCGCGGCGCCGGCGACGCGGCATACCGGAGCCATGACGCCGGTCGAGGTCTCGTTGTGCGGCCACGCGTAGACGTCGACACCCTCCTCCGCGACCGCGGTGGCGACCGTGCCCGGCTCGGCCTTGATGACCGAGGAGGCTTGCAGGAAGGGCGCGTTCGTCGTGACTGAGGCGAACTTGGCGGAGAACTCGCCGAAGCTGAGGTGCTGCGCCTTGTCGCGGACCAGGCCGAAGGCGGCGATGTCCCAGAAGGCGGTCGAGCCGCCGTTGCCGAGGAGGATCTCGTAGCCGTCGGGCAGCGAGAAGAGCGCGCCGAGACCCTCGCGGACCTGACCGACGATCGCCTTCACCGGGGCCTGACGGTGGCTCGTGCCGAGCACGCTCGAGCCCAGCTCGGCCAGGCGCGCCACCTGCTCGGGGCGGACCTTGCTCGGGCCGGAGCCGAAGCGGCCGTCGGCAGGCGTGAGGTCGGCGGGGATCTGCAGGTCGGTCACGAGGCTCACCTCTGGTGCGTGGACGGGTCACACCGGCCGGTATGCCGCGGGCCGGGACGGTGGGCTGCTCGCCCTGCCGGTCGCGCCGGTCGGCCAGTGCTCAGTCTTCCAAGCGGCACCCGGGCCGGTGGAGTCGGGTCCAGCCCCCGGACGCGTGACGGGGTGGGTGTGGCGCGAGTCACGCGGCATACCGGAGCGGTGGGAACAGAGCCGGCGAGCGTTGCGTTAGGTGAAGCGTAATGATGTAATCATTGCAAGACAGATGCAAGCATGAGGAGAGAACGATGCGTTCCCATCACCATCCACACCACCATCCCGACTTCTTCGCCCCCCGCGCCGGCGGCCCGGCGGACGACCCGAGCGACACCCAGGACGAGGGCCCTCGCGGGCGACGTCGTCGCGGCCCGGGAGCCGGCGGCCGGCCGGGTCGAGGCGGTCCCTTCGGGCGACCCGGCGGCTGGCAGCAGGCCGATCTGCCGCCGGCCGATGACGCGGCCGAGTGGCTCGCCGGGCGGCTGCCCGGTGACTGGTTCACCGGCGCTCCGACGGTGAGCGTCGACCGCGAGGAGATCGTCGTCGTCGGCGAGCTGCCTCCCGTCGACGCCCCTGCCGGTGCCGCCGTCGCAACGGCCGGCGCTGCGGCCGCTGCGGGGCGGATCAGCCGCTGGCGCGAGGAGACTCGCGAGCGGCGGATCGCGATCGCCCAGGAGGCGCAGGCCCGCTACGGCCGCACCATCTCCTGGGGCGCCCGGATCGGCGAGCACGAGCAGCTCTTCACCCACCTCGCCGTGCCGGTGATGACCCGGCTGCGCCAGCCGCAGCGGCAGGTGCTCGACACGCTCGTCGACGCCGGCATCGCCCGGTCGCGATCGGACGCGCTGGCCTGGTCGGTCGCGCTCGTCGGCCAGCACATCGAGCCGTGGCTCGCCGAGCTGCGCGCGAAGATGGCCGAGGTGGACAAGCTGCGTGCCGAGGGGCCCCAGCTCTGAGGCACGTCCGAGACTGAGATGACTGCAGGGCGGGCCCCGGGGGGCCGCCCTGCAGTCGTCCGTCCTTCAGGCCAAGGCCCGCCTCGGATCAGCGGCGGGCGGCGGCGTGCGGGTCGATGTGGGTCGCCCAGCCGGCGATGTCCTCGGCCTGCCGTGCGTGCTCGCCGACATAGCGCGCCGAGGGGCGGATCAGCCGCCCGGTGCGCTTCTGCTCGAGGATGTGCGCCGACCAGCCGGCGGTCCGTGCGCAGGTGAACATCGGGGTGAACATCGACGGCGGCACCTCGGCGAAGTCGAGGATCACCGCGGCCCAGAACTCGACGTTGGTCGCGAGCACCCGGTCGGGGCGGCGCTCCTGCAGCTCGGCGAGCGCAGCCTCCTCGAGGGCGTGGGCGACCTCGTAGCGCGGCGCGCCCAGGCGCTCGCAGGCCGCGCGCAGCACGCGGGCCCGCGGGTCCTCGGCCCGATAGACCCGGTGCCCGAAGCCCATCAGCCGCTCGCCCTTGTCGAGGACGCCCTTGACGTAGGCCCGCGCGTCACCCTCTCGCTCGACTCCCTCGAGCATGTAGAGGACACGCGAGGGGGCGCCGCCGTGCAGCGGCCCGGACATCGCGCCGACCGCGCCGGACAGGCAGGCCGCGACGTCGGCGCCGGTCGAGGCGATCACCCGGGCGGTGAAGGTCGAGGCGTTCATGCCGTGCTCGGCGGCCGACACCCAATAGGCGTCGACGGCCTCGACATGCCGCGGGTCCGGCTCGCCACGCCAGCGGATCATGAACCGCTCGACGATCGTGCGGGCCTTGTCGACCTCGCGCTGGGGGACCATCGGCTTGTGCTGGCCGCGGGCCGACTGGGCGACGAAGGACAGCGCCATGACGGCGGCGCGAGCCAGGTTGTCGCGCGCCTCGGCCTCGTCGATGTCGAGCAGCGGCCGGAAGCCCCAGACCGGCGCGAGCTGGGCCAGCGCCGACTGGACGTCGACCCGGACGTCGCCGGAGTGCACCGGCAGCGGGAAGGGCTCGGCCGGCGGCAGGCCGGGCTCGAAGGCGTTGTCGACGAGCAGCCCCCACACCTGGCCGAAGGAGACCTTGCCGACGAGGTCCTCGATGTCGACCCCGCGATAGCGCAGGGCGCTGCCCTCCTTGTCGGGCTCGGCGATCTCCGACTCGAAGGCGATGACGCCCTCGAGCCCGGGCTTGAAGCTGTTCTCGTCGGGGGTGGCCAGCGGTTGCGTGGTCATCGATCTCCTCCATCGGTGGTGCTCTTGCCCTTGCGGGACAACGCTTTTCGTCCAGCAGAGTGCACGGTATGCCGCGTGGTCGCGGCCGCCGCGCGAGCCCGGTCGGCAGGGCTCGGCACGTCGGCGGGGCGGACCCGGCCGGCGAGGTCGGCCCGCGCCACGAGCTCGGCGAGCGGCGGCAGCGCCGGCCCGCCCGCGGCCGGGGCGACGGCGGGGTGCGCGGTGACCGGGTCGTCCGCGGCATACACGACCCACACCGGCTCGCCGGCGTGGAAGACCTTGAGCACCGACCCGTCCTTGAGCGTCTGCGCCTCGGCGAAGGCCGCGCGCTTGGCCCGCTGGGCGGCCAGCTGCTTGGCGGCATACTCCTTGGCCGGCTCCTTGAGCGCTTGCGCGGCGACGAGCACGTGCGGGCCGTACTTCGCGGCATACCGGACGAGCTTGACCGGATTGGGCACTGGAGACCTCCTCGTGACACTCCCGACGGGTCAGCCTAGTGTGGGTGCGGTGACCGACCGAGTGGACTACACCGGCGAGGGGCTCGACGAGGCGCAGGTCTCCGCGACGCCGTGGGAGCAGCTGCAGCGCTGGGTGGCCGAGGCGGGCGCGGCGGGCGCGAGCTCGGGGGAGGCACCCGAGGGGCTGGCCCTCTCGCTCGCGACGATCGGTGCCGACGGGCCGGACGTGCGCACCGTGCTGGTGCGCTTCCTCGACCCGAGCGGGCCGGGCTTCGTCACCGACGCCGGCTCGACCAAGTCCCGCCAGCTTGGGGCGGACCGGCGCTGCGCGGCCTCGCTCGGCTGGCCGACGCTGTTCCGGGTCGTGCGCTTCCGCGGCTGGGCCGAGCCGGTGGCGCCGGACCTGCTCGCCGGCTACTGGGCGCAGCGCCCGTGGGGCTCGCGGATCAGCGCCTGGGCGTCGCAGCAGTCGCAGCCGGCCGGCTCGCGCGTCGAGCTCGAGGCCGGCTTCGACGCGTATGCCGCGCGCTTCCCCGACACCGGCAGCGCCGACGACGTGCCGGTGCCGCCGTCGTGGGCGGGCTGGCGGGTGCGGCCGTGGGAGGTCGAGCTGTGGGCCGGCCGGACCAGCCGGCTGCACGACCGGATCGTCTACTCGCTGGCCGGCGGCGTCGAGCTGCGCGATGCGGTCGGTGCCGAGGAGTCGCTCACCGGGCTGCCGCTGCTCGACGACCCGGCCGGTTGGCTGGTGTCGCGACGCCAGCCCTAGGGGTCGCCGTTGCGGCTGCTGACACGAGGAACGGCCCAGGGGGAGACCTCCTCGCGGAGGACGTGCACGCTGGACGAGGCGTGCCTGCCCCTGGGCCGCAGCGACTGCTGGGATTGCGGTCGCGGCCGTCCGTGGTCTGACCCCTGAAGCGGTCAGCGGACGGGTGCGCTACCGCGCAGCCACCTCACGTGTCCGATAGGAACTCACTACCTGACCACCTCCCTTCTCGTGTACCCGGCACGGTACGTCGAGCGCCGCGCTGCGGCAAGGGATTAGCCGGTGCCGGGTGAGATGGCTCGCTGGCCGGGTAAGCGCCGCTTCTACAGTGGCGGGGTGGACGAGCCCGAGGACCGCCCGGCGCAGGTGAGCAGCCTGCGGCCGATCGCGCTCGCGGCATACGGACCGACGGCCTTGGGCTCGATCGGGATCGGCGCGGCGATGCCCGTCCTCGCCCTCACCGCCCGCGAGCTCGGCGCGAGTGTCCAGCTCGCCTCGCTCGTCGTCGCCCTGCTCGGGCTGAGCCACCTCGTCGTCGACCTGCCGGCGGGCGCGCTGGCCGCGCGGATCGGCGAGCGGCCGGCGCTCATCCTCGCCTTCGCCGCCGAGGCGCTCGCGCTGGGCGGCTGCGCGCTCGCCCAAACCCTCGGCTGGCTGCTCGTCGCGGTCGCCGTGCTCGGCGCGACCGGGGCGGTGCTCGGGCTGGCCCGGCAGGCCTATCTCACCGAGGCGGTGCCGGTGCGGCTGCGGGCGCGCGCCCTGTCGACGCTGGGCGGGGTGCACCGGATCGGGGTCTTCCTCGGGCCCTTCGTCGGGGCGCTCGTCATCGCGCGCTGGGGATTGCAGGCGGCGTATGCCGTGGGCGTCGTCGCGTCGCTCGGTGGCGCGATCGTGCTGCTGCTCACCGCCGACATCGCGGCCGGCCACTCGTCGGCGGGGCGAGCCGCGCGGGCCAGCGGCATCGAGCGGCCCAGCGTGTGGTCGGTGCTCGCGGCCCACCGGAAGGTGCTGGCGACCGTCGGCGTGGGTGTCCTGGTGGTCTCCGCGGTACGGGCCACCCGGCCGGCGGTGCTGCCGCTGTGGGCCGAGTCGATCGGGCTGGACGCCGCGACCACCGCGCTCGTCTTCGGGCTGTCCGGTGCCGTCGACATGCTGCTCTTCTATCCGGCCGGCTGGGTCATGGACCACTGGGGCCGGGTCGCCGCGGTCGTGCCGTCGCTGCTCGTCCTCGGCGCGGCCTTCCTGCTCGTGCCGCTGGCCGGCAGCCTCTGGGCGCTCGTCGCGGTCGCCTGTCTCATCGGGTTGGGCAACGGGATCTCCGCGGGCATCGTCATGACGCTGGGGGCGGATGCCTCGCCGCAGATCGGGCGGGCACAGTTCCTCGGTGGCTGGCGGCTGATGGCCGACGCGGGCAACACGGCCGGGCCGCTGGCGGTCTCGGCGATCGTCGCCGTCGCCTCCCTCGGGATGGCGTCCGTGGCGATCGGGCTGCTGGCCTGGGCCGGGGCCGGGTGGCTGCGGGTGTGGGTGCCGCGCTATGACCCGGTGAGCCGGGCGACCCTCGCTGGCAGGATGGGCCGATGACCGACGAGCGCGCGAGCCGGAGCCGCGCTCCCGAGACGAGGCTGCGCGACGCGCGGCCTGAGGACTGCCCGGCGATCCACGAGCTCATCGTCGCGCTGGCGGTCTACGAGCGGGAGCCGGAGGCCGTCGAGGGCACGGTGGCGGACCTGCGGGAGCACCTCTTCGGTGCCGAGCCGCGGGTGTTCTGCACGGTGGCCGAGTGCCGTGACGATGCGCAGGACGCGTGGGAGATCGTCGGGATCGCGATCTGGTACGTCACCTTCTCGACCTGGAGGGTGCGCCACGGGCTGTGGCTCGAGGACCTCTTCGTCCGGCCCGAGCGGCGGGGGCTGGGGCTGGGCCGCGCGCTGCTCGAGCGGCTGGCCCAGATCTGCGTCGAGCGGGGCTGGGCACGCTTCGAGTGGTGGGTCCTCGACTGGAACACCCCCGCGCAGGGCGTCTACCGGGCCATCGGCGCCGCGCCGCAGGAGGAGTGGACGGTGTGGCGGATGGACGGGGACCCGCTCGCGGCGCTCGGCAACCGGGCAGCGCCCCGCCCGACCTGACAAGAGCGCCACGCTCGACCCGAGAGCGCCGCGCTCGAGCCGGGACAGCGCGCATGCTCGACCCGACAAACAGGCACTCGACCCGAGGAAGTTCCTCGGGTCTAGCGCACCTTTATCGGGTCACCCGATAAAGCTCAGGTCAGCGGGCGGCATACCGGCGCAGGGCCTCGAGCCGCTCCGCGGCGTGGTCGACGATCCGCTCCGGATAGCCGGCGGCATACCCTTCCGGGTGCGCCCACGGCTCGTGCACGGCCGCACCCGGTATGCCGCGCAGCTCCGGCACCCAGCGCCGCACGTAGTCGCCGGCCGGGTCGAAGCGCCGCCCCTGCGCGACCGGGTTGAACACCCGGAAGTACGGCGCCGCGTCGGTGCCGGTGCCGGCGCACCACTGCCAGCCGTGCGCGTTGGAGGCGAGGTCGAGGTCGAGCAGCCGCTCGGCGAAGGCTCGCGCCCCGTGCGGCCACCACACATGCAGGTCCTTGACGAGGAAGCTCGCCACGACCATCCGCACCCGGTTGTGCAGCCACCCGCTCGCGGCCAGCTGACGCATCCCCGCGTCGACGAACGGGAAGCCGGTCCGCCCCTCGCGCCACGCGGCGAAGCGCTCGTCCGGCTCGTCGTAGGTCAGCGCGCCGAGCGGCCGCAGGTCCTGCCAGGCCGACCGTGGGTGGTGCCATAGCACGTCGGCGTAGAACTCGCGCCAGGCCAGCTCGGTGACGAAGGTGCGCGCGCCGTCGTCGGTGCGCCCGGCAAGATCGGCGATGAGGGTGCGCGGGTGCAGCTCGCCGTGCTTGAGCGCCTGGGAGAGCAGGCTCGTGCCGTCGAGGTCGGGCCGGTCGCGATCGCTCCGGTATGCCGCGAGCGAACCGTCCCGCACCGCCGCCCACCGCTCGAGTGCGGCCGCCTCGCCGGCCGCAGGGTGCCAGCCCGGCTCCCCGGTGACGGGGTGCACGAGGTCGGCATCGTCGGCCACCTCCGGCAGCGGCTCGCCGTCGAGGGCGACGGTCGAGAGTCGGGCCGGCAGCGGCGCCGGGCCCGGCGCGCCGTGCGCCCGCCACGCCGAGGCGAAGGGCGTGAAGACCCGGTATGCCGTGCCGCCCCCGGTCAGTAGGGTGCCCGGCCCGACGGCGTAGGCCGTGCCGGTCGCGACCCAGCCGACGCCGGCCCGCTCGAGCCGGGCGCGGACCCGGGCGTCTCTGCGCCGGCCGTAGGGCGTCGTCTCGGCGGTGACGTGCACTGCACTCGCCCGGGCCTGGGCGGCGACCGCGGTCACCACCTGCTCGGGTGAGCCGTGCCGCACGACGAGGCGGGCGGCATACCGCTGCTGCAGGGCGGTGTCGAGGGCGCGCAGCGAGGCGACGAGTCGCGCCCGACGCCGCGCCGGGGCGCCCCGCCACAGCCCGGGGTCGACGACGAAGAGCGGCACGACCGGGCCGTCGGACGCGGCAGCGAGGAGGGCGGGATGGTCGGCGAGCCGGAGGTCGCGCCGCAACCACAGCACGGAAGTGGGCATGTCGATGAGAGGCTATCCACGTGACCGACCTCATCGACACGACGGAGATGTATCTCCGCACGATCTTCGAGCTCGAGGAAGAGGGCATCGTGCCCCTGCGCGCCCGGATCGCCGAGCGCCTCGGCCACTCGGGCCCGACGGTGAGCCAGACGGTCGCCCGGATGGAGCGCGACGGGCTGCTCACGGTCGGCGACGAGCGGCACCTCGAGCTCTCCGAGCAGGGGCGGCTCACCGCGATGCGGGTCATGCGCAAGCACCGGCTGGCCGAGCGGCTGCTCGTCGACGTCCTGGGGCTGGAGTGGCCGCTGGCCCACGACGAGGCGTGCCGGTGGGAGCACGTCATCAGCGACCATGTCGAGCGGCGCATCCTCGTCCTGCTGCGCGAGCGGGGGGTCGACGCGGAGGCGCTGCTCTCGCCCTACGGCAACCCCATCCCCGGTCTCGGCGAGTTGGGGGCCGACGCGCCCGACGAGGTCTTCCGCGACGGTGTGGCGAGCCTCACGGGCCTGGCGGCCGAGCTCGGCGGCCAGGGCACGACCCGTGAGGTGGTGGTGCGGCGGATCGGCGAGCCGGCGCAGGCCGACCCCGAGGTGCTCGCAACTCTGGACTCGGTCGGGGTCACGCCCGGAGCGGTTGTGCGAATCAGTCTGCGGGACAACGGCGTTCAGATCGTCAATGCCGAGTATGCCGCGGACGCCCCGGCCGTGCTCAGCGTGGCCGTCGCCTCGCACGTGTTCGCCAGCGCACGCGACTGAGTGGTCCCGAGACCCGCGTGAGCGTGGGCTGGGGGCGTCGGCGAGCGCGCGGCATACCGGGGGGCCTTGACCGTCGCGTGGTCGTTTCGTGACCGGAACGTGACAATCGGCGGGGTGCTGGGCTACCCTCGCTGTACCTGCCCAGACCGGGCGGGCCCCTGAGCGGATCGCCGAGTCCTGCCACTGCCCAGGGATCTGCGAGTTCGCCAGGCAGGGGCGGGGGAACCAACTTCGGGCGCTGTGAGGCGTCCTTGGGGTGAAGCTTGTCGGGCCTGATGCGGGGCCGCCGAGCCGGGTGACAACTCCCACCCGAACCCGACAGCTCACCTCGTAGGCGTGTGGAGAGGTTCATCGTGGCTCAGCACGTCGGGCGCCATCGCGCGCCGGGGTACTCCCCTGTGCAGGAAATCGGGCAGATCGCGTCGGACGCCGCCAAGCCGGCCGCCCGTGTGTCTGCCGTCGCCGTCTTCTCGACCGGTCTGGTGGCCGGCGCCGTCCTTCCCTCGCAGGCCGCTCAGGCTGCTGAGGTGACCACGAGCGCGACCGTCGTCAGCCTGCCCGGCGACAACGAGCCGGCCGCCGCCGAGGCCGCCGCGGTCGCGGCTCCCGCCGCTCCGGCAGTCGTCGAGCTCGGCCCGGTCGTCACCGGCCCGGATCGGGTCGTCGTCGGCTACGGCTCGCTCGGCTTCACCCCCAAGAAGGTCGTTGCGGCCCCGGCGGCGGCTGACCGCGCCTCGCGCACGACGACTCGCACGGCTCCGGCGGCCACCGCTCCGGCCGCAGCGGCTCCGGCGGCTGCCCCGGCGGCCGCTCCCGCGCCGAGCATCCCCAACGACGGCTCGATCATCTCGATCGCCATGAGCCTGCGCGGCCTGCCCTATGTCTACGGCGGCACCACCACGTCGGGTGTCGACTGCTCCGGCTTCACCGGGCTCGTCTACCGGATGGCCGGCAAGTCGATCCCGCGCACCGCGGAGGCGCAGCGGGTCGGCTCGGTCAAGGTGAGCAACCCGCAGCCCGGCGACCTCATCTTCTTCGGCTACCCGGCCTACCACGTCGGCATCTACGCCGGCAGCGGCATGCTCATCGACGCCTCGCGCAGCGGCACGCTGACCAGCCTGCGCAAGATCTGGACCTACAGCAACGTCTCCTACGGTCGCTACTGACCGACCGACAGCCAGCCGGCCCCGCCACTCCTCCGGGTGGCGGGGCCGACTGCCGTGTCACGACCCATCACGAGCCATTCGGCTGTGCTCCGAGAGGTCGGAGGTCCGTACCATAGAGGCTGGGGAAGCGAAAGCGATTCCCCCTGATACCTCCCGGGGGGAACTGGAAGGAATGAGCATGGAGTCGCAGGGCGCTCGCGCCATCAGTCGGCGATCTGTCGCCGCGGGAGCGGCCTGGGCTGTCCCCGTCGTCACGCTTGCCACGGCTGTGCCGTCCTACGCCGCGAGCGGCTGCACGAACAACACCCTGTACACCCTGCAGGGGACGTCTGGCACCACGTTCACGAGCCTGGCCCAGTGGTCGATCTCTCCCAGCAGCCCTCCGTCGGGGGTGACCCTGACGGCGGCAACCATCTCGAACATCAACTCCCCCAGTGGGGGGGTGTCGGGCGTGAACAACCGCTACTTCTACACCAACAGCACGGCCGCCGAGACGAACATCGGTGGGGTGGGTCTCGGCTCCACGGCAACCTGGCTCTCGCTCAACCAGGGCAATACCACCTCGACCAACGGCAACGGCCAGACGTTCACCATGACCTTCAGCAAGCCGATCTACTGCGCCTACTTCTACGTCGCCGACGTCGATGGAGACAGCGACAGCGTCGGGCAGTACAAGGACAAGGTGAGAGCGACCGGCTTCACCGCCAGCACGGTGTCCCCGAGCTCGACCATCTCCGTGTCTGGAGACACCGCAACCGCGACCACCTTCACGCAGCTGAGCGCGAGCAGTTCCCTGGGCACGGTCAAGTTCAGCTACACCGGCTCAGCCGGCTTGACGTCCTTCACCTTCAGCTACACCAACAACGTGGCGACGGCGACTCCTCGGCCTCAATTTGTGTTGGTCTCGCCCATCTACTTCAAGACAAGCGCGGCCTGCTGCTGAACCCTAAGTCCGTGGTGTGGGGCGCGCTGCCCACGCCACGGCCTTCGCCGAGTGGACCTTCCCGCGCCGAGCGGACCACAGCACGCCGAGTGGACCATCAGCCCCCAGCGGCCGCGCGGCGCAACAGCTCGACATAGACCTCGACCGGCTGCGCGCCCGAGACCCCCAGCCGCCCCCCGGCCACGGCGAAGGGCACCGAGCTGACCCCCGTGGCCCGCGCCTGCGCCTCGTCGTCGCGTACCGCGGCGGCATACCCGCCGACATCGCGCGCGTCGTCACTCTCGAGGACCTCGGCCACCCGACGCTCGTCGAGCCCGGCCTCCGCTGCCAGCCGCACGAGCATCCCGTGGTCGGCGAGCGCCACGCCCTCCTGGAAGTGCGCGGCATAGAAGCGCTCCATCGCCGCTCGCGCCAGCTGCCAGCCGCCAAGATCGTCGGCCAGGGCGACCAGCCGGTGCGCGTCGAAGGTCGACGTCTTGACGGCCCGAGCGAAGTCCAGCCGCAGCCCGTCCTCGGCCGCCACGCCGGCGACCCGCTCGGTCATCGCCACCCCCGCGGCGCGCCCCCCGCCGTACTTCTCGCCGAGATAGTCCGCGACCGGCACCCGCACGTCGCGCGGCATACCCGGCTCGAGCTCGAAGGCGCGGTGCCGCACGACGACCGTCGACGGCAGCTCGTATGCCGCGATCGCGGCATCGAGCCGGTGCGCGGCGATGTAGCACCACGGGCAGACCAGGTCGGCCCAGACGTGCACCTCGAGCCGCTCGGTGCTGTCCGTCGCGGTGGGCTCGGTGGGAGCGCTCATCGCTCCATCCTGCCGGGCCACTGGCCGATCGGGCGGCAAACGCGAACGTGGACCAGTCCCACGGAGGGACTGGTCCACGTGCGGTCGCGCGGGGTGGGCAGGTGCGGGCGCGGGCGGCCCGCCCCGGCGCTGACCTGGCGTCGGCCCGAGGGCCGGCGGGGTGCGGTCAGGCGGCGTAGCTGTGGTTGCGACGCAGCGCCATGCCCTGCAGCTTGGTGTTGAGGACGCCGCGCAGCCACTCGGCCTCGGGGGAGTCGGAGCGGTCGGCTGCGGCGAGCAGGTCCTCGATCTCGGCGCGGGTGTGGTAGTTGTCCAGCTCGCGCATCGTGCGGGCCCGGGCGGTCCGGGTGGTCCAGGCGGTCTTGATGGTGTCAACGAAGGTCATCGGGCGGTCCGTGGGGATCGTGCTGCTCATGCGTCAAGTTTGCCAAGCGGCATACCCATGCGTCCAATACAGGAGAGCACGCTGACACATGCACAATATGCATGGGTCTAGTCTGTTCGGGTGGAGACCGAGGTGCTGCGCTGGTTCCAGCAGGTGGCCGACGGTGCGACGGTGACCGAGGTCGCCGACATCTGCCGGGTGAGCCAGCCGCAGGTGTCGCGCGCGCTGGCCGCGCTGTCCGCCGAGGTCGGGGCGCCGCTGCTCGTGCGGTCCGGTCGGGTGCTGCGGCTCACCCACGCGGGGGCGATCTTCAAGCGGTATGCCGACCGGGTCGTCGCCGAGCTCGATGACGGCTATGCCGCGGTGGCCGAGCTCGTCGACCCGGAGCGGGGCACGGTGACGCTCGGCTTCGAGTCGACGCTCGGCGGGTGGCTGCTGCCGTCGGTGATCGCGGACTTCCGGGCGCGGCATCCGCTGGTGCGCTTCGTGCTTATCGAGCTCGACGAGGACCAGGAGGACGGGCCGGAGGTGCTAGACACGTCGGCCTCGGCGCGGCTGGATCTGGCGCTGACGACGGTGCGGCCCAGCGGTGTCGGCGCGCGATGGCGCCGGCTCTTCGACGAGCCGCTCTTCCTCGCGGTGCACAAGGGGAATCCGTTGGCGCAGCGCGGGGACGTGTGGCTCTCCGACGCGCGTGGCGAGTCCTTCGTCGGTATGCCGCGCACCTCACCGCTCGGCGTGATCGGCCGGGACCTGTGTGCTGCAGCGGGATTCGAGCCCGAGGTCGGCTTCGTGGCGGACGATGTCGAGACGGTGCGGGGGTTCGTCGCGGCGGGGTTGGGGGTGGCGATCCTGCCGGCGACGGGGCTCGATCCGCTGCCGGAGGGGATCGGCACGATCACCCTGCTGCGCTTGCTCGACCCGGGGGCGCATCGGGAGATCGGGCTCGGGTGGACCGAGCGGCGGCTGCTGCCGAGCGCCGAGCTGTTCCGCCGGCATGTGCTGCGCGCTGCCCGGCGGTGAGGAGCCAGTAGGCCTCAGTGGCGATTGCGACCGGGTCGGGGTTCGACCATTCATGTAGCGCAACGAGCAAGGTGGATTGCGTGTTATGCAAAACTGCGCTGGCCGTCGTGCCGCCAGCTGTCTTGGTTCTTCGGGCGCTGTGGGACCTCTCAGGCAGTCGCCAGGCTGGCTCGACGTGTCAGTCGTCAAACCTCACGATGGCGTACGGGTCGGTGCCCATCCCTTGATAGTCGGGCTGGGGGATGAAGGACATCGAGTCGACGAACAGCGCCAGTCCCGGTGCTTCGATGAGGGCGTCCCACCCCCGTGCGTGCGTGATCTCGTAGGCCGCCTGCTCTGGTCGTTTAACCGCTTCGCGGCGATCCTCGGCGCTCTCGTCCGGGTATGCCTCCTGACGCGCCTGTCGACCGGCAGCCAGCAGGGCGTCGGCGTCGTGAAGGTGGAAGTCCCAGCGACCGACTGCGCTCAGAACGGCTGCCGGCTCCCACGGCTCGGTCTCCTCGTCCTCTCCGTCGTGGTCGTCCTCATCGACCTCGATCGCGAGCGGAAACGAGCCGCACAGGTCGAACTCGGCGTCAGAGAACGCCGCTGCAGCTCGCTTGAGCCGGTCGACGGAATCGAAGTACCCCTTGAACTCGCTCTCTCGACCCCTCCGGTCCATGACCAGGGCGGAGTGTTCAGCGAGGGCGGCATGCAGCTCCTCGAGCCGCTGCCCATAGGCAGCCTTGGCCTCAGGGGTCCATTGGGTGTCGACGTCGTCCGGGCTCGTTCCCGTCCACCATTTGCCGGATCGGTCGACCGTCATGACGGCACGCTAGCGCTTGAGGCGCACTCTAGGGTTGATCGTCGCGATGCTGACTGGTCATCGCCGACCGGCTTCGGTCGAACCGCGAGCTGTGGTTGTGACGGCGGCCTCGGTGGACGCCGTCACCCTCGTCAGGCGGCAGGGCGGCACGGCGTGGACTCTCCCGGTGTCGGGCGGCACACCCTTGTCGGCACTATTTGACGCTGAGTGCCCCCGGGCAGATTCGAACTGCCGACACCCGCTTTAGGAGTCCGACTGGGCGCAAGCTGCAGACCGGGAGCCCTTTCGCTGCAAGGGTTTTCGTACTCCTCTATACGAGTTGCTCATGGCTGCTCTCGACGCCGAAGGCACCGCTGGGGTACCTCAGCATGCCTCTGCCACGGGGGCGGACTCTCGTCGCGGGTTTGCGCACCGACCGGACCTCAGGCGGCCGGGAGGTCACGCGTAGAAGGCGCATCTGGCACGCCATCACGCGGGTATTCGAGGACGAACGCGCTCGAGGTGGGCAGTGGTCCTCTGTGGCACTCGGCCAGGCAGGCGAGGGCGGGGGCTCCCCTCTTCACCAGCGCTTGAAAGGGCATCAGGGCGCCACGTCGCTCGACAGCGCAGGGCCCAGGGAGGGGGCGAGGCACCCACAAGGTGCACTGTAGTTTGAGGTATGCAAGTGGTACTTGCCTTGCCCCAAGGACCGTGCTCTACTTGTGGCGGGGAAACTATCACTTTAAGGAGGCAAACATGAGCACTAACAGCGAGTACGCCTCGTTCCTCAGGCGTGGGAGTCAGGCCCTGGCGGGGCTGGTGGAGGCCATGGAGGAACTGGCTGTGGCCTTGGAGCGAAGGGAGGCCGGCCCGGTCGTGGCGGGGATCGAGGAGGAGTTCGCGCTTCCCGAGGCTCGTGGGCCGAAGCAGCAGCAGCTCGTCGACCTGATGCTGGGGGTGGACGAGAAGGGGATCAAGACCGGCGACCTTGCCAAGGCCGTAGACATGGATCAGCCCAACGCGTACCTAGCGCTGCAGGCGCTCACGAAGCAGGGACTGGTCGAGCTGGTGCCCGGGGTGCAGCCCCAGCACTGGCGCCTGGCGGCGCGCTACCGCTTGAGTCGCAGGATCATCGACGCCGCCAACTCCCTGAAGGCCGGCGAGTGGACCACCTACGGCGACATCAGCCAAGTCGTCTACGGCCATGCCCGGGCCGGCCTAGCCGTTGGCCGCGTGATGTCATCCAGCCCGGACGTGAAGTACGCCCACCGCGTTCTCGGGGCTGGAGGGTGGATCCCTGACATGTGGCGGTCGGACGAGGGACTGGGACGTGATGAGTGCGTCCGCCGACTGCGAGAGGAGGGCGTCGAGGTGTCCGATGACTACTTCGCGCACGGGCGTCACGCCGTCAGTCACGAGGAGATCGCTAAGCGCCTGGCGTGACCCCCTGAGGAGGTCGCGGGGTGCGGTGGGGTGCGCGTAGGCGCGCCATCGCCGGAGCGCGGGGTCCCCATCGCGGGGCCCTGCGCTTCTTCGCGCCGAAGGCGCGCTTGAGCCAGTAAGGAAACTGCTCACGCCACACCAGCGATCCGTCCTTGTCTGGGTGATGTCAACGGCCAGGTGATACGCGACCTGTCCCCGCGGGATCTGCGACGGGGTCGCGCCAACAGCCCAGGTCGGCTCGCGCGTTGGTCACGATGTGGCATCAACGTGTGGAAGACAGCATCTCTCGGCGCGATTTGCGCACAATCTCTGCAGAAACCAGCGCGAGTGGTGCGCTGGATGTACCGCAGAGGGGCTCCCGTGATCCTAGGCTTCCGCGTCTCGAACTACCGTTCCTTCCGTCGCGAGACGTCGGTGTCCATGACCGCCACGCGCCTCGACTCGGGCGTGGGGATCCCGACGACGGTAGCTGACGATGGCACGACGGTGAATGTTCTCCCTGTCATCGCCATCCTGGGTGCGAACGCCTCCGGCAAGTCGAATCTTCTGCGAGCGATCAGTTACAGGCTCATCTGTGATGAGCCGCTATCGCCTCGCAGAAGCTGACTGCTCGGCGGGCCGCATCACGGTGAGCGAGCTCGCGGACGACTATCGCGAGTCGCGCAAGGGACAGGTCTCCGTGAGGGCATGGGAACGGCACGGGTACGGATCGCACCGGCGCACCTTCTGAGACGGGGGAGGGTCACACCGAAAGTGGTCTGTGACCTGCGGAAAAGGGTTAGTGCCCCCGGGCAGATTCGAACTGCCGACACCCGCTTTAGGAGAGCGGTGCTCTATCCCCTGAGCTACGAGGGCGGGCCACGCCTCACGGCGCGGCGACCGCCGCCAAGGGTATCCCGCCCGCCCACCCCCGGGGCGCGGGGCGAGCGGATGCGCGGCATACCATGGAGAGCGCGGCCGGATCCGGACGCGACGAGCACCACTCGAGCACCACCGAAGGACCTGCGTGACCACCGTCGAGCCCATCATCCGGCTGGTCACCCCAGCCGACCGCGAGTTGGTCCGCGCCATGCACCAGCGCTGCTCGGTCGAGAGTCTCGCCTGGCGCTGTCTGCAGCCGCCGGTCCGCGCCACCGCCTCAGGCGGCCACGACGAGGTGCCCGACCCGCTCGTCGACTGGATGTTCGACCCCGAGCTCGGCACGACGATGCTCATCATCGACCCGAGCAGCGGCGACGTCGTCGGCCTGGCTCACCTCACCCACACCGACGAGCCGGGCGTCGACGCGGTCGCCTTCCTGCTCGAGGACACATGGCAGGGCAAGGGCCTGGGCGGCAAGCTCGTCGACATCGTCACCGCCGTCGCACGCAAGCGCGGCCTGCGCGGCCTGACCGCCGACGTCGCGCTCGACAACGACCGGATGTTGCGCATCCTCTTCCGTCGCGGGTGGGTATGCCGCCCTGCCGACGGCGCGTATCTCGCCCGCCTCGACCTCACCGAACGGCCCTGATCTCGGACACCCCGAGCGAGCACCACGGCCCGCGCAAGCCCAGCGTCTAGCCTGACCAGGTGAGCGTCACCGAGACCATGGCGGGCTGGGCCCGCGAGCTGTCGGAGGTCGGTGGGCGCAACACGCTGCTCTGGGCGCCGGACTCCCGCAGCGGGCACCTCGACCTCACCAACGCCCATCCGGGCGGGGTGTCGATGCTGCTCGCCGGCCGCCGCACGACCCTGTCCGACCTGGTCCGCGAGTCGGTCGCGTTCGACGAGGCGCTGGCCACCGCGCGCCGCCTGCACGAGCACGCCGAGACGCTGCGCGACGAGCGCGGCCTGGCCGCCTGCTTCCTCGCGATCGGCGTCGCCACCTGGGATCCGCCGCGCGCCCGGGCCGTCGTCGAGGCACCGGTGCTGCTGCGCACGGCCACCCTGCGCCCGACGACCACCGCCGAGGCCGACTTCGTCGTCGACCTCGGGCAGAGCGTCGAGGTCAACCCGGCGCTGGTCAACTATCTGCAGTCGGTCGCGGGCATCCCGGTCGACGCCGCCTCGCTCAGCTCGCTCACCGAGCTGCGGGGTGGTGGTGGCTTCGACCCCTATCCCGTGTATGCCGCCCTCGGTCGCCTGTGCGTCGACGTCCCGGGCTTCGCCGTCGCCCCCCGGCTGGTCCTCGGCACCTATCCCTACGGCAAGCCGATCATGGTCGCCGACGTCGGGCGCAACACCCAGTGGCTGGCCCAGGTGCCGCTGCTCGCCGCACTCGCCGGCGACTCCGACGCCGCCGCCCGGGTCGGCGGCGAGCTGCCCGCCACCGCCCCGCTGCGCGATCCCGAGCGGGAGGTGCTCGCCCTCGACCTCGACGGCGACCAGCAGGAGGTGCTCGAGCACGTCCGCGCCGGGCGGCCGCTCGTGCTGCACGCGCCGCCCGGCACCGGGCGGACCCAGACGGTCGCCGCCATCGTCGCCGCCCTCGCCCACGACGACCGCAGCGTTCTCTACGTCACTCCGTCCCGCGCGACGATCCAGGCGCTGCGGGCCCGGCTCGCGACGGTCGGGCTGCGCGAGCTCGTACTCGACTGCATCGGCGCCGGCGAGGACCGTGGCCCGGTCGTCCACGAGCTCGGCCAGGCGCTCGTGCGCGCCGAAGCCCTCGACGACCGCGAGCTCGCCGAGCTGGCCGATCCGCGCGACCGGATCGAGCGGGCCACCGATATCGCCGAGCGCCAGCAGGCCCTGCACAACCACGTCGAGGCGCTGCACGAGCGCCGCGATCCGTGGGGGGTCACGGCATACCAGATCCAGCACGAGCTGGCCCGGCTCACCGCGCTCGACCCCGCGCCCGGCAGCCGGGTGCGGCTCACCGGCGCGGCGCTGCGTGCGGTCGACCGGGCGCGACTCGCCGAGCTCACCGAGGAGCTGACCCAGGCCGCGCGCGACGGCGCCTGGTCCTCGGCCGCCGACCCCTGGTATGCCGCGGACGTCACCACCGACGAGCAGGTCGCCCGCGCGCGGGAGATCGTCGAGCGGCTCGCCGGCGACGGCCTCGACACGCCGCGCGAGCAGCTCGACACGATCCTGCGCGAGAGCAGCCTGCCGCCGGCGCACGACGTCGCCGACTGGGGCCGGGCCCTGGAGACGATGCACGGGGTGCGCGAGACGCTCGAGGTGTTCCGGCCGGAGATCTTCGACATCCCGCTCGACGAGCATGTCGTGGCGACCGGGTCGGTGGAGTTTCGGGCCGGGCAGTCGATCGAGCTCGGCCCGCTGACCCGGTGGCGGGTCCGCCGCCAGGCCCGGCGGATGCTGCGCCCCGGCCGTCCGCCCGCCGACCTGCACGCCGAGCTGGTCTCGGCGCGCGCCCAGCGCCGGCTCTGGCACGACCTCGTCGGCGCGGGCGGTCGGCCGGAGATCTCGCCGCGGCTCGACGAGGCGCAGGCCGCCTATGCGACCTTGCACGACGACCTGGCCTGGCTCTCCGAGCGGCTCGCGCCGACCGAGGAGGGCGGGGGGCTCACGACGATCTCGCTGACCTTCCTGCGGGCCCGGCTCACCCGGCTGCGCGAGAACCTCGGCCGACTCGAGGTGCTGCCCCGGGTGACGCCCCGGCTGGTGCGGCTGCGCGAGGCCGGGCTGGGCGAGGTCGTCGACGACCTCGCGCGGCGCGGGGTGCCGGCCGAGCAGGTCGGTGCCGAGACCGAGCATCTGTGGTGGGCCTCGCTCGCCCTCGACGTCACCACGCACGACACCCGGTATGCCGCGCACGACGGCGCCTCGCTGCGCGACCAGGCCACCGAGCTGGCTGAGCTCGACGCGCAGGCGCGGATCATCGACGCCGGTCGGGTGCGCGCGCTCGTCGACCAGCGCTCGCGGCAGCGGGCCCGCGCCAACCCCCGGCAGACCGACCTGCTGCACACCCAGAGCCGGATGGAGCACGGGCAGCTGCCCTTCGCGGACCTGTTCCGCGAGGCCGAGCAGGTCGTGCTCGCGCTGCGGCCGTGCGTCGCGGTCAGCCCGTATGCCGCGGCCCAGCTCATCGAGCCGGGCACGGTGTTCGACGTGGTGATCGTCGACGACGCGGACCTGGTGACGACGGCCGAGACGGTGTCGGCGCTGTCCCGGGCCGGGCAGGTGCTCGTCGTGGGCGACCCGGGTGGGCGGGGGCCGTCGGCGTTCCGGGTCGGGCTGGGGTCTGCGGGTGCGGCTGCGGCTGGTGGCGGGGGAGCGGCGGCTTCGAGCGCGGCTGGTGCGGCTGGCGCGGCAGGTGCGGCTGCGGCAGGCAAGACCGAGGCGGGTGCGCGGCATAACGATCCGGATCAACTGCCCTTGGGTGCATCGCTGCTTGCGGCTGCGAGCGCCGTGCTGCCGACCCGACGGCTCAGCTGGTGGCACGAGCCGGTCGACCCGAGGCTGCACCTGGCCGACCCGGCGGCTCGGCGCTTCGCGGTGCCGGGTCCGACGCCGCCGGTGCTGCGGCTCGAGCGGGCCGACGGCACGGGAGCCGTGCTGCCGGGCACCGACGGCGCGATCGAGTCGACCGAGGCCGAGGTCGCCAAGGTGGTCGAGGTGGTCGTCGACGCGCTGCGCACGGACGTGGCGCGCAGCCTTGCGATCGTCACTCTCACCGAGCCGATGGCGCGGCTGGTCCGGACCGCGCTGCAGGCGCAGGTGGGGCTGCTCGAGGACGAGCCCGAGGTGGTCGATCGGCTGGCCGATGCCGGCGCCGGTGGGGAGCCCCTGGTCGTCGTGCCCTACTGGCGGGCGCAGGGGCTGACGCGTGACATCGTCGTGCTGTCGGTGGGCTACGGGCGCACGCCGCACGGCCGGGTGTTGCACCGCTTCCCGACCTTGGCCGGCGAGCAGGCCGAGCACGAGCTGTTGGCGGCGACGACCTTGGCGCGGCGGGAGCTGGTCGTCGTCACGACGCTGGATGCGGCCGATCTGGACCCGGATCGGCTTCGCACGCCGGGCGCGACCCGATTGCTCGACCTGCTGCGGGTGGCCGAGCGGGGCGGGCTGGGCGAGGGCGCCTCCGGCGACCCGGATCCGCTGATGGACTACCTTGCGACCCGGCTGCGGGCCGAGGGGCTGGTCGTCGAGCAGGACCTCGGCGTCGGCGAGCACCGGATCGAGCTGGTCGTCGGCCACCCGTCGTATCCGGGTCGGTGGCTGGTTGCGGTCGAGGGCGACGGACCGGCGTATGCCGCTCTGCCCGGCGTTCGTGGGCGAGACCGGTTGCGTGGGCTGCAGTTGCGTCGGATGGGCTGGGAGCCGGCGCGGGTCTGGAGCACCGATCTGTTCCGAGACCCGGCGCGAGAGGTGGCGAGGATCGTGGCGGTCACGAAACGCGCTGCGGCGCAAGCGAAGCGCAGTGATGCGAGCCGCGAGGACGACACGGCGCCGTTGCGTCGTGCGGGCTCTGACGGCGGGGCGGCCGGCGGCGGGGTGGCCGGCGGCGGGGTGGCCGGCCGCGCAGACGATGCCGACCCCTCGACCGCGAAGCGCGCCCAGCGCAGCCCCTTCGACAGCGCGCGTGACGATTCGGACGTCGGGTGGGGCGACCGGCCGGCCAGTGAGTCGGCCCACGACCGATGGCTCGAGGAGCAGCGCCCCCCACACTGGGAGTAAGCGCCACCGCACGACAAGGGCCGACCCGATCGCCGCTGCTGGCGTGATGCCAGCAGCGGCGGGGAGGGTCGTGGTGGTTGTTCGGCGCGGTACGGCGTTGCTGGCGGGGTGCCTGCAGCGGCGGGGCAGGGTCCCGAGGTTGTCCGGCGCGGTACGGCCCTGCTGGCGTGGTGCGGGCAATGCCGTATCGCCGGCGACAACGTGGTGGGTGGCCGAGCGGCGCTGCTGGCGTGGTGCGGGCAACGCCGTATCGCCGGGGACAAGGTGGTGGGCCCGGTGTGTGGCTGCTGGCGTGGTGCCAGTAATGACGCATCGCCGGGATAAGCGTGGTGCGTGGCCCTGGGCTGGGCTGCTGGCGGGCCAGTGGCGGCCTCAGCGGTGGCCTGTCAGAGGTGCGCGTGAGCATGGCGGCAATCGAGCAGGCGACAAGAGCCCGCGGGGGCCACCCATCGCCAGCCACCGTCACTCACGACCAGCCAGGAGGGCCAGATGATCGACTCCACGACAGTGGACGTGGAACCGTCCGCGCAGGACGGCGCCCCCGCCGCCACAGACTCCACCGTCTCGTTGTCGCAGAACGGGGAGGACGCGGTGGTCGGGCCGGCGAACACCACGCCGATGGGGGCCGTGACTGCGGAAGGGCAGCCGCCCCGTCCGAGGCTCGACGTGGTGGGCTACCTGCGCGTCGTCCGTCGGCGTGCCGACCTCAGCCAACGCGACCTCGCACGCGCCCTCGGAGCACCGCCGAGTCGGATCGGTGACCTCGAGGCAGAGCGCCGGGCGCCGAGGGTCGACGAGCTCGAGCGGATCCTCGCCCAAGCACAGCTGCGCCTCGCCGTCGTCGACGACCACGGCGAGCCGGTCCAGCCCGAGCCTCGCAACCGCGCCCTCGACGCGAGCGGCCGTCGGCTGCCGGCCCACCTCGACCCGCCCAGCCGGAGGAGCGTCCGTGGTACACCCAGATCCGCTACGACCGGCGTCCAGCGAGAGTGCCTGTCTCGCAACGGTATCGACGTGACGCCGCCCGGGCGCGCGCCGGCGGGCCGATCGACTATCCCACCGAGCAGGACGTGCGCGACGCCCCCGAGCTGGCCTATCGACGGCGCCTTCAGGAGCAGGCCGACGCGCTCGCCGCAGCGATGCCCGCCATCCTCCGGTCCGAGGCTCGCGTCGAAGCCTGCTCGTGCCCGGACGAGTGCTTCGTCACCGTGTGCATCCCCACCTGCCCCTGCCGCTGCGAGGCGCCAGCCTGCTAACGCACCCTGACCCCACGCCGCCCGCCCGCCTGTCCACAACCCCCCACCCGCCACCCCGCGATGTCCACAGGGCGCGCGGGAGGTGAGCGGGCGGCATACCGGAATCCGTAGTCTGCGCTCATGAGCGAGCAGGCACGGATCGGGGTCATCGGCGGGTCGGGGTTCTACTCCTTCCTCGCGGACGCGCGGCGGGTCGAGGTGAGCACGCCTTTCGGCGCGCCCAGCGACGACCTCGTGGTCGGCGAGCTGCACGGGCGGCCGGTCGCGTTCATCGCACGGCACGGGCACGACCACCGCTTCCCGCCGCACCGGGTCAACTATCGCGCCAATCTGTGGGCGCTGCGCTCGCTGGGGGTGCGCCAGGTGGTCGCCCCGTGCGCCGTGGGCAGCCTGCGCGCCGAGCTGCCGGCCGGCACCGTCGTCGTCCCCGATCAGCTCGTCGACCGCACCTGGGGCCGAGACTCCACGCTCTACGACGAGATCGGCGCGGTCGTCCATGTTGGCTTCGCCGACCCCTACTGCCCCGCCGGACGAGCCGCGGCAGGTGCCGCCCTCGACGACTCCGGTATGCCGCGCCAGCTCGGCGGCACGCTCGTCGTCGTCAACGGCCCGCGCTTCTCGACCCGGGCGGAGAGCCGGTGGCACCAGGCGGCCGGCTGGGACATCGTCGGGATGACCGCCATGCCCGAGGCGGCGATCGCCCGCGAGCTGGCGATGTGCTTCACGACGGTCGCGCTCGTCACCGACCTCGACGCGGGCGTCGATGACGGCGACGGGGTGACCCACGACGAGGTCGTGAAGACCTTCGGGCGGCTGATGCCGGGCTTCAAGGCGCTCGTCGGCGACATCGTGCGGCTCCTGCCCGAGCACGTCGACGACGCCGCGGCGACCTGCCCGTGCCGCCGGTCGCTCGACGGATTGCGGCTGCCCTTCGAGCTGCCATGACCGGTATGCCGCGGTGGGCCGCGGGTCGCCGTCGAGGCGTGGTCAGGCGCCGAGTGCGACGAGCCGGGGCGTCGCTGCTCGCCGGGGCCGCGGGGTGGGTAGCGGTCGCGACGCTGCTGCCGGCGCCGATCGTCATCGGTGTCCCAGCGGTTGTCGCGAGTCGCGACCTGCCGGCCGGGCATCGGCTAGTCGCGGCGGATCTCGTTGTGCGACAGGTGGATCCAGCTATGGTGCCGGCTGCGCCCCTGCCCGCCGCCGACTCCCTGATCGGCCGGACGGTCACCGGACCGGTGGGGGCCGGCGAGCTGGTCACGGCCAGCCGGGTCCTCGGTCCCGGCGTCCTCGCCGGCCGACCCTCGGGCGAGGTGGCCGTCGGCGTGGCGCTGGCCGATCCCACGATGCTCGCCGTGCTGCGCCCCGGCGACCGGGTTCGGCTGCTCGCCGCGGGCACCGGCGCGATCGTCGTCGAGACCGCGCTCGTGCTCGGCCGCGCCGGCGGTGGGGCCGACGGCAGCACCTCGACGCTCGGTGCGGGCGAAGGCCTGGGTCTGGGCGGTGCCGGGGGCGCCGGGGTCGTCCTATCCGGAGCTGGCCTGTCCGGAGCTGGCCTGTCCGGCGCTGGCCTGTCTGGAGCTGGCCTATCCGGAGCCGAGGCTCGGCTGGTCGTCGCCGTACCAACGGCACAGGCCGCGGCGGTCGCGGCGGCAGTCGGACCCAGCGGTCTCGGAGGTGGCCTCATCGTCGCCGTGTTGCCCTGAGCGCAGCTCCTCTGTCGAGAGCCCTCAACCGGCGCTGAGCGGGGCGCGGTGGCGGTGGCACGGCCTGCGCACGCCCGCCGTCACATTCACAGGACGTGGCAGTTGTTCACACCTGGCGGCGTGTCGATTTTCGCAGTTCAAGCGTTTCCGCTACGGTAATTTCCGCTCGACCGGGGGAGTTCCACACGACACCGGCCCTTGGCCGGGCGACTCGATAACAGCTCCCTGGGGGCGTACCACCCGCCCGTCACCCCTCGCGTGAGGGGAGTTGCACCTCCCAGTGTCGGGAGCCCACCCCTAGAAAAGGAAACACACCCATGCTCAAGGGTTTCAAGGACTTCCTCATGCGCGGGAACGTCGTCGACCTTGCGGTCGCCGTCGTCATCGCGGGTGCATTCGGCAAGGTCATCGAGGCATTCGTCACGATCATCATGGACCTCATCGGCAAGCTCGGCGGCCAGCCGGACTTCTCCAACTGGGTCCCCGGTGGCGTGCACCTCGGCGCTTTCCTCACCGTCCTGATCTCCTTCCTCATCATCGCCGCGGCCGTCTACTTCATCGTCGTCGCGCCGATGAACAAGCTCGCCGAGCGCCGCAAGTCCGGCGAGGAGCCCGAGTCCGAGGCCCCATCGGAGGAGGTCATCCTGCTCACCGAGATCCGCGACGCGCTGCGCCGCGGCGACGCACGCTGAGTCACGCCGGTCGGTACGATCGGAGCTCCCGGTCGGACCGACCACCAGCAGGCCAACCGCGGCATTCGAGCCGCGAAACCCGAAGGGGCGGAAGCCGATTGGCTCCCGCCCCTTCGGCGTGCTCGGTGGGCTGCGGCTCTCGACCGTGTCCCAGGGCGTCAGCGGTGAGGTGCGTCAGCGGGCCAGAACGGACGTGGTGGTCAGGATCCGGAGGTGCCGGACGAGCTGGACCCGGCCGAGCTCGCCGAGCCGGACGAACCCGACGATCCCGAGGACGCAGAGCCAGCCGAGCCGGAGCCCGAGCTCGATGACCCGGAGCCGGACCCGGACCCGGACGATCCCGCTCCTGAACCGGCGGACCCCGTGCCCGACGAGCCCGAGCCCGACGACCCGCTGCTCGACGACCCCGACCCCTTGCCCGACGACGCGCGCGAGTCGGTGCGGTAGAACCCCGATCCCTTGAAGGTCACGCCGACCGAGCCGTAGACCTTGCGCAGCCGACCGTCGCACTCGGGGCAGACGGTGAGCGGGTCGTCGCTGAACGACTGCACGAGGTCGAACTCGTGCTCGCAGGACGTGCACCGGTAGGCGTACGTGGGCACGACAGGGACTCCTTGGACGGCGACGGACGGACGGGGCGGACCGCCCGGCGCCGCACCCCGACCCGGTCGGATCGTGGCGGCCCCGCCAGGGAAGCCCGCCGGCACAGTCTACGGCTCGCCCCAGCCGGCCAGTCGCCCGTGCCGGCTCACCCGGACGAGCCGCTGCTCGGTCTGCTCACGCGCGGCCCGGGTGGTGACGACGAGCAACTCGTCCCCATGCTTGAGCCGGGTGGTGGAGGTCGGCACGAAGGACTCGTCGCCGCGGACGACGAGCGTGACGTTCGCCCCGCGCGGCAGCCGCAGCTCGAAGACCTCGACGCCGTGCAGCCGCGACTCCGGGCCGATCCTGGCCACGACGATGTCGGCGTCGAGCTCCTCGACGGGCGTCGCCTCGACGTCGAGGTCGACCGCCTGCACCTGCTCGACCACTCCGAGCCGCCGGGCCACCCACGGCAGGGTGGGCGCCTGCACGAGCGTGAAGACGACGACGAGGACGAAGACGAGGTCGAAGATCCACTGGGTGCCCATCGCGCCGACGGTCAGCGGCACGGTCGCGAGCACGACGGGCACCGCACCGCGCAGCCCCGCCCACGAGAGGAACGCCTGGTCCCGCCACGGCACCCGGAACGGCGTGAGCGACACGATGACCGACAGCGGCCGCGCGACGAGCAGCAGCACCAGCCCGATGACGACCGCCGGAACGATCTGCCAGGACAGCCGGGACGGCGTGGCGAGCAGCCCGAGCAGGACGAACAGCCCCACCTGGGCCAGCGTGCCGAGCGCCTGTGCGAAGCCCTGCACCGCCGGCCGGTGCGGCAGTCCCGAGTTGCCGAGCACGAGCGCACACAGGTATGCCGCGATGAAGCCGGACTGGTGGGTGGCCGCGCCGGCGGCATACGCGAGCACGCAGATCGTCACGAGCCCGATCGCGAAGAGCCCCGATGCGCCACCGGCGAGCCGGCGCACGAGACGACCGCCGAGCCACCCGATCGCCAGCCCGATCGCCGCACCGAGGACCAGCTCGCGCAGCGCGACGAGCGCGAGCGTCGCCGCCGACTCCTGCTCGCCGCCGGTGAGTCGCATCGCGAGAGCGGTCGTGAGGATGACGACCGGCGCGTCGTTGAAGCCGGCCTCGGCCTCGAGCAGGCCGGTGATCCGGCGCGGCAACGGCACGGTGCGCAGCACCGAGAAGACCGCTGCGGCGTCGGTGGAGGCGAGCA
>DAOTIG010000025.1:0-31165 GCA_035448065.1 Dermatophilaceae bacterium
ACGGCGGCTACCACGCGGCCAAGGAGGAGCAGGGCAAGATGGAGGCCCGGATCCGGCAGATCACCCAGCTGCTCGAGACCGCGGTCGTCGGCGAGACGCCGCCGGCCGACGACGGGATCGTCGAGCCCGGCATGGTCGTCACCGTCGAGATGTTCGACGAGGAGGAGACCTTCCTGCTCGGCCACCGCGAGATCCAGGATCACACCGACCTGCACGTCTTCAGCGAGGTCAGCCCGCTGGGTGCTGCGGTCAACGGCAAGAAGGCCGGCGACACGGTGACCTATGAGGCGCCCAACGGCAAGACCGTGACGGTGAAGATCCTCAAGGCTTCGCCCTACACGAGCTGACCGGCCGGCTCATCGGGTCAGCCGCGCCCTCAGCGCAGTCGGTAGCCGGCCTCGGCCAGCGCCGTGAGCACCTGCTCGCGGTGCTCCGGCCCGCGGGTCTCCACCTCGACGGCGATCTCCACCTCGTCGACCCCGAGGCCGGTCTCGGTGCGCACGTGGTCGACCTCGATGACGTTGGCATTGACCGCGGCGAGGTCGGCGATCAGTCGGGCCAGTGAGCCGGGTCGGTCCGGCATCCGCACGGTCACCTCGAGATAGCGCCCGCCGGCGACCAGACCGTGCCGGATGATCCGCAGCAACAGCAGCGGGTCGATGTTACCGCCGGACAGCACGGCGACGATCGGCCCCGGCACGCCCTCGCCATGCTCGAGCAGCCAGGCCACGGCGGCCGCTCCGGCCGGCTCGACGACCTGCTTGGCGCGCTCGAGCAGGAAGACGACGGCACGCGACAGCGACCCCTCGCTCACCGTGACGACCTCGTCGACGAGGTCGTCGACGATGCCGAAGGGGACGTCGCCGGGTCGGCCCACGGCGATGCCGTCGGCCATCGTCTGCATGTGGGCGAGCGGCACCGGCGCACCGGCGGCGAGCGACGCCGGATAGGCCGCGGCCTGCTCGGCCTGCACGCCGATGATCCGGATGTCGGGTCGGAATGCCTTGACCGCGAGGGCGATTCCGGCGACCAGCCCGCCGCCACCGGTGCTCACGACGATCGTCTCCACCTGGGGCACCTGCTCGAGGATCTCGAGTCCGCAGGTGCCCTGGCCGGCGACGATGTCGGCGTGGTCGAAGGGGTGGATGAGGATCGCGCCGGTCCGCTCGGCGTAGGCGTGCGCCTCGACGAGCGCCTCGTCGAGGGTCTGACCGTGCAGCTCGACCTCGGCGCCGTAGCCGCGGGTGGCCGCAAGCTTGGGCAGGGCGGCACCGGTCGGCATGTAGACCCGCGAGCGGATGCCGAGCAGGCTGGCGGCGAGGGCCACGCCCTGGGCGTGGTTGCCGGCGCTCGCTGCGACGACGCCGCGTGACTTCTCGGCCTCGGACAGTCGGGAGATCCGCGTATAGGCGCCGCGGATCTTGAACGATCCGGCCCGCTGGAGGTTCTCGCACTTGAGGTGGACGTCGACGCCGAGCCGGTCGGTGAGCCCCCGGCTGAACTCCATCGGCGTCGTGCGGATGACTCCGGTGAGCAGGGTGCGCGCGGCGTGCACGTCGGCCAGCGTGACGGGTGGTCCGCTCGGCGCTGAGGGGTCGCTGGCCATGGTCGGCAGGCTACTGCGCCGCGCGCCGCGCAGCGGCCGTCGCCGCGCCCGGATGACTGTCGGCCAGCAGGCCCGCCACCACGAGCTGGTATGCCGCGTCGACGGCCACCCGGGCGTGCCGGGGCGTGCGCCACCCGCCGCCGGTGTCGTCGGCGACGGCGTGCAGGAGGGTGGCGACCTCGTCGGTATCGTTGTGGCGCAAAGCTCCTCCCGAACCGAGGACGAGCCCGACGTCGGTCAGCGGGCGGGGCTGTTCACCGGGCGCGGCCGGTCGGCCGTGCCGGCGCACGGCGATGGTGGCGGCGAGCCGGGCGAGCTCGAGGTCGAGCTGCTGCTCCTCGGTCGTGGTCGGCAGGTGGTCGGGCGCGGTGGTGAGGCGCGCGGCATACCGGGGGAGTGCGGACGAGGTCTCGAGGCGCTCGCGGGCGGCGGCCTCGAGCACCCCGGCGGCACTCCAGCGCATGCCGAGGTCGGCCTCGACGGTGCGCTCGTGGGTGAGGTGGGCGACGACGTCGCGGCGCAGCCCGGCGTCCTCGCCGGTGGGGACGACGGCCGAGTAGACGTCGGTTGTCGCGCCGCCGACGTCGACGACGAGGACGTCGTGACCGAGCGCGTCGGCGAGGACCTCCACTCCGCGCAGCACTGCGTCGGGCGTCGCGGCGCGCACGAGTCGGGGGAAGGCGGGGTCGCGGGACAGGCCCTTGCCGCCGATGACGTGCCGGAGGAAGGCCTCGCGGATCGCCGCGCGGGCGCTCATCGGAGCGACGACGCCGATCTCGGGCAGCACATTGTCGGCGAGCACGTGGGTGCGCCCGGCGGCGGTCAGGGTGGCGGCCACCTCGTCCCTGGCGTCGACGTTGCCGGCGACGACGACGGGTATGCCGCGTGGCAGCCGGCTCGTGGCGAGCCGAGTCGCGTTGTGGCGCAGGATCTCTGCGTTGCCGCCGTCCGTGCCGCCGACGAGCAGGACGAGGTCGGGGCGGGCGTCGCGCAGGGCGCCCAGGCCGGTCGCGTCGAGGGGCCCGGCGCTCACGTGCACGACGCGGGCGCCGGCCGACAGCCCGACCCGGTGGCCGGCCTCGGCGGTGACCTGTCGCTCATAGCCGACGACGGCCAGCCGCAGCCCGCCGCCGGCGCTCGAGCAGAGCAGCCACTCGGCGTCGCGGCCCGGGGTGGGGGACAGCCCGAGGCGCTCGGCGAGTCGGCGGACGCCGTCCATGACCTCGGGGCGACCGGTGCCGACGCCGTGGGTCGTCGTCGTCTCGGCGCGGCCGAGCAGCTCGCCGGTGGGCAGCGCGACGAGCGAGGCCTTCGTGAAGGTCGAGCCGACGTCGACGACGAAAGCCGCTGTGGTGGAGGGTTGCTCGCTCACCCGTGGATGTCGAGCGCCTCGCGCAGGTCGGCGATCAGGTCGTCGGAGTCCTCGATGCCGACCGAGAGCCGGACCAGGTCGCCGGGCACCTCGAGGGCGGTGCCGACGACCGAGGCGTGGGTCATCCGGCCGGGGTGCTCGATGAGGGACTCGACACCGCCGAGGGACTCGCCGAGGGTCCACAGCCGGGTGGCGGCGACCGCCTTCACGGCAGCGTCCTCGCCGCGGCGCAGCCGGAAGGAGATCATCCCGCCGAAGCGGCGCATCTGCCGCGCGGCGACGTCGTATCCGGGGTGGGAGTCCAGGCCGGGATAGCGGACCTCGCTGACCGCGTCGTGGCCGAGCAGGAAGTCGACGACCCGCTCGGCGTTGTCGCAGTGCCGCTCCATCCGGACGGCGAGGGTCTTGAGGCCGCGCAGCACCAGCCAGGCGTCGAAGGGGCCGGCGATGGCCCCGATCGCGTTCTGGTGGAAGCCGATTCGCGTCGCGACATCCTCGCCGATGTCGTCGTCGGCAGCGGCTTGGACCCCTGCCCCGACGACGACGGCGCCGCCGACGACGTCACTGTGCCCACCGGCATACTTCGTCGTGCTGTGCGTGACCACGTCGGCGCCGAGCGCGAGCGGCTGCTGCAGATAGCTCGTCGCGAAGGTGTTGTCGACGACGAGCAGCGCCCCGGCGGAGTGCGCGATCTCGGCGATCGCGGCGATGTCGGCGATGCCGAGCAGCGGGTTGGAGGGCGTCTCGACCCAGATCGCGCGGGTCTGGCCGGGGCGGACGGCGGCGCGGATCGCGTCGAGGTCGCCCATCGGCGCGACGGTGTGCTGGACGCCGTGCGGGCGGGCGACCCGGTTGACGTAGCGGTAGGTGCCGCCGTAGGCGTCGTCGGGCACGACGAGATGGTCGCCGGGCCGGGCGAGTGAGCGGATGACGCAGTCCTGGCCGGCCAGGCCCGAGGCGAAGGCGAAGCCGCGCGCGCCGCCCTCGAGCGAGGCGAGGCAGGTCTCGAGTGCGGTGCGGGTGGGGTTGGCCGAGCGGGAGTACTCGTAGCCGCTGCGCAGCCCGCCGATGCCGTCCTGCTTGTAGGTCGACACCTGGTAGATGGGCGGCACGACCGCCCCGGTGAGCTCGTCGGCCTCCTGGCCGGCATGGATGGCCCGGGTCGCAAAACCCTGCTGCTGCTTGTCGTGCGGGGTCGCCGTCATGGTCGCCCAGCCTATGCCGCGCCGACCGTCCGGACCGGCGGGTCGCTCAGCGCCGGACGCAGTCGTGGACGAGCACGGCATAGGCCTCGGTCGTCGTCTTGACGGTGGCGTCGAGCCACACGTCGCGCTCGGCCGCGGCGGGGGCATCGATCTGCACCGAGCCGACGACGTTCTTGCGCAGGTCCTGGGCCTGCACGGTGCACACGGCGGCGGTCGTCGGCGGCTTGTGCACGACGAAGCTGATCGTCGCCGTGCGGGGGTCGACGATCGAGAAGGTGCGGGTCGTGACGGTGATCCGGTCGGCCTGCACGACGAAGACCTGCCAGCTGGCCAGGCCGATGACCGCCAGGGTGAAGGCCACGCCCAGCGCCCACCACTTGCCGGTGCCGGGTGCGGGTCGCCAACCGGGCACGGTGACCTGCCTTCCTCGAACGGGTGGAATGATGTCCACGGTATCCGTCTTCCGAGACGCTCCTGACATCCGACCCGAGGACTTGACCGCTCGTATGCCGCCGACGACGCACCACACGCACGAGGGCTACCGGCTGCTCGCCGTGCACGCCCACCCCGACGACGAGTCGAGCAAGGGCGCTGCCGCCACCGGCAGGTACGTCGCGGCCGGCGTGCGGGTCATGGTCGTCTCGTGCACCGGTGGTGAGCGCGGCGACGTGCTCAACGAGAAGCTCAAGGACGACCCGCACATCCTGCGCGACATCGCCCAGGTCCGCCGCGACGAGATGAAGGCCGCCCAGCAGGCCCTCGGCTGCGAGCACACCTGGCTCGGCTTCGTCGACTCGGGACTGCCCGAGGGCGACCCGCTGCCGCCGCTGCCCGAGGGCTGCTTCGCGCTCGAGCCGATCGAGGTCACCGCCGAGGCCCTCGTGCGGGTGATCCGCGACTTCCGCCCGCACGTCGTGACGACCTACGACGAGCAGGGCGGCTACCCCCACCCCGACCACATCATGACCCACACGGTGACCATGGCGGCCTTCGCGGCGGCCGGCGACCGCGCGGCATACCCGCATACCGGTGAGCCCTGGCAGCCGCTCAAGCTCTACTACAACCAGTCGCACTCGGGCGGGCGGATCCGCGCCTTCCACGACGCGCTGCTCGCCAACGGCCTGGAGAGCCCGTATGCCGAGTGGGTCGCCAACATCGAGAAGCGCGGCACCCGGACCATCACCACCCGCGTGCCGTGCGCCGACTTCTTCGACGTGCGCGACCGGGCGCTGCTCGCGCACGCGACCCAGGTCGACCCGGACGGCTGGTGGTTCCGCTTCCCGCGCGACCTCGAGCGCGAGGTGTGGCCCACCGAGGACTTCGAGGCGGCCGTGTCCTACGTGCCGATTGCGGCGGGCGAGGACGACCTCTTCGCCGGACTTCCGGCCCCTGCCGACGCCGACGCGCTCGCGGGGCAGACCGGGCTGGAGATCGTCTACGACGGAAGGGTGGCGCACTGATGGGACCTGTCCCGACCGACCCGAACATCGGCCCAGGAGTGGGGGCGTTCGTCGTCTTCTTCTGCATGGCCGTCGCGCTCTACTTCCTCATGCGCAACATGAACGCGCGGATGCGCCGCATGTCCTACCGCGAGCGTGACCGGATCGCGGCGCTCGAGGCCGAGGAAGCGGCGAAGAAGCAGGCCAAGGGCGAGGGAACCCACCCTGCCTGACCCCGCGCTGCCCACCGATGTCGCCGTCGCGGCATGCGGGTTGGGGCGGTCGTCGCGGCGCCGGCAGCCGCGGGCTCAGCGCAGCCCGAGGGCCGCCGCGGGCACCGCGCCGGTGGCGGTCAGCGCCACCGCGACGTAGTGGACGACGAAGGCGGCCACCGTGAAGGCGTGGAAGACCTCGTGGAAGCCGAACCAGCGCGGCCAGGGGTTGGGGCGCTTGGTGCCGTAGACGACGGCGCCGAGGGTGTAGAGGACGCCACCGACGACGATGAGGGTCATCACGGCGGGGCCTCCGCCGGCGAGCAGCGGGCCGAAGTAGAAGACGGCGACCCAGCCGAGGGCGACGTATGCCGGCACGCCGAGCCAGCGTGGGGCGTCGGGCCACAGGGTCTTGAAGGCGACGCCGGCCAGGGCGCCGGCCCAGACGACGACGAGCAGCGTGCGGGCCTGCTCGGCAGGCAGCAGCAGCAGCGCAAAGGGCGTGTAGGAACCGGCGATGATGAGGAAGATGTTCGAGTGGTCGAGCCGCTTGAGCAGGCTGGCCGCCCGGCGCCCCCAGGTGAAGCGGTGGTAGACCGCCGAGGTCCCGAAGAGCAGCGCCGCGCAGGCCGTGAAGACCGCCGCGCCCACCTTGGCCTTGCCCTCCGGGGCGAGCCAGACGAGGGAGAGGCCGGCGAGCAACGCCACCGGGAAGGTGCCGGCGTGCAGCCAGCCGCGCAGCTTGGGCTTCACCGCGGCCGTGACGCTGTGGGACGTGTCGTTCATACAACGAGGATAACTTACGGTTCCGTAACTTACGAGTCCGTAGGTTGTGAGTCGCGTCGCTCCGATGTGGTGCGGCCGCCGAGTGGACCATCCCACGCCGAGTGGACCATCACCCGATCCCAGCTGCGCGGGTCGTGCACGTCGTCACCACGCGGCATACCGGCGCGCGGAGTAGCGTGGTCCCGTTCGTCAGGCAGCGGCGGAGAGGGGATGGGCGGTGGGGCTGAGCGACGTCGTGTACGGCGCCTATGAGCGACGGCTGGCGCGTCGCCTCGACCGGCGGTCCGTGCCTCGACACGTGGGGGTCATGCTCGACGGCAACCGTCGCTGGGCCAAGGCCAACGGCTTCGACACCGCCGACGGCCATCGCGCAGGGGCCGGCAAGATCAAGGACCTGCTGGACTGGTGCGAGCAGGCGGGCGTCGAGCTCGTGACGCTGTGGCTGCTCTCGACCGACAACCTCGATCGTGACGAGCGCGAGCTGGCACCCCTGCTCACGATCATCGAGGACGCCGTCACCGAGCTGGCGGCCGCCAAGCGGTGGCGGCTGCACCCCATCGGGGCGCTCGACCTGTTGCCCGACCCGACCGCCGAGACCTTGCGGCAGGCCGAGCGCGACACCCGCGACGTCAAGGGCCTCACCGTCAACGTCGCGGTCGGCTACGGCGGGCGGCGCGAGATCGCCGATGCGGTGCGGCACCTGCTCATCGAGCACGCCGCCAAGGGCACGCCGATCGAGGTCATCGCCAAGAACGTGTCGGTCGAGGAGATCGCCGGCCATCTCTACACCCGTGGCCAGCCGGACCCCGACCTGGTGATCCGCACGTCGGGGGAGCAGCGGCTCGGCGGCTTCCTGCTGTGGCAGAGCGCCAAGAGCGAGTTCTACTTCTGCGAGGCCTATTGGCCCGACTTCCGGCACGTCGACTTCCTGCGGGCCTTGCGCTCCTACACGAGCCGGGAGCGTCGCTTCGGCAAGTGACGCCGCCCGCGGCCGGGGTGGTCAGCTACCGGACAAGCGCTCGCAGCACGCACGAAACGCCCGCTGGCAGCGGGCGTTTCGCGGTGGTGGTGCCGGACGTGTGGTGCCGGACGTGTGGTGCCGGACGTGTGGTGCCGGACGTGTGGTGCCGGAAGCGACCCTCAGTTGCCGCAGGGGCTGACGTTGCGCCAGTTGACGATCGTGTCGGCCACCTGCTGCTGGCCGGTCGCGCCGTAGGCGAGGGTGAGCTGCCGGTTGGCGATCTCGCCGCAGCTGCCGTCCTTCTCGACGTAGTCCCACGAGCCGAGGGCGTACTTGTAGTCGATCTGGGTGCCCTCCTTGCCGGTGAGGGTGATCTGCCAATGGGTCGCGTCGACCCGGGTGAGCGCCACGCCGCCGGGGTTCCACTCCGGCAGCCCGCCGTCGAGACGGTTGAGGAAGCCGGCGATGTGCACCTGGCGCCCGGTGCCGTCGGTCGAGGCCGGCACGGTGACCGTGAAGGTGACGGACACACTCCGCACCGCCGCGACGATCGTCACCTGCTCGCTCCACCCCGACCGGTTGAGCGAGGTGTCGACAGCGCGCACGACGTAGTCGTAGGACGTGTTCTCGGCGACCGTCGAGTCGGCGAAGCTCGTCGAGGTCGTCTGGCCGACCACCTCGTATGCCGCGCCGCTGCCGGTCACCCGGCGGCCCACCTCATAGCCCCACACACCGACATCGTCGGTCGCCGCGGTCCAGGCGAGCTCCGCGGCATACGGCGCGGCGCTCACCATGTGCCCGCCGGTCGGCGGCAACGGCGCCGTGCTGTCCGTCGACGCGGTGACGGTGAGCCGGCCGCGCTGGGTGGCAGCCAGCCCGTCGAGCCCGGCATACACCCAGGTGGCCCCGCCGGTGACGCTGTAGCGGTAGAGGTAGTCGTAGCTGCCGACCGCCGGAGGCAGCAGGGACGCGACGTACTCGTCGTTGTCGCCCCGATCGCCGTTGAAGCTCGCCGGCACCCAGGACCACGCGGCCGCGCCGGTGCCGGCCGGGTCGCTGCCCACGGGCCCGAAGCCGACCTCGGCGAGGATCCCCGGCGCCTGGCCCGGCTGGCTGGTCACGCCGTCGACCCAGATCTGGCCGTAGACGTTGTCGGTGCGGGTGGTGGCCGAGATGGTGTGGGTGAGGGTCGGCGGCCACTGCAGGTTGGCCCACCCGATCGTCACGTGCGGGATGCCCGCGACCTCGTTGCTGGAGGCGCCCTCGTTGCCGGCCGCGTCGACCCCGCGCACGACGACGTAGTAGCGCTGGGTGTTGACCAGACCGGTCACGGTGTATGCCGTGCCGGTCACCGGCGCCGAGTTGGCCTTGACCCACCCGCCACCGGTCACCGGCGACAGGTAGACATTGAAGGAGACCGCGTCCGGCACCGCCGACCAGCTGAGCGCGAGCGTGCCGGAGCCCTCGACCGGATCCGCGAGCCGCGGCGCTGCCGGTCCGGCCAGGTCGGTCACGCCGGTCTGCAGCAGCGCGCCGCCGAGGGCGGGGAGGGTGAGCGTCACCATGCCACCCGCCACGCGGACCTGCTGGCCGGTGGCCGGGGCACCCGAGCCCACGGCATACCGGACGGTGAGCGTCGTGCCGTCGGGCAGTGTGCCGGCCACCGGGATGGTGAGGGTGCGCTGGCTGTTCGAGACGTTGAGCGCCACGAGCGCTCCGCGGGTGGGGGTGCTGCGTGCGTAGGCGATGGTGCCGGCCGCGTCGTCGGCGAGCAGGAAGCGCAACGCACCCTGGGTCAGCGCCGGCTCGGCCCGACGAGCCGCCGCGAGCGTCGAATAGTGCTGGTAGAGAGCCATGTCCGGCTTCCCGTCGCGGATGTCCTCCCACGGGTAGGCGCGCCGGTCGTCCGGGTCGTCGGCGCCGGTGAGCCCGACCTCGTCGCCGTAGTAGACGGTGGGCATGCCCGGCACGGTGTACTGGATGAGCGAGGCCAACCGCACCCGCTGCTTGCCGACGGCCAGCGCGGTCGGCGCCTCCCGCCCGGTCCGGCTGTAGTCGCCCTGGGTGAGCGACCAGAGCAGGCGCTCGGTGTCGTGGCTGTCGAGCAGGTTCATCAGCGTCGTGTATGCCGCGTCCGGGTAGTCCTCGCGCTGCGACTCCATCCGGTTGCGGAACTCGGTCGGCGTGATCTGGCGTCCGCTGTCGGCGAAGCCCTTGCTGTCGAAGGGCTGTGGTGCGAGCAGGGCGATGACCGCGTCGCGGAACCGGTAGTTCATCGTCGTGTCGAGCCGGTCGCCGCGCAGCATCCGCAGCAGCGTCGAGTCCTTCTGCCAGGTCTCGGAGATGGTGAGCGCCTGCGGGTTGGTCGCCTTGACCTGCTGGCGGAAGCTCTCCCAATAGCCCGCCGGGAAGCTTGCGTCGCCGGAGACGTCCATCCGCCAGCCCTCGGCGCCGGCGCGCAGCCAGAGCTTGGCGATGGCATCGGGAGCGGTGAGGAAGTAGGCCTGCACCTCGGCATTGGTCTTGGTGAGCACCGGGATCGAGTCGAAGCCGAACCAGCCCTCGTAGCTCATCGTGTTCGGTCCGCCCGGGCCGGCGCACGGTCCGCCGGACTGGGCTGTGAAGGTGAACCAGGAGCGCCAGGGGGAGTCCACGGACTCGCACGCGCCGACCGTGTCGTAGTGGTGGTAGCGGTCGAAGAAGGGGCTGTCCGAGGACAGGTGGTTGAACACGCCGTCGAGCACGATCCGGATCTTCAGCTCCTTGGCGTGCTTGACGAGGTTGTCCCAGTCCTTCTGGGTGCCGAAGTAGGGGTCGATCCGGCGGTAGTCCTGAGTGTCGTAGCCGTGGTTGGAGCCGCTGTCGAAGATCGGGTTGAGGTAGATCGTGGTGATGCCGAGGATCTTGAGGTACTCGAGATTCTGGTCGACGCCCTTGAGGTCGCCGCCCTGGTAGTCGCGACCGCGCGGCGTCTCCTTGCCGTCGGCTGACCAGGCCGGGGCCGGCCCCCATCGCCACGGGCAGCTCGCCGCGGTGGCGCCGGCGTAGTTGCGGCAGTAGCCCTCGGGCAGGGTGCCCCACGGCAGCGCGAGCACCGGGTCGTCGTAGCGGACGTCGCCGGTCTTGGGGTCGTTGTTGGCCCGGCCGTTGCGGAAGCGGTCCGGGAAGATCTGGTAGACGACGGCGTCGCGCGCCCAGGCGGGGGAGGTGAAGCCGGGCACCGAGTACATCAGCGCATAGCTCTGGTCGATCGGGCTGGCCGTGGCCTTGCCCGGTCCGCCGTCGAGCGCCGGCGTGTCGTCGGCGTAGTAGACCGTCTTGGTGCCGTCGGTGACGACGAAGCGATACCAGTAGTTGTCCGGGCGGGCACTGGTCACCGGGTAGGCCCAGTAGTCGCAGGTGTATGCCGCGAGCGCGGCGTCGTAGCACGACACCCCGGACGCCACCCGGGTCATCGCCCGGGTGCTCGCCCCGTTGGCCTCGAGCGAGTAGAGCCGCACCCCGACCGAGGACACGTCGTCGTGGAAGGTGCGCAGCCGCAAGGTCACCGGCGTGCCGGCGGTGACGACGCCGCCGGGGGTGCGGTAGAGGGTGTCGCGGGAGTCGTGGCGCAGTCCGTCGAACCACACGTCGTTGTCGAGCTTCGGCGAGGCCGACGAGACGGTGACGGTGAGCACGTGGGTGGCCGCGGCATACGCGAAGGTGACCGTGTCGGTCGGGGCGGTCACGGTGAAGGTGACGTTCGGCCCGTTGGGGACGCCGCCGGCGCCGTAGTTGACGTCCCACGACTGGCCCAGGGCCGCCTTCGCCTCGTAGGCGCCGGCCGGGATGCCGGTGGCCGTGAAGGTCGCGATCCCGTCGCCGTCGGGGTCCTGCAGCCAGGAGCGCAGGCAGTCGGGCTGCCAGTCGTCGGGGCAGCCGATCTCGGACTGGTAGCTGCCCGGTGCGGTGACGATCGGGTGGTCGGGGGTGCTCGCGAGGACGAGGTGGGTGTGGTCGGAGTAGACGAAGGTGACCGTGGTCGGCGCGGCGAGGTCGAGCGCGATGTTCGCCCCTCCGGCGACGGCGCCGGCGCCGTAGTTGACGTCCCACGAGCCGCCCAGCGCGACCTTGAACTCCCAGCTGCCGGCCGGCACGGTGAACGTCGCCTGATAGGCGTCGTCGGCGGCGTCGAAGACGAGCGTGCTCGCCGTGCAAGCGGGGTCCCAATCGCCGGCGCACCCGAGCTCGCTCTGCAGGCTGCCGACCAGCGTCACCGTGGTCGGGGCCGCCTGGGCCGCCAGCGGGGTGACCGTCAGCAGGCCGGCAGCGAGCGCCAGCGCGCCGAGCAGGACGAGCCAGGGGTGAGCGGGCCGTGTGGTGGGCATCGGTGCCTCGAATCCGGGAGAGCGGCTGCTATCCGCGCCACCCTAGCCCCGGCCACCGACAGCGTGGGGGTTGTCAGCGATCGGGTTGCATCACTCCCACGTCGGCGCGGTGGTCGCCCGGGGCTGCTGGGGTGCGCTGCGGACGACCGGCGGGTGACGCCCGGCCGACGCGGGCATGAAAGCTTGCTCGCCCCGCGCGACACGCCAGCGCACGCGGCGCCGGTATGCCGCGTTGCGGCGCCGGCGCGGCATACCGTGATGTGACGCAGGGCACCCGCGTGAGGGGCGCGGCGCCCACCGACTGCAAGGAGTGGGACTTGCCAGCTTCGGCCCGACCGACCACCTCCACCCGGCGCGCGACCCGCGCCACGAGCCCGGCGGGGCCAGGAGGTGCGGCGGGCCGGCGGACCTACGTGCTCGACACCTCGGTGCTGCTGTCGGATCCCCGAGCGATGCTGCGCTTCGCCGAGCACGAGGTCGTGCTGCCGGTCGTCGTCGTCACCGAGCTCGAGGCCAAGCGGCACCACCCCGAGCTCGGCTACTTCGCCCGCACCGCGCTGCGGCTGCTCGACGACCTGCGCCTGGCCGAGGGTCGGCTCGACCACCCCGTGTCGGTCGGCGAGGTCGGCGGCACCCTGCGGGTCGAGCTCAACCACACCGACCCGATGATCCTGCCTGCGGGATTCCGGTTGGGAGACAACGACACTCGCATCCTCGCGGTCGCCAAGAACCTCGCCGCTGAGGGCTGCGACGTGGTCGTCGTGAGCAAGGACCTGCCGATGCGGGTCAAGGCGTCGGCGGTCGGTCTCGAGGCGCAGGAGTATCGCGCCGAGCTCGCCGTCGACTCCGGCTGGACCGGGATGACCGACCTCGACGTGACGGCCGACGAGATGGCCGCGCTCTACGAGCACGGTCGGCTCGAGCACGCCGAGGCCGCCGAGCTGCCCTGCCACACCGGGATCGTGCTGCACTCGCCGCGCGGCTCCGGGCTCGGGCGGGTCGGCGCCGACAAGGCGGTCCGGCTGGTCCGCGGCGACCGGGACGCCTTCGGCCTGCACGGCCGCTCGGCCGAGCAGCGGATCGCCCTGGACCTGCTGCTCGACCCCGACGTCGGCATCATCAGCCTCGGTGGTCGGGCCGGCACCGGCAAGTCCGCGCTCGCGCTGTGCGCCGGCCTCGAGGCCGTCATGGAGCGCCGGCAGCACCGCAAGGTCGTCGTCTTCCGGCCCTTGTATGCCGTCGGCGGACAGGAGCTCGGCTATCTGCCCGGCACCGAGGCCGAGAAGATGGGGCCGTGGGGGCAGGCGGTCTTCGACACCCTGGGCGCGCTCGTGTCGACCGAGGTCGTCGAGGAGATCCTCGACCGCGGGATGCTCGAGGTGCTGCCGCTCACCCACATCCGGGGCCGCTCGCTGCACGACGCCTTCGTCATCGTCGACGAGGCACAGTCGCTCGAGCGCAATGTGCTGCTCACCGTGCTGTCCCGGATCGGGCAGAACTCACGGGTCGTGCTCACGCACGACGTCGCCCAACGCGACAACCTGCGGGTCGGCCGGCACGACGGGGTCGCGGCCGTGATCGAGGCGCTCAAGGGGCATCCGCTCTTCGCGCACGTCACGCTCACCCGCAGCGAGCGGAGCCCGATCGCGGCGCTGGTCACCGACCTGCTCGAGGGCATCGACCTCTGATCGCTGGGACGCGAGCTCCGAGCGAGCTCCGAGCACAGTGGGGTGGGCGCCGATACGCGGTGGTGGGCCCCTCCACCACCAGCACTGGTGGAGGGGCCCACCACCGCGTATCCGCGGCAGCATCCGTGGAACCTGGGGCGGCCGATGGCCTCGGAGAGCGTTGTCACCGCATGGGCGCCGACCTGCTGGAGCAGGCCTGCGACACAGATCACGCTGCCCGCCGGGCAATCAGCCGAACGCGGGATTTGGCCATGGGGTGCCTTGCCTGTACCGTCGAACCGGTTATCTCGATTTGGTAACGGGCGGGACAACCAACCATCGCGCCCGAGACGACGATCCGTGTCGCCCCCTACCGGGGAGCCGCGGACCAGGAAAGGGCTTACTCGTGCGGGAGCGATACGTCGGACGGCACCGCGATGCCGCCCCCGTGGTCGAGCAAACGCTGGCCCCTGTTGTCTCCGACGTCTCGGGCGCATTCGGCGGCGACGCCGTCGCCCCCCGCCGCGCCGGACTCCACCGCGCCCCGCGCCGGCCCATCCGTGGCACCCAGCTCGGCGCCAGTGCGCTGCTCGCCGGCACCTGCGTGGCCGGCTATCTTGTCGCCGACACCAGCGCCCCTCGGGTCGCGCTCGCCGACGCCGCCATCCCGGTCGTCCCCGTCATCGCCTCCAACGTCACACTGCCCGAGCCGGCGTTCGACGCGACCGAGGCCGACCAGCAGGTCGGCGAGGCCAACCGGGCGATGAACACCCGCATCACCTCGGTCCGCGCCGCCGAGCAGGCTCAGGCCGCCCAAGCCGCCGCCGAGGCTGCCGCGGCCGAGGTCGCCCGTCAGGCCGAGGCCGACCGGGTCGCTCGCGAGGCGCAGCGCCAGGCGATCGTCGATCAGGCGCGGACCAACCCGCAGGCCGTGGCCGCCCTCCTGCTGCCCGAGTACGGCTGGAGCAGCGGGCAGATGAGCTGTCTCACCCGACTGTGGATCGGCGAGAGCGACTGGCGCTGGAACGCCCTCAACCGCTCGTCCGGCGCCTACGGCATCCCCCAGGCTCTGCCCGCCTCGAAGATGGCATCCGCCGGGGCCGACTGGAAGACCAACCCGGTGACCCAGATCAAGTGGGGGCTGGGCTACATCAAATCCTCCTACGGCAGCCCGTGCAACGCCCTGGCCAAGTGGCAGGCGCGCAGCCCGCACTGGTACTGAGTCAGCCGCGTGACCTCAAGTCGCCCCAGTGTGGACTTTCGGTCACCTCGCGCGGGATACGGCGACTGGAAGTGGCCCGAGTGTGGACTTTCGGTCACCTCAGGCGGCAGCTCCGCACGCGAGGCCTACCGCCTCACTGCGTCGGAGCTTCGCTAGAGCTTGCGCAGCCGCACCCGCTGGACCTGGTGATCGGGCCCCTTCTCGATGACGAGGGTGGCGCGCTGCCGGGTCGGCAGGATGTTCTCGACGAGGTTCGGCCCGTTGATCGTCTGCCAGATCGTCAGCGCGGTCGCCTCGGCCTCGGCGTCGGACAGCACCGCATACCGGTGGAAGTAGGAGTCGGGATTCGAGAAGGCGGTCTCGCGCAGCCGCAGGAAGCGCTCGACGTACCACCGCTCGATGTGCGACACCCGGGCATCGACGTAGACCGAGAAGTCGAAGTAGTCGCTCACGGCCATCCCGGTGCCGCCCATCGGCCGCACGGGCGGCGCGCCGAGGACGTTGAGCCCCTCGACGATGAGCACGTCCGGTCGCGCGACGACGATCCGCTCACCCGGCACGATGTCGTAGGACAGGTGCGAGTAGACCGGGGCGCTCACCTCCGGCCGGCCGGCCTTGACCTCGGCGAGGAAGCGCAGCAGCGCCCGCCGGTCGTAGGACTCCGGAAAACCCTTGCGGTGCATGATCCCTCGCCGCCGCAGCTCGGCATTGGGATAGAGGAATCCGTCGGTCGTGAGCAGTGACACGCTCGGCGTCGAGGGCCACCGCGACAGCAGCTCGCGCAGGATGCGGGAGGTCGTCGACTTGCCGACCGCGACCGAGCCGGCGACCCCGATGACGAACGGGGTGCGGGTCGGGCGCTCCATGAGGAAGTCACTGGTCACCCCGTGCAGCCGCGCGGACGCCTCGGCATAGAAGGTGAGCAGCCGGCTCATCGGCAGGTAGACGTCCTCGACCTCGCGGATGTCCAGGGGGTGCTCCAGGCCGCGCAGCCGCTCGAGGTCGTCGGCCCCCAGGCTCATCGGCGTGTTCTCGCGCAATCGCGCCCAGTCGTCCCGGTCGAGCTCGACGAAGGGGCTCGGGCCGTGGCCGTTCGAGTCGCGTCGCTGCGTCACAGCGCGCATTCTTCCGTATGCCGCGGGACCGCCGCTGTGCGACACCGTCCCGCACACCCCACCCTCCACCCGTCCCGGCCGAGAAGGGGCATATGCCCGCTCCAGCGGGCATCTGCCCGCATCTCGGGGGGCTGGCGTGCCCGCCCCATCGTGGTGCTCGGCATGAGCTTCGGGTCGGCGCTCAGCAGTGTCGTTGGGGCGTGCCCGCTAGCCGCAACTAGGCTGAGGCCCATGTGTGGAATCGTGGGGTATGCCGGTCCGACGGCCGACGCGACGGCTCTCGCCGTCGTCATGGAGGGCCTGGCCCGGCTCGAGTATCGCGGCTACGACTCGGCCGGTGTGGCTCTGCTGGACGGCGACCACGTCGAGAGCCGCAAGCGAGCCGGCAAGCTCGCCAACCTGCGCGACGAGATCGAGCAGCACCCGCTGCCCGACACGACCACTGCGATCGGGCACACCCGGTGGGCGACCCACGGCGGGCCGACCGACCACAACGCGCACCCGCACCTCGGCGGTCGCGACGGCAAGCTCGCGCTCATCCACAACGGCATCATCGAGAACTTCGCCCCGCTCAAGACCGAGCTCGTCGACCTCGGCTTCACCTTCAGCTCCGAGACCGACACCGAGGTCGCCGCCCACCTCGTCGCGCTCGCCTACGAGCGCACCGGCGACCTCACCGCGGCGATGCGCGAGGCCGTGTCCCGCTTGCAGGGGGCCTTCACCCTGCTCGCGATCCACGTCGACTCACCCGGGGTCGTCGTGGGCGCGCGCCGCAACAGCCCGCTCGTCGTCGGCCTCGGCGAGGGCGCCAACTACCTCGGCTCAGACGTCGCCGCCTTCATCGGGCACACCCGTGAGGCGATGGAGCTCGGCCAGGACCAGATCGTCACGATCACCCCCGACTCGGTGTCGGTCATCGGCTTCGACGGCACCCCGGTCGAGGGCCGCCGCTACCACGTCGACTGGGATGCCGCCGCGGCCGAGAAGGGCGGCTACGCCTCCTTCATGGCCAAGGAGATCGACGAGCAGCCGCACGCCATCGCCGACACCCTGCTCGGGCGCACCAAGGACGACGGCGAGCTCGTCCTCGACGAGCTGCGGGTCTCCGAGGACGCGCTGCGCCAGGTGACCAAGGTCGTCATCGTCGCGTGCGGCACCGCGGCATACGCCGGGATGGTCGCGAAGTATGCGATCGAGCACTGGGTGCGCATCCCGTGCGAGGTCGAGCTCGCCCACGAGTTCCGCTACCGCGACCCGGTCGTCGACGAGCACACGCTCGTCGTCTCGATCAGCCAGTCCGGCGAGACGATGGACACCCTGATGGCGGTCAAGCACGCCCGCGAGCTCGGCGCGCTGACCATCTCGATCTGCAACACGCACGGCTCGACCATTCCGCGCGAGTCCGACGCGGTGCTCTACACGCACGCCGGGCCCGAGGTTGCGGTCGCGTCGACGAAGGCCTTCCTCGCCCAGATCACGGCCTGCTACCTGCTCGGCCTCTACCTCGCGCAGCTGCGCGGCGGAACCTACGCCGACGAGGCGGCGGCCGTGATGCGCGAGCTGCGCGGCATACCCGAGCACGTGCAGACGGTGCTGGACCGGATGGGCCGGGTCCGCGAGATCGCGCGGTTCATGGCGGACACCCGCTCGGTGCTCTTCCTCGGCCGGCACGTCGGCTATCCGGTGGCGCTCGAGGGCGCGCTCAAGCTCAAGGAGATCGCCTACATCCACGCCGAGGGCTTCGCCGCCGGTGAGCTCAAGCACGGGCCGATCGCGCTCATCGAGCCGGGCCAGCCGGTCTTCATCGTCGTGCCGGGGCCGGCGACACCGCACGACCTGCACAGCAAGGTGGTCTCCAACATCCAGGAGATCCGGGCCCGTGGCGCGCGCACCCTGGTCATCGCCGAGGACGGCGACGAGGACGTCGTGCCCTATGCCGACGAGGTGATCCGGGTGCCGCAGAGCTCGCCGCTGCTCGCGCCGCTGCTCACCGTCGTCCCGCTGCAGGTCTTCGCCCTCGAGCTGGCCAGCGCCAAGGGCCTCGACGTCGACCAGCCGCGCAACCTCGCCAAGTCGGTCACGGTCGAGTAGCGGGGCACGGGAGAGAGGCGGCCAGGTGATCGTCGGCATCGGGATCGACGTCGTCGACATCGGGCGCTTCGGCGCGACCCTGCAGCGATCCCCGCGCCTGTTGGACCGGCTCTTCACCGACGGTGAGCAGGGTCTCGCGCTGCCCTCGCTGGCCGCCCGCTTCGCCGCCAAGGAGGCGCTGGCCAAGGCGCTCGGCGCACCGGTCGGGCTGTCCTGGACCGACGCGACCGTCCGGCGCGGCGAGCACGGCCGGCCCGAGCTCGACGTCCGCGGCAGCGTCGCGGCCCGCGCCGCCGAGCTCGGGGTCACCAGACTGCATCTGACCATGTCGCACGACGCCGGGATCGCCTCGGCCATGGTGCTCGCCGAAGGGCTGGGAGGCTCCGCATGATCGACGCCTATGCCGTGTCCGACGTCCGGATGGTCGAGGGAGCCGCGATGTCGGTGCTCCCCGACGGCGAGCTCATGGCACGGGCCGCGCGCGGGCTCGCCGGGGTCGTCGACGCCCGACTGCGCGAGCGGGGCGGGCGCCGGGTCGTCGCGCTCGTCGGCGCCGGCAACAACGGCGGCGACGCCCTGTATGCCGCGGCGCTGCTCGCCCAGGTGGGTCACCGCGTGTGGGCGCTCGTTGCCGACGGCGCGCACGAGCCAGGGCTCGCCGCTGCTCGCGCGGCCGGGGTGAAGGTCGTGGGGGAGCGGGCGCCCGAGCCCGAGGTCGAGGTCGCGCCGGCTAGCGAGGCGCCGGCCGAGACGGCCGAGCCGCCGGCCGAGGCGGTGCCCGAGAGCGGTGTCGATGACGGCGCCGAGGTCGAGGCCAGCCCGCTGGCCGTCGAGGACGCGAGCGGGGAGGAGGCTGCCGAGGACGCAGCCGACGAGGAGGCCGCTGACGAGGAGGCTGCAGACGAGGAGCCGGGCGAGCGGCATACCGAACCCGTCGTGGCACAGCGCGACTGGCGAGCCCTGCTGGCCCGTGCCGACGTCGTCATCGACGGCATCACCGGCATCGGCGGACGCGCCGGTCTGCGCGAGCCGGTCCGCGACTGGGTCGCGGCCATCCCGGACGAGGCCTATGTCGTCGCGGTCGACCTGCCCAGTGGCGTCGACCCGGCCGGGCTCGTCGGCACGGCGGACTGTGTCTTCGCCGACGAGACGGTGACCTTCGGGGCGGCCAAGCCCTGTCATCTGCTGCCGGCGAGCGAGCCGGCCTGCGGGGTGCTCACGGTGGTCGACATCGGCCTCGACTTCGACGGGGTGACCCCGGCGGTGCAGCGGCTCACCCACGACGACGTCGGCGCGCTGTGGCCGGTGCCTGGCGCGACGTCGGACAAGTACTCGCGTGGGGTGGTCGGCATCGTCGCCGGCTCGACGGCATACCCGGGGGCGGCCGTGCTCTGCGTCCTCGGAGCCCTCGGCGTCGGCACGGGGATGGTCCGCTATCTCGGGCCGTCGGCGGTCGGCACCCTCGTGCATCAGCACGCGCCCGAGGCGGTGACCGCACCCGGGCGGGTGCAGGCCTGGGTGCTCGGCTCGGGTGTCGACCCGGGCGCCGACGACGTCGACACCGACGGGCAGGTCGCGCGGATCCGGGAGGCGCTCGCCGGCGATCAGCCGTGCGTCGTCGACGCGGGCGGCCTGGACCTGCTCGACGGGCCACGGTCGGCGCCCACGGTCATCACGCCGCATGTCGGCGAGCTGGCCCGACTGGTGAGCCGACTCGACGGCCACGAGCTCACCCGGGAGAAGCTCATGGAGCGGCCGCTCGCGCACGCGCGCGCCGCCGCCAACGCGCTCGACGCGGTCGTCGTGCTCAAGGGCTCGACGACCCTCGTCGTCGCGCCGGTGCTGCCGGCTCGCAAGCCGGACGTCCACGAGGGTCGCGGCGCCGTCGGGGCGCCACGCGCCGGCCGCCCGGGCACCGACCTGGTGCAGCCAGGGGGCGGCGCTGATCAGCTCCCGGCGCCGGTGCGCGCCCAGACCGACGCGCCGGCCTGGCTCGCGACCGCCGGTGCGGGTGACGTGCTCAGCGGTGTCATCGGCGCGCTGCTCGCCGCCGGTCTCGACCCGATGGATGCCGCCACCGTCGGCGTCCTCGTCCACGGGGTGGCGGCCGACCGGGCCAACCCCGGCGGGCCGATCCGGGCGCTCGCCGTCGCCCACGCCCTGCCGAGCACGGTGGCCGGCCTGCTCAGCTGACGCCCCGCGTTGCCCGTGCCGGGCGCGCGACTTCCGTCACTGCTCAGCGAGCATGCGGACGCCGGGCAGGTCGCCGAATCGTGCCTTGGCGTCGAGAGCGACGACCCGGCGCCCGTTCTGCCGTGCGTGCGCAGCGATGATGAGGTCGTGGGCGCCACGAGGTGTCCCTGAGCGACGAACGTGGTCGAGCAGAGCGGCGTGGGCCGTCGCGGTCGACCTCGTATAGGGCAGCACCTCGATCGTCTCCTCGACGTCCTGGACGAACTGCTCACGCGCCGGTCGCCTGGCCGGGTCCGCCGCCAGGGCGCCATGCCGCAGTTCAGCGAGGGTGACTGCAGCGATCGCGATGTCGTCGGACTCGGAGATCCCGGTGAGGACCTTCCCCTGGCGCTCGAGCTGGATCAGGGCATTGGTGTCGAGGATCAGGCGTGCCATGGGTCTGCCGCATCCACGGTGAGAAGGGGGTTTGCGGCCGTCGCATCGGCACCGAAATCGTCATCGAGCTGCAGCCGTCCGGCACGGCGGGCGAGGAAGCCGGCGACGGTGCGCGTCGTCGCCGGCACGATACGTGCTACCGCCCGGCCGTCACGCTCGACGGTGTACTCCTCGCCATCATGCTCGACACGGTCGAGCAGCGCGGAGAATCCTCGGGACGCGTCTCGTGCGCTGATCGTGGTCATGACGGCGATGCTACACCGATGTCAGACAAGTCAGACCACGGATCCGTGACCTCCGCCACACCACGCTCGCCCGTTCGCGGGGTACGGGCCGACCGGTCCGGGATGGGACACTGGTGCAGATGTCCAGCTCGCCTGTCCTCGCCTCCAGCGCGCCCACGGTCCACCGACCCGGGAGCCCTGGCACGGCATACGTCGACCTCGCTGCGATCGAGGCCAACGTCCGCACGCTGCGCGAGCACGCGCCCACCGCAGCGCTGCTCGCGGTCGTCAAGGCCGACGCCTACGGCCACGGGCTGGTCCCCAGCGCCCGCGCCGCCCGCCGTGGTGGCGCGACCTGGCTCGGCACCGCTCAGCTCGACGAGGCGCTCGCCCTGCGCGAGGCGGGCGTCGACGGGCGGGTCCTCAGCTGGCTGCACGTCCCCGGCGCGGACTTCGCCGGGGCGCTCGAGCGGGACATCGACCTCGGCGTCTACGGGGCGTGGGACCTCGCCGAGATCGCGGCGGCCGCCCGCAGCACCGGGCGCCCCGCGCGGATCCACCTCAAGGTCGACACCGGGCTCGGTCGGGGCGGGGCGCTCGGCGCCGGCTTCACCGACCTGCTGACCGCCGCCCGTCGGCTCGAGGCCGAGGGGGCGGCACGGGTCGTCGGGGTGTGGTCGCACTTCGCCTATGCCGACCAGCCCGACCACCCCACCGTGCGCCACCAGCAGGAGGTCTTCGAGGCCGCTGTGCGCGAGGCCGAGCAGGCCGGCTGCGACCTCGAGGTCCGACACCTCGCGAACTCCGCTGCAACACTGACCAATCCGAGCTGTCACTACGACCTGGTCCGCCCCGGCTTGGCGGTCTTCGGGCTCTCGCCGGTGCCTCAGCTCGGTGACCCGGCTGCCTACGGCCTGACGCCCGCGATGCGCCTCGTCGCCCGGCTCGCCCTCGTCAAGGACGCTCCGGCGGGGCAGGGCGTGTCCTACGGTCACCAGCACACGACGACCTCGGCGACCCGGCTCGGACTCGTGCCGCTCGGCTACGCCGACGGCGTGCCCCGGGCCGGCACCAACGTCGGCCCGGTGCTGGCCGACGGCCGGCGCACGACGATCGCCGGCCGGGTCTGCATGGACCAGGTCGTCCTCGACCTCGGGCCGGACTCGTCGGCCCAGCCTGGCGACGAGGTCGTCCTCTTCGGCTCCGGTGTCGCCGGTGAGCCCACGGCCGAGGACTGGGCCGCCGCCACCGGCACCATCTCCTACGAGATCGTCACCCGGCTCGGCCCGCGGGTCGAGCGGGTCCACCTCGGCGACCCCGCCGGGCTCGGAGGCCGGCGATGAGCCGCGGTCGTCCCGGGCTGGTCGGGCTCGGTGTCGGGCTCGGCGCTGCCGGCGTCGCCGGCGCCATCGGCGCGGCCGGCCTGGTCGCTGACCGGATCCGGCGTCGCGAGGACGCCCAGCTGCCCGAATACGCCAGCCTCGTCGAGCCGGCCGATCGCGAGCTCCACGTGCGGACCTCCGACGGGGTCGAGCTGTTCGCCCAGATCGACGAGCCGACCGGCCCGACCACCGGTGCCGACGGCGCCACGAAGCCGACCGTCGTGCTGTCGCACGGCTTCTGCCTCACCTCCGAGTGCTGGGTGCTGCAGCGGCGCGCGCTCGCCAAGGCCGGCTACCGGGTCGTCACCTGGGACCAGCGCGGCCACGGCCGGTCCGAGAAGGGCACCCGCGCGGCATACAACATCGACCAGCTCGGCGAGGACCTGTATGCCGTCATCCAGGCCACCGTGCCCGAGGGCCAGCTCGCGCTCGGCGGGCACTCGATGGGCGGCATGACGACGATGGCACTCGCCGACGCCCACCCCGAGATCATCACCGAGCGCACGGTCGCCTTCGCGTGCATCGCCACCTCGCCCGGTGGGCTCCCGCTGGCGAGCACCGGCTTCGCCGCGGTCGCCGGCAAGACGATCCTCGAGCGGCTCGGGCCCCGAGTCTTCGGCCAGCTGCAGCGGCGCCCTGAGCTGCTCGCCACCCTGCTCAAGGCCAACCGCGACCTCGAGGAGTTCCTCGTCGAGCGCTACTCCTTCGCCTCGCCGGTGCCGCGCAGCGTCGTGCGGCTCACCGCGAAGATGATCCTGTCGACCGACCTCACCGTGATGAGCGACTTCGTGCCGACCTTCGACGTCTACGACAAGACTGCTGCACTCGCGCACTTCGCGCACGCAGAGACGTTGGTGTTCAACGGAACTCAGGACATCCTCACCCCACCGGAGCACAGCGAGGTCATCGTGCGAGCGATCGCCGGCGCCGAGCACGTGCTCATCCGCGATGCCGGGCACGTCATCATGCTCGAGCACCCCGACCTGCTCAACGACCACCTCATCGGGATGCTCGAACGGGCCGCCGAGGGCAAGGCCAAGGACCTCGACCCGGCCGACAAGCCGCACGTCACGCTCGTCGTGACGCCGGTCGGCAAGGGTCGGGCGCGCCGCCGGGCGCGGCGCGAGGCGGCCGGTGTCGGCTGAGCTCGCCCTGCCCACGGCCGAGGACACCCGCGAGCTGGGCCGACGACTCGGCCGGCTGCTGCGGGCCGGCGACCTCGTCGTGCTCACCGGCGACCTCGGCGCCGGCAAGACGACGCTGACCCAGGGCATCGGCGAGGGGCTCGGCGTCCGCGGCGCGGTGACCTCGCCGACCTTCGTCATCGCGCGGGTGCATCCCTCGCTCGTCGGCGGGCCGGCGCTGGTGCACGTCGACGCCTACCGCCTGGACAGCACGCTCGAGCTCGACGACCTCGACCTCGACACCGACCTGGCCGCCGCCGTCGTCGTCGTCGAATGGGGCCACGGGCTGGTCGAGCAGCTTGCCGACGACCGGCTCGAGCTGACGCTCACCGCCGACCCCGCGACCGAGGCCCGCGCCCTGCGGATCGCGGCCGTCGGGCCGCGGTGGGCCGATCCGGGCGTGCGGGCCGGACTGGCCGACCTCGATAGCCTGGCCTGATGCTCCTGCTCGCCCTGGACACCTCGACGAGCGCCGTCACCGCGGCGCTGCACGACGGCGTCCGGCTGCTCGCGGAGTCGAGCACCGTCGACCCGGTCGCCCATGGCGAGCGGCTCGCCCCGGAGATCGCCGCGGTCCTCGACCGAGCCGGAGCCCAGGCCGGCGACCTCACCGACGTCGTCTGCGGACTCGGGCCGGGTCCTTTCACCGGCCTGCGGGTCGGCATCGTCACCGCCCGGGTCATCGCCCTGGCCACCGGCGCCACGCTGCGCGGGGTCTGCTCACTCGACGCCCTCGCGCTCGCCGCCGCCCGAGCGACCGGGGCCAGCGAGCTGCTCGTCGCCACCGACGCCCGGCGCAAGGAGGTCTATTGGGCCCGGTATGCCGCGCGCCCGGCAGCCGTCGCCGGCGCGGCTCCCGAGGTGCGCGCGCTCACCGAGCCGGCGGTCGCCAAGCCGGCCACCCTGGCCGAGCAGGTGAGGGCACTGCCGACCGCCGGGCGAGGCCCGGTGCTCTATCCCGAGGTGTTCCCTTGCCCCACAACGGTGCTCGACGTTTCGGCGGCTGACCTGGCAATGCTGGCGGTGACCCGGCTCGCGGCGGGTGACCCGCTGACGGTGGGCGAGCCGCTCTACCTGCGCCGCCCGGACGCCGCACCGAACGTCGTCGCGAAGTCGGCCCTCGGGTGAGCGCCGTGGCGACCCCGACGAGCGACGCGCTGGCAGGTGAGCGGGCGGCATACCGGATGAGGGGCGTGCAGTGGCGCGACCTGGCCGGGCTCGCGGCTGCGGAGCGCGAGCTCTTCCCCCACGACGCCTGGACCGAGCAGACCTGGTGGGCCGAGCTCGCCGAGCGGCCTCGCCGTGACTACGTGGTCGTCGAGCAGATCGATGCCGACGGCGGGGCGGCGACGCTGGCCGGCTATGCCGGCGTCGACCACGGGGGTGACACGGCCGACGTGATGACGGTGGCGGTGCTCCCCGGGCATCGGGGCGTCGGGCTGGGCGATCGACTGGTCGCCGAGCTCGTCCGGCGCGCGTCGGGGCGGGGCGCCGAGGCGCTGCTGCTCGAGGTTCGGGCCGACAACGACCCGGCGCTGCGGCTCTATGCCCGGCACGGCTTCGAGCTGCTGACCGTGCGCCGCCGCTACTACCAGCCGGGCGACGTCGACGCCCACGTGCTGAGGAGGCTGCTGCGATGACCGCGCTCACGAGGGGGCTGCCCGACGAGCCGCTCGTCCTGGGCATCGAGACCTCCTGCGACGAGACCGGCGTCGGTCTCGTGCGAGGTCACACGCTGTTGCACGACGCCATCGCGTCGTCGGTGGACGAGCATGCCCGATTCGGAGGTGTGGTGCCCGAGGTGGCCTCGCGGGCGCATCTCGAGGCGATCGTGCCCACGATCGAACGCGCCTGCGACACAGCGGGAGTGCGGCTCGCCGACGTCGACGCCATCGCGGTGACCGCTGGTCCCGGGCTGGCCGGCGCGCTCGTCGTCGGGGTGGCGGCTGCCAAGGCGCTCGCGGTGTCCCTCGGCCGGCCGATCTACGGCGTCAACCACCTCGCCGCCCACGTCGCGGTGGACACCCTCGAGCACGGGCCGCTGCCCGAGCCGACGATGGCGCTGCTCGTGTCGGGCGGGCACTCCTCGCTGCTGCTGGTGCCCGACGTCACGGGTGAGATCACCCCGCTGGGCGCCACCATCGATGACGCAGCCGGCGAGGCCTTCGACAAGGTCGCGCGGGTGCTCGGGCTGCCCTTCCCGGGCGGGCCGCACATCGACCGAGCGGCCCGCGACGGCGACCGGCTGGCCATCGACTTCCCCCGCGGGCTGACCACCGGCCGCGACGTCGAGCGCTATCGCTTCGACTTCTCCTTCTCGGGCCTCAAGACGGCCGTCTCGCGGTGGGTGCAGCTGCGGGAGGCGTCGGGGGAGCCGGTGCCGGTGGCCGACGTGGCGGCGTCCTTCCAGGAGGCGGTCGTCGACGTGCTCACCCGCAAGGCGGTCGCGGCCTGCCGCGACCAGGGCGTCGACACCCTGCTCGTCGGGGGCGGGGTCGCGGCCAACTCGCGGCTGCGCGCGCTGGCCCAGGAGCGGTGCGACGCCGCCGGCATCGTGCTGCGGGTGCCGCGCCCGGCACTGTGCACCGACAACGGCGCGATGGTGGCGGCGCTCGGCGCCGAGCTCGTGGCGCGCGGTGCCGCCCCCTCGGCGCTCGACCTGCCTGCCGACTCGTCGATGCCGGTCACCGAGGTCGTGGCCTAGCTCGGGGCCGGGCAGGTCGATGACGACAAGGCGCCGTCAGCGAGGTGCTGCGCAGTCGACCCAACAGCGCGACCCATGAGGGGCCGCGCGATACGCGGTGGTGGGCCCCTCCACCAGTTGCGGTGGTGGGCCCCTCCACCACTGCGTATCGCCGGTGAGGGGTCTATGGCAGTCGCCCGCACGTCGTGGCGGCTGCACCTGGAGCCGGCCCGAACACCTGCACCGCGCGACTCACCGCCGCGCGACTCACCGCCGGGCCGCTCACCCGCCGCGCGAGTCACCCGCAGCGCAGCACCGCGAAGCGCTCCTTGAGCGCGAGCACCCGCCGCACCGACTCGTCGACGCTCGCGGCGAACTCCGGGTCGCGCGCTACCCGCGCCTGCACCGCCGCCGTCATCGCCGCCGCCTGACTCGGCACAGCGGTGAGCACGATGTCGCCGCCCGCGGCGAGGAAGCGCACCGCCCGATCGCCAGGCGGCACCGCCGACACGGCCCGCGCCGCCCCGACGTCGTCGGTGATGACCACCCCGGTCCAGCCGAGCTGGGTGCGCAGCAGCCCGGTGATGATCGGCCTGGAGAAGACGGCCTGGTTGCTCGGGTCGAGCGTGGGGTAGCGCGCCGACGAGACCATGACCATCCCGACGCCGGCCCGCATCCCGGCCTGGAACGGCTCGAGATACGGATCGTCGGGTCCGGTCGTCGTGTCGGTGATGCCCACCGCGGTGACGTCGGTGTTGCCGGTTACCCGACCGAGCCCGGGGAAGTGCTTCACGGTGGCCACCACCCCGCGCGACTGCATCCCGTCGACCAGCGCCGGCACGGCTCTCCCGACGACCGCCGGGTCGGTGCCGAACTGGCGTTGATAGCGACCGATCGGCTGGTTCGTCCGGGTCATCGACGGTGGCACCGTGTCGGCGACCGGGGCGAGATTGACGTTGACGCCGGCGTCGAGCAGCTCGGTGCCGAGCGCGACCCCGGTCTCACGCAGCCGGTCGACGGTCCACCCGCCCTGGGTGGTCGCCGTCGGCAGCCGGGTGAAGCCCGGTCCCTTGAGCTGCTGCACCGACCCACCCTCCTGGTCGGCGGCGACGAGCATGCCGAGTCGACCCGGCCCGGCGGCATACGACCCGGTCTGCTGCAGGTGCGCCGACGTCGACCGCACGAGCGAGACGCCCTCCCACCCGCCGAGATAGATGACCGAGCCGACATGCTCGGCCCGCAGCACCCCGTCGATGCCGGCCGGCGGCTGCGCCGGCTGGATGCCGACCATGACGAGCTGGCCGACCCGCTGGTCCGGGCTGAGCGCGGCGAAGGTCCCCGTCACGCACTGGCTGTATGCCGCGGGCCCGCCGCCCGCCGTCGGGCCGGCGCTCGTGGTGCTCGCCGTCGGCGTGGCCGCGCCGGACCCGGTGGGTGTTGCGCTCGCGGAGACCGCCGGACCGGTCGAGGTCGATGCGCTCGAGGTGGTGCCGCCGATCGTCGAGCTCACGCCGGTGGTGGAGCCTCCGGTCGCGGTCGTGCCGGTGCATCCCCCGGCGAGCAGGGCGGTGAGTGCGATCGCGGTGGCGATCGCACGCGGCCGGGTCAGAGCAGGCATCCCGCAACCGTAGCGCCACCGCAGCGGCATACTGACCGGCCATGAGACCGATCGTGCTCGACGTGGACACCGGGCTCGACGACGCTGCGCCCTGCTGCTCGCGGCGATCCACCCCGACCTCGAGCTGCGCGCGGTCAGCTGCGTCGGCGGCAACGCGCCGGTCGACGCGGTCGTCCGCAACACCCGGATCGTCCTGGGCAGCTGTTCCCGGCTCGACGTGCCGGTGGCACGCGGCCCGGACGCCCTCGTGACCCTCGTGCCGCTCGCCCCGATGACCAACATCGCGCTGCGGCTGCGCACCCATCCCGAGGCTGCCGCCGGGCTGCGCGAGATCGTCTTCATGGGCGGCGGAGCACACGTCGGCAATGCCACGGCGTCCGCCGAGTTCAACGTCTTCCACGACCCCGAGGCGGATGCCGCGACGATCGGCGACGGCGGAGCCGTGTGCGCGGTGATCGACCGCGCGGCCGTGCGTACCGAGCGCCTGCCGATCCGGGCCGCCTCGGCCCGGCGCGGATGAGCGGCCGGGCCCGCCGCGGGCGGGTCATCGTCCTCGGGGCGCTCAACGTCGACGTCGTCACCCGGGTCGAGCGACTGCCCCGCCCCGGCGAGACCGCGCTGGCCACCGCGCCGACGGTCCGCTATGCCGGTGGCAAGGGCGGCAACCAGGCCGTCGCCGCCGCGGCGGCCGGGGCCCGCACGGTGCTCGTCGGTGCCGTCGGCGACGACGACTCCGGCCGCCGGTATGCCGCGCGGCTGGCCGATCGGGGCATCGAGACCCGGCTGCACGTGGCGCCCGGCCTGCCGACCGGCACGGCATACATCACCGTCGACGACGACGGTGAGAACGTCATCGTCGTCGACGCCGGGGCCAACGCCGCGGTCGCCCCCAACGCCGACCTCGCCGAGCTCGTCGAGCCTGGCGACGTGCTGCTCGCCCAGCTCGAGATCCCGATCGGTGCCGTCGAGTCGGCGGTCCGAGCCGCCGCCGATCGGGGGGCGCGGATCGTGCTCAACGCCGCGCCCTTCCACACCCTGGCCCCGGATGTCGTGGCGCTCGCCGACCCGCTCGTCGTCAACGAGCACGAGGCGGCGCTGCTCGCCGACGCCGGCCTGATGCCCGGCTCGCTGCTCGTCACCTTCGGTGGGGCCGGGGCCCAGTGGGACGACGTGCGCGTCGACGCAATCCAGGTCCCGTCGGTCGTCGACTCGGTGGGGGCTGGCGATGCCTTCTGCGGAGCCCTCGCCGCAGCCCTGGCAGCCGGTGGGCCGGACCGCTCGGCCGCACTGTGGGCAGCTGCGGTGGCGGGTGCCGAGGCCGTGCAACGGCACGGCGCCCAGCCGGACCCGGTGCTCTGAGCGGGTCGTCCTCGATCGGCTGCCAGCGCGGCGGTCAGACGCCGAGGACGACGACGGACTGCCGGTCGGCGATCGTCGTGACGAGAAGGGTCACCGACCCGCGCCCGGGTCCGCGCAGCGCCGCGCGGAGCGCCTCGGGGTCCACCGACGCCGCCCGCTTCTTCACCGTCACCGTGCCGATGTCGCGCTCGCGCAGCCAGGCCCGCAGCTGCTTGACCCGCAGCGGCAGCACGGCCTGCACCCGGTGGCAGCGCAGCCAGGGCAGCAGCACGGGCTCCGGCCCGGTCGACCAGCCGGAGCCGGGAGCGAGCGGCCGGCCGGGCAGCGCGCCGGACAGTCCCGCGCGCACGACGGCCGGGTCGGCCTCGTAGACCCAGTCGCCGACCTCGGCGAGCGAGGTCACCGCGGGCGCGGGGCCCACAGGGACCTCCGCGTCCGCCTCGCCGACGACGCTCACCGTGACCGTCGGGTCGTCGTGGGCGGCAGGGCGGCATACCGCTGCGCTGCGACCCGGCGCGTGCACGGCGGACCCCCACCACACGACGCACTCGAGGACGTCCCCCCGCCACGACGTCCACTGCGCCTCGGCGCCCATCGGCAACCGGGAGTGCGGGAAGGCCGGCGCCAGCTTGGCGCCGGCGGCCGCTGCGCCGGCGGCCAGCTCCTGCACCTGGTCCCACGACGGGCTCATGCCGTCGAGGGAGACAATCCGCCGCGCGCGGCCGCGGCGGTCGCGCACGCCGGGCACGCGCCGCGCCGGGTCGAGCCAGACGCCGACCCGACGGTGGGTCGGCAGCACCAGCTCCTCGGCCCGGGCCTGGCGCACCTCGGCCGACGGCCAGCGAGCCAGGTTGGCTCGCGCGATCTCGGCAGTGACCGGATCGGCCTCCACCGCAACGACATCCAGCCCAGCAGCAGCGAATGCCGTTGCGTCCGAGCCGATCCCACAGCCCACGTCGTAGACGACCTCGACGCCCGCAGCGACGAAGCGCTCTGCGTGCCGGCGGGCCAGCTCCGGACGGGTCGCCTGCTCCGCGCCGTCCGAGGTGAGCAGCGCCGTGGCCGCCCACGGGCCCAGCTTCGCCTCGGCACCCGCCCGCAGTCGGGCCTGCGCCAGCGCCGCCGTGACGAGCTCGGGGTCGTGGCCCTCGGCGCGCAGGGTCGTCGTGAGCGCGAGCGCCGCGTCCGCGGCATACCGGCCGATGCGGTCGAAGAGCGCGGCACCCTCGGGCGAGGCGAGCCGGCGCACGAGGGCGGCGTCCACGCCGGCGATCCTGCCACCTCCCGCGTGAGTCGCGCCGCGGGCGTGGCACGCTAGCCGGTATGCCGCGACCCGCACCCTCGCCGCGCGAGGCCACCGACCTGGCCGGGCTCGACGCCCTCTTCACCGACGACGAGCGGGCCGTGCGCGACTCGGTCCGCACGCTGTGCGAGCACCGCGTCGACCCCTTCGTCGCCGACTGGTTCGAGCGGGGGGAGGTCGATGACCCGCGCGGGCTGATGCGAGCCTTCGGCGAGCACGGGCTGCTCGGCATGCACCTCGAGGGCTACGGCTGCGCGGGGATGTCGGCGGTCGACTACGGGCTGGCCTGCCTCGAGCTGGAGGCCTCCGACTCGGGGATCCGCTCGATGGTGTCGGTGCAGGGCTCGCTCGCGATGACTGCGATCCACCGCTTCGGCAGCGAGGAGCAGCGCCTGGCCTGGCTGCCCCGGATGGCTGCCGGCGAGGCGATCGGCTGCTTCGGGCTGACCGAGGCCGACGCCGGCTCGGACCCGGCGAGCATGCGCACCGCCGCCCGGCGGGACGGCGCGGGTGAGGGCGCCGACTGGATCCTGTCGGGATCCAAGCTGTGGATCAGCAACGGCACGATCGCCGATGTCGCGGTCGTCTGGGCACAGACCGACGAGGGGATCCGCGGGTTCGTCGTGCCGACCGACTCGGCCGGCTTCGCGGCATACCCGATCAAACGCAAGCTGTCCTTCCGCGCGTCGGTGACCGCCGAGCTCGTCCTCGACGAGGTACGGCTGCCTGCCGACGCGGCGC
>DAOTIG010000026.1:0-29913 GCA_035448065.1 Dermatophilaceae bacterium
TCGCCGGGCTCATAACCCGGAGGTCGCAGGTTCAAATCCTGCCCCCGCTACGAATCGAAGGGCCGGTCCAGGCGGACCGGCCCTTCGTGTCTGTCTGAGCTCAACGGTGCGCTGCGGCCTAGAGCCGCCGCAGGGCTGTCGCCAGCAGCACCAGCTCGCCGGCGGCATCGCTCGCGTCGAGGTCGACCTCGGCCTCGATCACCCAGTCGTGGTCGCCCTCCGGGTCGGCCAGCGTCTGGCGGACCAGCCACCGCCGGCCGCCGTCCGGGTGCGGGTCGATCGCGAGCAGGGCTGGGCTGCCCGCTGCCGCATCGGCTCCCATCTCGTCGTGCTCGGCCCAGTAGCCCTCGAGCGCGGCATCCCAGGCGGTGGCGTCCATGACCACCTCGCGCGGCGGGTCGGTCACGGCGGCCCGGGCCTGCTCGGCAGCCGCGAGGCCGGCGACGTCGTCGCGGGCTGCCAGCTGCACCAGTCGCCACATCGCCCGGCGCACCATCGCCCGCACCGCTCGGTCGTTGGCCGTAAGGGGGCGCGGCGGCGGGGGAGTGGCCGCCGGGTCGCCGGCCACCCGCACGACGCCGGTGAGCGACTCCCACTCATCGAGCAGCGACGAGTCGGTCTGCCGGATCGTCTCGCCGAGCCATTCGACGAGCTCGTCCAGCTCTACCGAGTGGTATGCCGCGGGAACCGTCTGGCGCAAGGTGCGGTAGGCGTCGGTGAGGTAGCGCAGCAGCACCCCCTCGGATCGGGCCAGCCGATAGCGGCCGACGTAGTCGGTGAAGCTCGCACCCGACTCCCACATGTCGCGGACGATCGCCTTGGGGGATAAGGCATCTGCCGGCAGCCACGGGTGGGACTGGCGATAGGTCTCGTAGGCGGGCTCGAGCAGCTCGGCCAGGGGCTGCGGCCAGCCGATCTCGTCGAGCAGCGCCATCCGCTCCTCGTAGTCGACGCCGTCGGCCTTGAGCTCGGCGACCGCCTCGCCACGCGCGGCCCATTGCTGGGCCAGCAGGACGACCATCGGTGAGTCGAGCACGGCCTCGACGACGCTCACCACATCGAGGGCGTGGCTGCCTCCGGCTGGCCGGTCGGGTTGATCGGGGTCGAGCAGGTCGAGCGCTGCCAACGCGAAGTGCGCGAGCGGCTGGTTGAGCGCGAAGTCCTCGGGCAGGTCGACGGTGAGCGCGACGGTGCGTCCGTCGGCGGCCGGCTCGGGCAGCCGCACGAGCACTCCGGAGTCGAGCAGGCTGCGCCCGAGCGAGATCGCTCGCCGGGCCAACGCGGCCCGTCCGTTCGGCGACTCGTGGTTGTCGCGCACCAGCCGCGAGATCGCCGCCACCGGATCGCCAGGCCTGGCAACGAGATTCAGCAGCATCGCGTTGTCGATGCGCATGCGGCTGGTGAGCGGCTCAGGAGCTGCGCCGACGAGCCGCTCGAAGGTCTGCTCGGTCCACACGATCTGCCCCGGCTCGGGCTTGACCCGCTGCACCCGCTTGAGCTTCACCGGGTCATCACCGGCCTTGGCGATCCGCCGGGCGTTCTCGACGAGGTGCTCCGGGGCCTGGGCGACGACCTCGCCGCGGGTGTCGAAGCCGGCCCGGCCCGCGCGCCCGGCGATCTGGTGGAACTCGCGAGCCCGGAACACCCGCTCGCGGTGCCCGTCGAACTTCGCCAGCCGGGTGAGCAGCACGGTCCGGATCGGCACGTTGACGCCGACCCCGAGCGTGTCCGTGCCGCAGACGACCTTGAGCAGCCCGGCCTGCGCGAGCTGCTCGACGATCCGGCGATAGCGCGGCAGCATCCCGGCGTGGTGCACGCCGATTCCCTTGCGCAGCAACGCCGCAAGCACACGCCCGAAGCCGGCGCCGAAGCGCACCGGCGCGAGCCGCTCGGCGACGAGCTCCTTCTCCCGCGCATCGAGCAGGGGTATGCCGCGTAGCGACTGGGCGTGCTCGGCCGCCGCGGCTTGGCTCGGGTGCACGACGTAGACCGGTGCCCGCCGGGTCGTGACGATCTCCTCGACCGTCTCGGCGAGCGGGGTGAGCGCCCACGAGTAGGTGAGCGGCACCGGCCGCTCCGCGCTCGTCACGTGGGCGACCTCGCGGCCGGTGCGCCGGTGGAGGTCGGTGCCGATCGCCTGCATGTCGCCGAGCGTGGCCGACATGAGCAGGAAGCGCGCGTCGGTGAGCTCGAGGAGCGGCACCTGCCAGGCCCAGCCCCGCTGCGGGTCGGCGTAGTAGTGGAACTCGTCCATGACGACGAGCCCGTCGAGCCCGGCGCCGGATCGGCCCTGACGCAGGGCCATGTTGGCGAGCACCTCTGCGGTGCAACAGATCACCGGCGCCTCGCCGTTGACCGATGCGTCGCCGGTGAGCAGCCCCACCTGCTCGGGCCCGAGGACCTCGCACAGCCCGAAGAACTTCTCGTTGACGAGCGCCTTGATTGGGGCGGTGTAGAAGGAGCGCCGGCCCTCGGCGAGGGTGGCGAGGATCCCCGCGGTCGCGACGAGCGACTTGCCCGAGCCGGTCGGCGTCGCGAGCACGACGTGTCGCCCGCTGAACAGCTCGATGATCGCCTCGTCCTGGTGCTCGTAGAGCGAGAGCCCTTGTGCGACAACCCAATCGGTGAACGCGGCATACAGGCTGTCGATGTCCGCGCCGGCCGGCACGGTGAGGCGGGGAGTCGTCATCGGCTCACGCCGGCCAGCGCGGCACGGCATCGGCCGGGCGCGCCTGCTCGAACCACGAGACGGCCCGCAGCACCCCGACGTCGTCGAAGCGCCGCCCCGCGACCTGGAGACCGACGGTGCGACCGTCGCCCAGGTGGCCGGCGTTGACCGAGCAGGCCGGCTGCCCGGACATCGAGAAGGGCACGGTGTAGCCGACGTGCGCCATCCCGAGGCTCGGGTCGTCGCCCCACGGCATCGGCCACTCGGCGGGGAAGGAGACCACCGGTGCGACCGGCGACAGCACGAGGTCATAGGCCGCGGTCGCCGCCACCGTCGCGCCACGCATCGCCTGGACGCTCTGGTAGGCGCGCAACACCTCGACGCCGGACGCGTGGGCACCGCCCTCGGCCCAGCCGAGGATGTAGGGCAGCACCCGGGCCTGCTGCACGGGTGGCAGCGCGGACACGTCGTTCCACGACCGCACCCGCCAGAAGAGGTCGACATCGCGCAGCATCGCCTCGGTGAGCCATGGGCGGATCGGCTCGACGTGCGCGCCGCCGGCCTCGAAGACACGGGCAGCGGCCTCGGCCACCTCGAGCACCTCCGGGTCGCAGGGCAGCCCGGCCCCGGCATCGAGGAGCAGGCCGACCCGCAGCCCGGCCACCTCGGCCCCCTCGACCGACCAGTCGAGCTCGCTGGGCGGCAGCGCGGTGTAGTCGCGGCTGTCGGGCCGGGCGAGCACCGACATCGCGAGGGCGGCGTCGGCAGCCGTGCGGGTGAGCGGCCCGGCCACCCGGCCGAGATAGGGGGCATCGAGGGGGATCCGGCCGAAGCTCGGCTTGTGCGCGACGACACCGAGCCAGGTGCCCGGCAGCCGCACCGAGCCGCCGATGTCGGTGCCGACGTGGATCGGGCCGTATGCCGCGACCGTCGCCGCGCCCGCGCCCGAGCTCGACCCGCCGGTCGTGAGCACCGGCTCGGTCGGGGAGCGAGTGATGCCGTAGAGCGAGGAGACCCCGGAGGACAGCATCCCCCAGTCGGGCATCGTCGTCGCGCCGAGGATCACGGCCCCCGACTCGAGGCAGCGCTCGGCGACCGGCGCGTCCCGGACCGGGTCGGTCGGCGTCGCCCCCGCGCTGCCGGCCCTGGCCGGGTGGCCGACGCGGGCGAGGTTCTCCTTGAGCGTCATCGGGATGCCGTCGAGGGGGCCCAGCGGCTCGCGCCGGGCGAACCGCTGCTCGGCTGCCCGGGCGGCGGCCTCGGCGGCGTCACGGTCCTGCCAGGCCAGGGCGTTGACCACCGGCTCCCAACGCTCCACCTGCTGCCACACGTCGGCCAGGACCTGCACCGGCGACACGCTGCCGGCGCGGTACGCGGCATACAGCTCGGTGGCGGTGAGCCGCGCGAGCGCTCCGGAGTCAGGCACCCTGGCAACCTACCCCGGCGCCCAGGTGCCGAGGGTCAGCCCAGCCGAGCGGCGATGGCGTCGTGCATCGGGGTCAGCGACGGGCGGGCGTCGTCGGCGTCGGGGCGCTCGTGCCGGGGCGCCGCGTCGGGCAGGTCGGAGACCTCGACCCAATAGCGACGCATCCCGCGGCGGACCCCCTCGAGGACCCCGCCGTTGTGCTCGATGACCTTGGCGGACGCCTCGTTGACCGTCGTCGTCGTGATGAGCACGCGCTCGAGGCCCAGGTCACGAGCCCGGGGCAGCGCCAGGCGGAGCGCCTCGGACGCCACCCCCTGACCGCGGGCGGACGGCCGCACCGAGTAGGAGATGTGCCCGCCCATGTCGGAGAGGAAGTCGGTGAGCCAGTGGCGCAGGTGGATCGAGCCGAGGAACTGCTCCCCACGGGTGATGAACAGGTGCGTCGTCGGCACCTGGACGACGGGACGCGGGGTGGCATCGAGGGAGTCCTTGACCAGCCAGTCGCAATAGCGGTCGAAGCCCTCGACGGTCTTCATCTCGGCCAGGCTGAAGCTGATCCCGGGGTAGCCGGACTCGCAGGCCGGCGCGCTCCACATGCCGCCCGCGTTGCGGAACTCACCGCGGAACTCGAAGTGCGCCTCCATGAACGTGTCGTGGAAGCGCGCATGAGGGCTCTGTAGAGCGATCACCCCTCGACGGTAACAACGAGGTCACGCCGGGCAGGTCAGCCGAACGGGTGGCTCGCACATGACAGTTGGGTCTCATTCGGGAGGTCACCGGCCCCCCGCCCTCGCCGCGTCGCCCCGCGGGCCGTAGTGTTGCCGAGCCGAAACGCCCCGCTGGACCCTTGAGGGAGCCCATCGTGACCAGACTGCCCCGCCTCCTCGCGCCCGTGGCCGCCCTGGCCCTGGCCCTGACCGCCTGCACGGCCGGCTCGAGCACCGCGCCCGCCCCGAGCAGTGCGGGATCCGGATCCGGCACCGCGGCCGGCCCCTCGTCGGACAGGATCACCATCGGCCTGGTCCTCGAGCCGACCAGCCTGGACTTCACCACGGTGAGTGGCGCGGCGATCCAGCAGGCGCTGATGTACAACGTCTACGAGAGCCTGGTCAAGGTCGACGACACCGGCAAGATCGTCCCCGGGCTGGCCACGTCGTGGAAGCTGTCCGAGGACCGCAAGACCTACACCTTCGAGCTCGCGCCGAACGCGAAGTTCTCCAACGGCGAGGCCTTCACCGCCGAGGACGCGGTCTTCTCGATCAACCGGACCAAGACCGACTGGAAGAACTCGCTCAAGGCCGCGATGGACGTCGTCGCCGAGGCCAAGGCGCTCTCGCCCACCCAGCTGCAGGTCACCCTCACCCGGCCCAGCAACGACTGGCTCTACCGGATGACCACCCACCTCGGGGCGATGATGGACCCCAGCGGGGTCGCCGACCTGGCCAACAAGCCGATCGGCACCGGCCCCTACACGCTGACCTCGTGGACCCGCGGTGACTCGATCGTGTTGTCCCGCAACGAGTCCTACTGGGGGACCAAGCCCTACTACCAGTCAGTCACGCTGAAGTACATCAAGGACACCTCGGCGATGAACAACGCCCTGCTGTCCGGCCAGATCAACGTCATCGGCGCCATGCAGGCCCCCGAGGCGATGGCCCAGTTCACCGGCAACGCGAAGTACCAGGTCATCGAAGGCTCGACCAACGGCGAGGTGCTGCTGTCCTTCAACAACGCCAACGAGTTCTTCAAGGACAAGCGAGCCCGGCAGGCGATCCGCCAGGCGATCGACCACAAGGCGCTGATGGACACCTGCTTCGCCGGCAAGGGCACGCTCATCGGCTCGCTCGTGCCGCCGACCGACCCCTGGTACGAGGACCTCACCGGCGTCACGCCCTTCGACAAGGCCAAGGCCCAGCAGCTGCTCACCGAGTCCGGCCGGGCCGGCCAGACCCTGCGGCTGCGGGTGCCCAACCTCCCGTATGCCGTGCAGTGCGGCCAGGTCGTCAAGGCCGACCTCGAGGCGGTGGGGCTCAAGGTGACCTACGAGACCCTCGAGTTCGCCCAGTGGATCCCGCAGGTCTTCAGCGGCGGCGACTTCGACATGTCGATCGTCGCGCACGTCGAGCCTCGGGACATGGCGGCCGTGTTCGGCAACCCGACGTACTACACGAAGTACGCGACTCCCGAGCTGCTCGCGCTGCTCAAGGCCGCCGACCAGGGCACCGAGCAGGAGTACGTCGACACCATGAAGAAGGCCGCCCGGCTGATCGCGGAGGACGCCGCCGCGGACATGCTCTTCCTGCTGCCCAACCTCGTCGTCGCCGACGCGAACATCACCGGGCTGTCCAAGAACGCCGCCGGGGTCGCGCTCGACCTGTCCCGGCTCGGCAAGCGCTGACCCGCATCCGGTATGCCGCGTGGCCGACTCCTCCCGTCTGCGTCCTGACCCGGTCGTGACGGTGGGGAGCCGGCCACCGGCAGCCGGTCGGCCGGCGCTGCCTTCACCGGGGGGGGGCTGGACGAGGACGTCGTCCGCGTGCTCCAGCAGGCCGCCGCCACGGCGACCGGACGGCGCTGAGCGGCAACCCGGATCGGGTGCCGCCCATATGACAGGCTTGCGCCCATGCTGCTGCGCCTCGCCGAGCGGACGCTGATCTTCCTGGTCAGCCTCGTGGTGAGCTCGGTGTTCGTCTTCGGCTTCATGGTGCTGCTGCCCGGCGACCCGGCGAAGGTGGCCCTGGGCACGAACGCGACCCCGGAGAGCGTGGCTGCGCTGCGCGAGGAGTTCGGCCTCAACCGGCCGCTGCTCGAGCAGTTCCTCTCCTGGGCCGGCGGGCTGGTCCGCCTCGACCCGGGCGTCTCCTACATCAGCCGGGCCGAGATCGGACCACAGCTGGCCGACCGGCTGCAGGTGAGCCTCATCCTCGTGCTCGCCTCGATGCTCATCGCGGTCACCATCGCCTTGCCGCTCGGCACGTTGATGGCCGTGCACCACCGCAGCACGCTCGGGCTCGGGCTGTCGGCGCTGTCGCAGGTCGGCGTCGCCGTGCCCGCCTTCCTCGCGGGCATCCTGCTCATCACCGTCTTCGCCGTGCAGCTGCGCTGGCTGCCGGCCGGGGGCTGGGTGCCCCCGGCCTACAACCCGGTCGAGTTCCTGCGCCACCTGCTGCTGCCCGCGCTCTCACTCGGCCTGATCCAGGGCGCGGTGCTCACGCGCTACGTCCGCAGCGCCGTCCTCGACGTGCTGCGTGAGGACTACCTGCGCACCGCCCGGGCCAAGGGTCTCACCCCGATGCGGGCCCTGGTCCGACACGGGCTGCGCAATGCCGCGGTGCCGGTCGTCACCGTGCTCGGGCTGCAGCTCGCGACGCTGCTCGTCGGCGCGGTCGTCATCGAGCGGGTCTTCGTCATCCCAGGGCTCGGGTCGATGCTGCTCGACGCCGTCGGCAACCGCGACCTGCTGGTCGTCCAGGACGTCGTGATGGTCCTCGTCGTCGCCGTGCTCCTCGTCAACTTCGTCGTCGACCTGCTCTACGTCGTCATCGACCCGCGATTGCGGACGGGAGCCCGATGAGCGAGCCGACCGCCGTCCCGTCCGCCGGCCCGCCCGACCTCCCGACCGCCGGCCCGGCCCGCACCGGCGGTGCCGGGAGCACGCCAACCCGGCTCCGCGGCATACCCGAGGCGCCGGCAGGTGGGCGGCGACGACGTCGCCCGGCCGGCGCCCTGCTCGTCGGCGGGGCGATCGTCGTGGCCGTCGTCGTCATCGCGCTGGTGTCCTTCGTGTGGACCCCGCACGACCCCGGGATCGTCAACGCCGCCGACCGCCTGCAGACCTCGTCGTGGCGCTATTGGCTCGGCACCGACCGCTTCGGCCGCGATGTCGTGTCGCTGCTCATGGTCGGCTCGCGCACCACCTTGCTCGTCGGGATCGTCGCCGTCGGTGTCGCGATGCTCGTCGGCGTGCCGCTGGGCATCCTCGCCGCCATGGTGCCGCGGTGGTGGGGCGAGCTGCTGATGCGCGGCAACGACCTGCTGCTCGCCTTCCCCGCGCTGCTGCTCGCGATCATGCTCACCGCCGTCCACGGGCAGGGCATCGTCACCGCGATGATCGCCATCGGCATCGCGAGCATCCCGTCCTTCGCGCGGGTCGTGCGCTCCGGGGCGCTGTCGGTGATGAAGACCGAGTATGTCCTCGCGGCCAGAGCAGCCGGGCGTCGGCCGGTCGGGATCGCCCTGCGGCACGTGCTGCCCAATGTCGCGAGCCTGGTCATCGTGCAGGCGTCGGTGTCCTTCGCGATCGCGGTGCTCGCGGAGGCGGCGTTGTCCTACCTCGGGCTCGGCGCGCCGCCCGGCACGCCGTCGTGGGGGCGGATGCTGCAAGAGGGGCAGGAGCTGCTCTTCGTCGCACCACGGCTCGAGGTCTTCCCCGGGGTGTGCATCGCGCTCGCGGTGCTGGGCTTCAACCTGCTCGGCGACGGGCTGCGGGACCACTTCGACCCGCGCTTGGAGGACCGGCGGTGAGCGCGCGCGAGGCCGCACGCAAGGCGGGCGGCGCGGCATACCAGGGTGATGCGAGTATGCCGCCGCACGTCGCCGAGGTCCGCAACCTCGCCGTGCGGGTGGGCGGGCTCGACCTCCTCGTCGACGTCGACCTCACCGTGCGGCGCGGGGAGCGGGTCGGGCTCATCGGCGAGTCCGGCTCCGGCAAGTCGCTGACTGCGCTCTCCGTGATGGGCCTGCTCGGCGAGGGACTCGAGCCGTCGGGGCAGGTGACCGTGACCGGTCAGGACGGGCGGGTCACCGAGGTCGTCGACCCCGAGCGTGGCGCGGCGGCCGAGCCGGTGCTGGCCCGGATGCGTGGGCGCGACGTCGCGATGATCTTCCAGGAGCCGATGACCGCGCTCAACCCGACGATGCGGGTCGGCGAGCAGGTCGCCGAGATCATGACGATCCACCGGTCGCTGCCGGGAGCGGGTGCGGGCGGCTTCCGCGCGACGGCGCGGGCGCGCGCGGTCGAGCTGCTCGACAAGGTCGGGCTGCCCGACCCGGCCGACGCGGCACAGGCCTATCCGCACCAGCTCTCCGGCGGGCAGCGCCAGCGGGTCGTCGTCGCCATGGCGCTCGCCAACGACCCGGCCCTGCTCATCTGCGACGAGCCGACGACCGCGCTCGACGTCACGGTGCAGGCGCTCGTGCTCGACCTCATCGTCCGGGGAGTCGAAGCCCGTGACGCCGGAATGCTGTTCATCACCCACGACCTGGCGGTCGTCGCCTCGGTGTGCGAGCGGGTGCTCGTGATGTACGGCGGGCGGGTGGTCGAGGCCGGCCCGGTGCACGAGGTGTTCACCCGCCCCCGGCACCGCTACACGCGGGGGCTCATCGGGGCCTCCGATCTCGAGCTCACGAGGGCGGACGGGCGGCTCTACACGATCCAGGGGTCGGTGCCAGGCGCTGGGCGATTCCCGGCAGGGTGCGTCTTCCGCAACCGCTGCACGCACGCGACGACCGAGTGCGAGCAGCTGCCGCCGTGGGAGGGGCCGGGGCCGGAGCAGGGCTTCGCCTGCTGGCACCCGGTCGTGCTGCGGGACGAGGGGGGATCGTGACGGAGTCGGCGTCGGAGTCGGCGGCGGAGCGGGCGCGGGGTGCAGGAGTGATCGCGCACGACGCTCAGGAGTCCCCTGGTGATGCGGCTGGCGCCGCGGGGTCGCCGATCATCCGGGTCCGCGACGTGACGCGCGAGTTCCGTCGCGCGCGCACGTCGCTGCTGCGGCCCGCCCCGGTCGTGCACGCGCTGCGCGGGGTGTCCCTCGACGTGCTCCCCGGCCAGCGCTTCGGCATCGTCGGCGAGTCGGGCTGTGGGAAGTCCACGTTGTTGCGGATCGTCGCGGGGCTGGACCGGCCGACGTCCGGCTCGGTGAAGATCGAGGGGCAGGAGATCTCACAGCTGCCCGAGCGGCGGCTCGGGTTCTTGCGAGCCCAGCTCCAGCTCGTCTTCCAGGACCCAAGGGGATCGCTCGACCCCCGGATGCGGGTGCGCGAGATCATCGCCGAACCCCTTGTCGCACAAGGACATCGGAACCGCCGAGCGAATCTCGAGCGGGTCCACGAGCTGCTGGTCTCCGTGGGGCTGCAGCCGGACGCCGCCGATCGCTACCCGCACCAGTTCTCCGGCGGGCAGCGCCAGCGCATCTCGATCGCGCGGGCGCTCGCGCCCGATCCACGCATCCTCGTCGCGGACGAGCCGGTGAGCGCCCTCGATGTGTCGGTGCGCGCCCAGGTGCTCAATCTCGTCGCCGAGCTCGTCGACCGGCTCAACCTCACCCTCGTCTTCGTCTCGCACGACCTGTCCGTGGTCCGGCACGTGTGCGACCAGGTCGCGGTGATGAGCCGGGGCGAGATCGTCGAGCAGGGACCGGTCGAGCAGGTCTACGACGCACCGGCGCATCCCTACTCGCGGCAGCTCGTCGCGGCCGCGCCCCGGTTGCGAGCTGCGCTGGCCGGTCGGACGGCAGCGGACCTGGCTGCCGAGACACTGGCTGCTCGGAAGGCCTCTGCCGCACCGCGATCCAGCGTCTCGACGACCCCGACCTCGCCCACGACCTCGCCCGCGACCCCCACGTCGACCCCTCAGGATCTCCCATGACCTCAGCGCCCTCGGCCGAGCTGCGCCCGGGCACCACGAACACCCTGGTGGACGTGCGCGGCATCCGGGTCGGGCAGGCCACCCGGATCGGCGACGGATGGCTCACCGGCACGACCGTCGTGCTCGCCCCCGAGGGGGGCGCGGTGGCGGGGGTCGATGTGCGCGGCGGTGGGCCGGGCACCCGCGAGACGGACCTGCTCGACCCACGCAACCTTGTCGAGCGGGTGCATGCGATCTGTCTGTCCGGGGGGTCGGCCTTCGGGCTGGCCGCCGCTGACGGAGTGATGCAGCGGCTCTATGCCGACGGCATCGGCTTCCCGATGGGCGGTCCGGGCGAGGTCGTGCCGATCGTGCCGGGCGCGGTGGTCTACGACCTCGGGCGAGGCGGGGAGTTCGGCAAGCGCCCGGATGCGAGCTTCGGCAACGACGCCTATGTCGTCGCGTCGGCAGAGGCGGTGCAGCAGGGGTGCGTCGGGGCCGGCACCGGAGCGCGATCCGGCGGTCTCAAGGGCGGCGTCGGCTCGGCGAGCGTGGTGCTCGCGGACGGCACAACGGTGGCGGCGCTGGTCGTCGTCAACGCGGTCGGATCGTGCGTCGACCCGCTCACCGGCGAGCTGTATGCCGCCCGCTTCGGTATCGGTGACGAGTTCGCCGCTGTTGCAAGGCCGTCCGCGGCGGAGCTGTGGGCGGCACGAGAGCGCGCGGATGCGGAGTCACGGGAGACGCCGCTGCGGCATACCCTCGCAACGACGATCGGGGTGATCGCGACGGATGCGCGGCTCACCAAGGCGCAGTGCGCGAAGGTCGCCGGGATCGGGCATGACGGGCTGGCTCGAGCGATCCGGCCGGTGCACACGCTCTTCGACGGCGACACGCTCTTCACCTTGGCGACGGGGGAGCGGGAGGGCGCCGTGGGGCCCTTCGAGCTGCACCGGCTGCTCGACGCCGCCGGCGACGTCGTCACCCGCGCGGTCGGTCACGCGATGCTCGCGGCGACCTCGGTGCGGACACCGGCGGGTGAGATCCGGTGCTACCGCGAGGTCTTCCCGAGCGCGTTCGCCGGGTAGCCGCTCGGGGTGACGCCACGTCCCGTGGTGCAGTGTGAGGACATGGGGCTGGCGCGGGCGACGGCGTTGAGGCAGGCGGTGGTACGTCACACGCGTCTCTCCTGCCACAGCCGAAACACGTTGGCAGATGGGGGTTCTCGGGTTCAGGGGCCCTGTCAGTGGTGGGTCGTAGCGTCCTGGACATGAACAGCGCAGGCATCGACGACGCGGGCGGACCGGCGGGTCCGCGGGTGTCCGCTGCCGTGCTGCGGGAGGCCGTGGTCGCGGCGACTGAGCTGCTGGGCGGCATACGGGACGTGCTGTGGCAGGTGGGGGGCGCGGAGCTGCCGGAGCTGCTGGCCGACCTCGACGCGCTGGCTGCTCTCGCGAGCGGAGCTCGAGTGAGCGTGGTCGCCGAGGCGGTGCGACGTGGTGAGGTGGAGCGGTCGCGGCAGGGCAGCCTGACCCAGTGGGTGCGGGAGTGGGCGCCGTCGACCGCGGCGCTGGGCGCGAGCGCGATCGCCACGACCGTGCGGACCTGCCTCGACCCGGCCCGCGAGGTCGAGCTGGCGCCGGTGCTCGATGCGGCGTGTGCCGGCGAGCTGCCGGCCGCCGTCGCCGTGCGCGTGCTGCACGACTACGACCGGCTCCATCCGGATCTGCTCGAGGCGGCTCGGCCGACCGTGCTCGACGGGCTCGTGAGCGTGGGGACGGCGCATGGGGTCGGCGCGGTGTCCGAGCTGCGGACCCGCATCGTCGCCGAGTTCGGAGCTGCGGGAGCGCTGCAGCGCAGCCAGGATCGAGCAGCCCATCTCATCGAGCTGTCCACCCCGGTCGGAGATGACCTCGACGGCTGGCGCTATCGGCTCACTGCCGATGCCGAGGGCAAGGCCTTGCTGGAGTCGGCGCTGTCGGCGCTGACCCGACCGCAGCCCGCGCCGGACGGCAGCCCTGACCGCCGGCCCTACCGCCGCCGGCGCGGTGAGGCGCTGCTCGAGCTGGTGCGCCGCGCAGTGCGGGCGTCTGGGCTGCGCGGTGTGGGACAGGAGGCGGCGATGCCTGAGGCAGGCGCGTCAACCACGCGCAGCTCGGCATCCGACGCTCCAGCGCCCGATCCGGTTGTGCCGGCGGACGACGACCCGACCAGACCGGCCTGGACCGCGTCCCCGACCAGCACGATGTACGTCACCGTGGCGCTGGCTGACCTGCGCTCCGGGCTGGGCGCCGCCACCACGCTCGGCCCGGCCGGTGACCCGTCCATCCTTGGGGCGGACACGGCTCGGCGGCTGGCCTGCGACGCCGGGATCATCCCGGTCGTGCTCGGCGACCGCGGCGAGATCCTCGACTACGGGCGAGAACGACGGCTGGTCCCACTTCCCATGCGCAAGCTGCTGTGGCTGCGCGACCGGCACTGCACCTTCCCCGGGTGCGATCTGCCGGCCTGGTTCTGCGACGCCCACCACATCGAGCACTGGGCAGATGGCGGCGCGACGACTGCCGAGAACACGGCGCTGCTCTGCGCCCGCCACCACACGATCGTCCACCGGGACGGGCTCACGGCGACCATCGACGCAGCGGGGCTGGTGAGCTGGCATGAGGGTCGAGTGATGACTCGCTCGGATCCAACGCAGGCGGGTCCAGTCCGCTCGGACCTACGGAACGGGAATCGCTGGCGTCCGTCCACGCCCTTCCGGTCAGCGATAGGGCCGTCGAAGGGCTCGCATGATGCCCTCGAGCACGCCGACCGCGAGCAGGGCGGACACGGCGAGGCAGAGGATGACCATGGAGGGGAGCAGCGGCTGGGCGACGACCGTGCTGACGCGGCTTGGCGCTCCGGCGGACCGCTCAGGTGCGATCGCCCAGAACAGTCCGCTCGCCAGCCAGGCCGTCCACCACGCCGGCAGCAACCAGCCGGGCCGTGGCTCGGCACCACCACTGCGCCGCAGACCCGCGACCCATAGATCGCGATGAAGCTGATAGGGAATGACCCAGCAGGCCACCGGCACGAACCAACCTGCCCAGACCCAGCTCGCCGCGTGCCGGACCTCGTTGGGCTGGATGCGTCCCGAGGAGTAGATCCCGTTGAGCAGCAGTAGCCAGCAGCCAGCCGTCACGACGACCATGGCTGCGTTGACGAGCACGAGCCAGCCGGATCGAGTCACCAACGCCGCCACCGCCAGCGCAGCGGTGACCAGGAGCATCGCCTGCGTGGCGCGCGTGGAGGACAGCAGAGGGGCGTCCTCGACCAGGGTCGCACGAGGCGGTCGGGGGATCGACGGCATTGCGCGCAGGATGCGCACGGCAACCTGGTGGACCCAGCCGTCGCGGTGTCGTTCCGTCCACTCCGAACCGTCCCAATAGCGCTTCCCCGGCAGCCCCAGCGGATCGGAGTACCAGCCGGGGCGCTTCTGGGTCGTCTCTGCCATGGCCGCACCATAGGCTGATCTGCGATTGCGCCGCTGGTGTTATCCACAGACCCGGGAGTTATCCACATGTCAGAGTCCGGTGCCCGTCCCGTCTCGTCCCCGACGCCAGCCCACGCACCAGAGGGCACCGGTTTGGCCCCCGTCGCCGTCGGCAGCCCGCTCGACCTGTCCCGCCTGTTCCGACTGGACGGAAAGACTGCTGTCGTCGTCGGCGGGGGGAGCGGCATCGGACAGGCGGTGACCCTCGGCCTGGCGGCCCACGGCGCCCATGTCGTCTGCGCGGATCGGGACGGCTCAGCTGCCGAGGTCACCGCGGGCCAAGCGGGCGGACTCGACGGGACGGTCGCGGCATACCAGGTCGACATCCTCGACGAGGCCGCGGTGACTCGCTTCGTCGCCGACCACGCCGACGCCGACATCCTCGTCGTCACCCCCGCGGTCAACGTGCGCAAGCGGCTGCTCGACTACAGCAGCGACGAGTTCGACCGAGTGGTCTCGCTTAACCTGCGGGCGGCCTTCGAGCTGACCCGGGGCTTCGGGCGCGAGATGGCGGCGCGGGGTCGGGGGAGCATCATCGGCTTCAGCTCGATCCGGTCGCTGACCACCGAGCCCGGTCAAGGCGTCTACGCGATGACCAAGGCCGGCCTGGTGATGCTGCTGCGCACGCTCGCGGTCGAGCTCGGTCCGCACGGCGTGCGGGCCAATGCCGTCGCCCCGGGCGTCATCGACACCCCGCTCACCGCGCCGATCAAGAACACCCCCGACTGGTATGCCGCCTACGCCGCCAAGAGCATCGCCGGCCGGTGGGGTCGGCCGGAGGAGCTCGTCGGCGCCTGCGTCTATCTCGCCTCCGACGCCGCGAGCTACGTCACCGGCACGGTGCTCTTCGTCGACGGTGGCTGGACCGCCGCCGACGGCCGGTTCACCCCGCCGAGCTGAGCGACCGACGGCCGGGGGCGCGCGGCATACCGGATGAGTGGAAGAATTGCCCGGACCACTGCCGCGCACCGACCCGACGAGGTATCACTGCGATGTCCGAGCCCGCCGCGCCGTCCCTCGAGCAGCTGCAGGCGTTGGCCCGAGCACATGGCGTCGGCGTCGACTTCTACGGCTTCTACGGCGACCTGCAGCAGGTCTCGGCCGAGACCCTGACCCGGGTGCTCGGTGCCCTCGGAGTCGACGCGACGACCGAGGACGCCTGTGCGGCCGCCTTGATCGACCGCGCCGACCACAGCTGGCGCCAGCTGCTGCCGCCGACCGTCGTCATGCGGGAGGGCCAGCCGACGAGCATCCCGGTCCACGTCCGGCACGGCGAGCCCGTGCAGGTCTGGGTGACCGACGAGTGGGGACGGGACTGGCCGGCCTACCAGGGACCGCAGTGGGTGGAGCCCCGCACGGTCGACGGCGAGCTCCTCGGCGAGGCGACCTTCTGGCTGCCGCCGGAGCTGCCGCTCGGCTGGCACCGCATCCATGCCGACGCGTCCGGGCGTCGGGTCACCTCGACGCTCGTCGTCGTGCCCCACCGGGTCACGACGGGTGACACACTGCCCGAGCGCACCGGCCGCCAGCGGACCTGGGGCCTCATGGCCCAGCTCTACTCGGTGCGCGGCCGGCGCTCGTGGGGCGTCGGGGACATCGAGGACCTCGCCGACCTCGCCGCCATCGCGGGGGATGCCGGAGCCGACTGGGTGCTCGTCAACCCGCTGCATGCGGCCGAGCCGACGCCGCCGATGGAGGCCTCGCCCTACCTGCCCGCGACCCGGCGCTTCTTCAGCCCGCTCTACCTGCGGATCGAGGCGATCCCCGAGGTGGCACTGTTGGACACGTCAGCCCGGCGCGAGCTCGCCCGGCTGGCGAAGACGGCACGTGACGGCAACACGAACGCCGACGAGGTGCCACGCGACGCGGCCTACGCCGCCAAGCTCGCCGCGCTCGAGCTCATCCATGCCGTCCCGTTGTCGCCCGGGCGGGCCCGGCGGCTGCAGGCCTTCCGCGAGTGGCACGGCGCGGGCCTGGCGGACTTCGCGCTGTGGTGCGCGGTCCGCGAGCATGCCGAGGAGGATGCGGCCATCTGGGATGAGCTCACCCCGCATGGCGTGCGGTCCGATGCCCTGCGCGAGCGACTGGCCCACCGGATCGACTTCCACGTCTGGCTGCAGTGGCTCATCGACGAGCAGCTCGAGTCGGCCCAGCGCACCGCCCGGCAGGCCGGGATGGGGGTCGGCATCGTCCACGATCTCGCGGTCGGGGTGCACCCTGCGGGGTCGGACTCGTGGGTGCTGCAGGATGTGCTGACCGCCGACGCCGAGGTCGGCGCGCCGCCGGACATGTACAACCAGCAGGGGCAGAACTGGTCGCAGCCGCCGTGGCACCCGGGGCGGCTCGCCGAGGCAGGCTATGCGCCCTTCCGCGACATGCTCCGGACCATCCTCCGGCACGCCGGCGGGATCCGGGTCGACCACGTCCTCGGACTGTTCCGGCTGTGGTGGGTGCCCAAGGGCATGCCCGCCGACCAGGGCGCCTACGTCTACTACGACCACGAGGCGCTCGTCGGCATCCTCTGTCTCGAGGCGCAGCGGGCCGGTGCGCTCGTCGTGGGCGAGGACCTCGGCACCTTCGAGCCATGGGTGCGCGACTACCTCGCCGCACGTGGCCTGCTCGGGACCTCCATCCTGTGGTTCGAGTATGCCGCCGACAAGAGTCCCCTTGCGCCAGAGGCGTATCGGCGCGGGTGTCTGGCCTCGGTGAACACCCATGACCTGCCGCCCACGGCCGGCTATCTCGTCGGTGAGCACATCGTGCTGCGCGACCGGCTCGGCCTGCTCACCCGCTCGGTGGACGAGGAGCGCGCGCACGACCGGGCCGAGCAGGAGCGAGTCCTTGACCTGGCCCGGCACCGTGGTCTGCTGCCCGACCAGCCCACCGAGCAGCAGACCGTCGAGGCGCTCTATCGGCTGCTCGCGGCGGCGCCGTCGATGCTGCAGGGTGTCGCCCTCGTCGACGCCGTGGGTGAGCGGCGCATCCAGAACCAGCCGGGCACCGACAAGGAGTACCCGAACTGGAAGATCCCGCTGGCCGATGCCGCCGGCCAGGTCGTGCTCGTCGAGGATCTGGCCACTCACCAGCGGGCTCAGTCTCTCTTCAGGGTCGTGCGAGAAGCATTGAGCGAGTAGGCGACTCGCGCGTGAACCTCCGACACCGGCTGTTCTGCCTGTCTTCGACCGAGCAGGCTGGCTGCGGGTGCAGGACATGCCGGTCGCCTCACTGCCCCGCCATCGGCGGCCCTTCCGGCCCGCCTGGGCAGCCGGGCTGATCCAGGGCCGGGCACCGCGCGGCGTGTCGATCCGCGACGAGACGACCTCCGGCCCGACGGGTGCTCCGTTGCGACTGCGCATCTACACCCCGAGCGGTGCGTCACCCGCGGCCGGCCGCCCGCTCGCCGTCAACATCCACGGGGGCGGCTGGGTGCTCGGCAACCCGGAGATGACCGAGTGGCTGTGCGGGCAGGTCGCCGAGGGCTGTGCGGCGCTCGTCGTGTCGGTCGACTACCGGCTCGCACCCGAGCATCCAGCGCCCGCGGCATACCAGGACTGCTGGCATGCCGTGCGGCATCTGCTGGCGAATCACGTTGGCTACCAGGTTGATCCGCAGCGGTGGTGCGCGTTCGGTGACAGCGCCGGCGGCAATCTCTCGGCGCTGCTGGCCATCGGCTGGCGGGACGCGGTCCGCTCGGCACGGGCGCGCGGCGACGAAGCCGAGCTCGCCTCCCTGGGCACGATGCGTGCCCAGGGCCTGGTCTACCCCGTCACCGACCTCACCTTCGCGAGCGACTCGTATCGCCGGCATGCCACTGCGCCGGTGCTCACTCGCGCGGCGATGATCGCCTTCCGCGAGCACTACCTCGGCCGCTCGGGCATCGCGCCCGGCGATCCTCGGGTGAGTCCTGCCTTTTGTGCTGACCTGGCCGGGCTGCCGCCGGCCATCGTCACCGTCGCCGGCCGTGACCCACTCGCCGACGAGGCTGTCGAGTATGCCGCGCGGCTCGCGGCGGCCGGCGTGCAGGTCGAGCTCGATCGGCACCCCGGTGTCCCGCACGGCTTCACGACCATGCGCGGCGTGTCGAGCGCCGCTGCGCCGGCGGGCCAGCGGATCGTCGCCTTCCTGCGCCGGCAGCTGACTGCGTCGCTGCCCTAGGTGTACTGACCTGACAGGTTGGTCAACCGCCGATGACGGCGTTCCACGGCCGGATCCGGTGGTTGCCGGCGGCGCCCGCGGCGGTGTAGGGATCGCCGGCAATCACCTCGCGGACCGCCTCCTCGCTGTCGGCGCGGAAGACTCCCATCGCCCCGGCGCCCTCGCCGATCGGCCCGGCCATCACGCAGACGCCCTGCTCGTGCAGTCCGGTCATGTAGGCGAGGTGATCGGGGCGCGCGGCAGCCCGGGCGTCCATGTCGGTGTAGTCGTACTCGAGGACCCAGTAGCTCATAGTCCCGAGCATGCCAGGCCGAGCCGCCGCGGTGCGGGCTGGCGGCAGGTGGGGACGTCAGCGGGACAGCTCGACGACCAGCTCGCCGATCGTGTGCGTGGGCTTGGGCGAGAGGAAGTAGGAGAAGTGGTCGGAGTCGACCTCGCGATACGCCACGGCGTCCCGGTCGGCCAGGCTGTCGACGACCAGCCGGATGCCCTCGACCTCGCACAGCTCGTCCTGGCGGCCAGCGACGACGCCAACTCGCACCCCCGCGTCGACGACCGCGTCGAGATCGGCGGCCCCTTCCTGCGAGATAGCGGTGACGTCGTCGCGCAGCTCGAAGGGATGGGCCAGCATCTCCTGGGCCAGCCGCATGCTCGCGCCGACGAGGTTGATCCGGTCCATCCAGCCGGAGCGCACCATGCCGCGGGCGCTCTCGGCGAGCCCCCGCTGGGCCAGCTCGCGCGGATTGACGTCCCGCCCGAACCACGTGGGAGCCACCAGCGCCAGCCCCTTGACGACGTCGGCATGCTCGACCGCGGCCATCCGCGCCGGCGCCGTGCCGCGCGAATAGCCAACGACCACAGTGGTGCTCGTGTCGTAGATGGTGTGGTCGCGCAGGTGCTGGATGACCTCGCCGAGCACTGCGGTGCGGAACGGCAGGATGTCCGCGACGGTCACCCGCTTGCGCGGATACTCGATCGCCACGGCGAGCGCATTGGCCGAGCGCACCAGCGCCTCGCACGCGGTGCGGGCGGCGCCGAGGCCCTCGCCCCAGCCGGCCGAGTAGGGACAGAGCAGGTCCGGCTCACCTCGGATGCCGACCTGGCGCATCGAGGGCAGGAAGAGAGTGACCCCCACCCGACCGTGCTCGCCCTCGAAGGACAGGTCGTCATAGCGGGTCGCGTCGATGTCTCCCCGCGACACCCCGTCGATCGGCCTGGCCATGACTCCATCGTCCCTCGTGTTACCCGTGGGTAGCCTAGTCGACCGACCGTGACCCCCGTCACCACCCCGTCCGGTATGCCGGGTGGTGCACTCCGCTCAGCCCGGATGGCACTCGGCCGGCAGCTCGAACCAGCGCAGCTCGTCGTATGCCGCGGACAGACTCGCGTCGCGCCCGCAGCTCTGCGCCCCGGCAGCCAGCACCCGCCGCCCCTCCTCGAGGTAGCCCGCGAGGGCCGACTCCGGCGCGCGCGCGGTGTGCGGCGGATAGCTGAAGGCGCCGTCCGCGGCATACCAGATGTCCGCGAGGCGCAGTGGCGGCTCACTCGCGCCGTCCTTGTGCCGCCAGCGGCCCGAGGCGTTGTCGAAGCGATAGTCCGGCAGCAGCCGCCAGCCGTCGCGGGCGACGAGGCGGACAGCCTCGATGATGTAGTCGACGATGTCGTCGGAGACGAAGTAGTTGAAGTTGACCCGCACCCAGCCCGGCTTGATCCCCTCGCAGCCGTGGCTGATCTCCCGCTCGTACTCGTGCGAGCGCTCGAGGTCGATGCCGAGCAGCGCGTGGCCGTAGGGGCCGGCGCACGAGCAGCCGCCCCGCGACTGGATGCCGAAGAGGTCGTTGAGCAGCGCGACGACGTAGTTGTGGTGGAGGTACTTGCCGCTGGGGGCGGTGACGACGAAGGACACGATCGACAGTCGCTCGGCCGCGAGGTTGCCGAGGATCTCGATCCGCGGCTCGGCCTGCCAGGCGGCCACGGCGCGGTGCAGGAAGCGCTCCTCCTGCGCACGGATCGTCTCGACGCCGACCGCCTGCTTGAGCTGGAAGACCAGCCCCGCGCGGATCGACTCGATGATCGCCGGCGTGCCGCCCTCCTCGCGGTGGGCGGGGTCGGCGAGGAAGACGTGCGCGTCGGAGTTGACGTAGGCGACGGTGCCGCCGCCGACGACGTCGGGCACCCGGTTGGTCAGCAGCTGACGGCGCACGACGAGCACACCCGGCGTCGACGGCCCGCCGATGAACTTGTGCGGCGACAGGAAGACCGCGTCCTTGTATGCCGCGCCCGCCTGCGCGCTGCCAGGCCCGCCGGAGTACATCTCGATCTCGATGTAGGGTCCGGCGGCGGCGAAGTCCCAGAAGGACAGCGCGCCGTGCTCGTGCAGGAGGCTGCTCACCGCCGCGGTGTCGGTGACGATGCCCGTGACATTGCTTGCGGCACTGAAGGATCCGATCTTCAGCGGGCGAGCGGCATACTCCTGCAAGCGATCTCGCAATACCTCGAGGCTGATGTGGCCGTCGAGGTCCTGCGGGATGACGACGACGTCGGCGATCGTCTCGCGCCAGGTGAGCTCGTTGCTGTGATGCTCGAAGGGGCCGATGAAGACGACGGGGCGCTCGTCGGCGGGGATGTGCGCGCTGAGCCGGTGGGAGTCCTCGAGATTGCTCGGGATGCGCAGTCCGAGGATGCCGATGAGCTTGTCGATCGCGCCGGTGCACCCGGATCCGGTGAAGATGACGACGGTCTCGTCGTCCCCACCGACCGCCTCATGGATGATCCGGCGTGCGTCCTCGCGCAGGCGCGTCGTCTGCAGGCCGGTGCCGCTGGACTCGGTGTGCGTGTTGGCGTAGCGGGGGAGGACCTCGGCGCGGATGAAGTCCTCGAGGAAGCCCAGTGCGCGGCCCGAGGCGGTGTAGTCGGCATAGGTCACCCGGCGTGGGCCGTAGGGCCCCGGGAGCACCTGGTCGTCACCGATGACGCTCTCACGGATCGCCCGCAGCAGCGGGATCTCAGGGGAGGACTCCATCGCCCCAGGATAGGACGGTGTTTGGGTTGCCTGTCTAGATATGACACAAAGTTATGTCAGGGCGGGCTGGTCAGGCCGCGGCTGCGCCGGGTGGGACTCCGGATGGGCGGCCTCGTGCGGACGGGGGATCGCGAGCGTCGCCAGCACGCCCAGGGCCAGCGCCCCGGCCGCGAACCCGGCGGTGCGCCGGCTCGCGTCGATCATCGCGTCCCGCGCGGCGTCGGCCGCCCTCGCCGTTTGCGGGGATGCGTCGAGCGCCGGGATGGCCGCGCCGGCCGAGCCCCGGACCAGCTCCACGGCGCGCGCCTGGGCGGCCGGCGGCATACCGGATGACGCGAGCCGGTCCTGCAGGCCCGAGCCGAGCGAGGTGACGAGCAGGGTGCCGAGGATGGCAACGCCGAGGGCCGAGCCGAGCTGGCGGACCGTGCTCTGGATGCCCGAGGCCTGACCGCCCTGTGCGGCCGGCACCTCGCTCATGATGATCGACGAGAGCTGCGCGGTGGCCGCGCCGACGCCCAGGCCGTAGCCGAAGAGCCAGCCGGCGATGGTCCACGGGCCGACGGTGCGCGACATGGTGAGGGCGAGCCCGGCCACGGCGATCGCCTCGAGGGCGAGCCCGGCCCGCACCACCGCGCGAGTGCCGAAGCGCTCGGTGAGCAGGTGGCTGACCCCCGAGACGACGAAGGCGCCGACGGCGAGGCTGACGAGCAGCCACCCGGCGCCGAGCGCCGAGTAGCCCAGGGTGCCTTGCAGCAACAGCGGGAGGGTGAACATCAGGCCGAACTCGCCGAAGGCGACGATGCCGGCGGCGATGACGCCGTAGCGCAGGGTGGGCAGCCACAGCAGCTGCAGGTCGACGAGGGTGGGTGCCCCCTTGGCCCGGCCGCGCGCCTCGCGGACGAGGAAGAGGACCAGGCAGACCACGGCCAGCGCGAGCGCGACGGGCACGGGGGAGAGGCTGCCGTCGGCCTGCTGCCACCAGCCGTAGGTGGCTCCCTCGATGAGCGCGAAGACCAGGCCCGCCATCGCGATCGCCGAGAGGGCGGCCCCGACGAGGTCGAGGCGCGAGTCGACGCTCGGCTCACGGGTCTCCGGGATGACCCAGGCGATGCCGGCGAGCACGAGCAGGCCGAAGGGGATGTTGAGCCAGAAGGCCCAGCGCCACGAGACGTCGGTGGCCAGCCAGCCCCCGACGAGCGGCCCGATCGCCGCCATGCCGCCGATTGTCGACCCGTAGACCGCGAAGGCGATCCCGCGCTCCCGGCCGCGGAAGATGGCGTTCATCGTCGACAGGGTGGTGGGCAGGATCATCGAGGCGCCCACGCCCTGGGCGAAGCGGGCGGCGACCAGCAGCCAGCCGGTCTGCGCGGCGCCCGCGCCGACCGAGGAGAGCATGAAGACGACCATGCCGATCGCGAAGACGAGGCGCCGGCCGCGCAGGTCGCCCACCCGGCCGACGGTGAGCAGCAGGGCGGCGAAGACGAGGGCGTAGATGGTGTTCATCCACTCGGCCTGGCTGGCGCTGAGGTCGAGGTCGCGGATGACGACCGGCAGGGCGACGTTGACGATCGTCGCGTCCATGATGATGAGCGACACGCCGAGGGCGATCGTCGCGAGGGCGAGCCAGCGGCGGCTGCCGAGGCGCTGGGAGAGATGTTGCGGGGTGGCTGGTGGCGTGCTCACGAGGCCATCTTACCGACAGATGTGTCGACAAGACAACCCGGAGCATTCGCGCGCCATGTCCTCCCTAGAATCATGGGTATGCCGCGCATCGAGGCCCCGACCGTCGCCGAACACAGCGCCATGCGACGCCGTCAGGTGGTCGAGGCGGCGGCCGCCGTGCTCTCCGAGAAGGGGGTGTCCGGCTTCACGCCGGCTCAGGTGGCCGGCAAGGCCGGCCTGGCCCGCAGCAGCATGTACCAGTACTACCCCTCGACCGAGGCGCTCATGGGGGCGGCGATCGCCGAGCTGCTCGGGCGCAGCCGCGACCGGATGCGCGCGGCCGTGGCCGGTGCCGACACCCCGAGTGCGCGGGTCGCGGCATACATCGAGGCTGCGCTCGACGACGCGACCTCCGGGCACGGCTCGCTGCCCGACCTCGCCCGCATGGAGATGCCGGACAGCTGCCGGGCTGGAGTACGCCAGCTGCACGACGAGCTGCTCGAGCCGCTGCGCAGCGCGCTGCGCGACGGGGCGGTGGCCGATCCGGCCACGACGGCGCTGCTCGTGAGCGGCGTCATCGCCTCGGGGGTGACCTCGATCCTGCACGGGTCGGATCGCGACCGGATCGCCGAGGCGACGGTCACGTTCTGCCTGCGCGCGGTCGCGCTCGACTGAGCCGGCGCCGTCCAGGCCGTCGAAGCGGCCCCTCGACGCCGGCGTCCCCACGGCTAGCCGTCGAGCAGTGCGGCCCCGAGATAGGAGCCCTCGGCCACCCCTGGCAGCATCGCGAAGACGGCCGAGCCGATCGGCGTCGTCCACACGTTGAGCAGGTCGAGGGTGTCCAGTCGCCGTTGGATCGGCACGAACTGCCGCACCGGATCGCGTTGGTATGCCGCGAAGAGCAGCCCCGCGTCGCCGGTGCGCCGGGCCTCCGCGGCGGCCGCCGCGGCGGGTGGGAGCGTGGGACGCGGAACGGCGATCCCTGAGCCTCCGAGCCCGCCGTTGCCGGGCAGGCCCTCGTCGTAGGAGTAGGGCCGGCGCAGGATCCGCTCGTGCGGGGCGCCGGCGGCCGGTGCGGCCTGTCGAGCATGCGCGAAGTCGGGGATGACGTGCAGGCCGCCGGAGGTCCGCGCCTCGAGATCAGGCTGGTCGGTCTCGAGCTGGCCGGTGAGCGGCGCACCGCTGGTGAGCCGGCGGCCGATGACCGCCTCCTTCGCCGCCGGGTCGAGCTCGTCCCACGTCTCGAGGTTCATGTGGATCCGGCGCAGCACGAGCGAGCTGCCGCCGCGCAGCCACGCCGGCACCTCCGACCCGCACCAGACGAGCTCGTCGAACCTCGACGGCTCGGGCTGCACCGTGCCGTCGACCTGGCCGAAGAGGTTGCGCATCGTCGCGGGTGAGCTGGCTGGCCGCCGGAATCCCTGCTGGTGCCAGCGCAATTCGGCGATCCCGGTGGCGTCGATGAGCAACGCCCGCACGGCATGCGCGAGGACCGTCGGGTCGTCGCAGCACACCTGGGCGACGACGTCGCCCGAGCTCCACTGCCGCTCGAGCCGGTCCACGGTGAAGGCCGGCAGGTCGCGCAGCCACTCGGGAGCCTGACCCTCGAGCCCGGCGGCGACGAGCGCCCCGCGCCCGAGGCCGACGGTGACGGTGAGTCGTGACGGCGGTCCGGCGAGGTCGGGTTGCGGGTCGGCGATCGTCGGGATGCCGCGCTGCAGGCGGCTCGCGTCGTCGGTCCACATTCGCAGCAGCCGGCGCAGGCCCTCTCGGCCGGCCCCGGCGAGCAGGTCGAGGGCCACGAAGCTCGCGTGCGCCTGCGGGGCGGTCACGATGCCGGACTGGTGGCTGCCGAAGAACGGCTCGACGGCCTCGACCCAGCCCGGGGTCGGCGCCCCAGCAGGGCCGGCAGCGCCGGACGGCTCCGGCTGCCTCGGGCGGGACAGCCCGGCGCCGTAGCCGAGCAGACCCGCGCCGGCCGCACCGACGACGCCGGCCCCGATGCCGAGGACGGAGCGCCGGCGCGGGGCCGCGGCCACCGAGGTGTCCCCGGTGGCCGCAGCGCCCTGGTCAGCCATGGGAGGTCATCGCCCGACTGCTGGTCATGCCACCGGTCATGCCGGGCATCGATCCGGTGCCGGTCGTGGCGCCGGGGACATAGGTCTCCTTGGCGCCGGTGAAGGTGCGCACCTGGGCGGTGACGGCGAGCGTCGAGCCGTCCTGGCAGGCGAGGGTCCAGCTCGTCGTCGTCCCCGACGGCAGGGGACCGATGAGCTTCATGAACATGATGTGGTTGGCACCCGGGGCGAGGCTGAGGGTGCCACCGGGCTCGATGGTGAAGCCGCCCTCCTTGGCCCGCATCATCGTGCCGCCCTGTGGGCTGGCGACCGTCTCGTGCAGCTCCATCATCGCCGAGGCCGGGCTGGTCGCCGACACGATGTGCGCGGCCGTCGAGCCGGTGTTGCGCAGGCTTGCGAAGCCGCCCGTCATGCCGGTGTCAGCGGCCTTGACCCACGCGTCCGACGTGGTGAGCTTGCCGCACTGTCCCGTGCCGGCAGCTGCCGAGGCACCCGCCGTGCCGGTCGTGCTGGTGGCCGCTCCTGAGGTGTCGGTGGTGCCGCAGGCGGCGAGTGCGAGCAGGGCCGCTGCGGCGGGGAGGAGTCTGGGGTTCATAGCGAAAGTCCTTGTCCACGAAGTCTCTTCGCGCGCCCGAGCGGGCGCGCGGCATACCGGAGGTGGCCCGGCGAGCGCCGGGCTGTGGTGAAGTGGTCGGTCAGGCCACGCAGGGCGGCCCGCGCCGCCACGGCATCCGGTATGCCGCCCGCTCACCGGCCGCGCGCAGCGGCGCCGCGACGAGCGGGGCCGGGACTGCGGGTCGAGGCCCGTCGAGTCGCGGCAGCTGTGGGCGCAGCAGGTCCCACAGCAGGAAGAGGAGCCGGTCGCCGAGCCCGATGGCCGCCGCGGTGAGCACGGTCGCCACAGCGTGGGCGGCGAGCATCGAGAGCGAGGACGCCTCGGCGCCGGCCGACGCAGCGACGGTCGCCGTCTCGGCCGGCCCGGCGTGATGGCCGGTCGGTCCCACGTCGGCCGAGAGCGCCGTGAGCAGGTGGTGCAGGCCGAGCTGGGTGAGGGCCAGCCAGCCGAGCGCGGTGCCGGGCCGCACCACCCGGCCGGTGAGCCAGATCGAGCCGAGCGTGGCGACGAGGGCGGCGACGAGCAAGGCGGCCGGTCCGGTGGAGCCTCCGCCACCGGCGGCGTGGGCCGGCACCGCCAGCCCGAGCGTCACCCCGGCGAGCAGCACCGCGCGCGCCAGCCGCCAGGCGCCGGAGCGGGGATCGCTGCCCATGCGACCAGCGTAATGAGCGACCTCGACGGCTGTCCGGGGAGTCGGCGCACGCCGTCGTAGGCTGCGGTGATGGTCGTCACACCCTCGCTGGCCCCAGCGCCGGCCGGTCGGCACCGGGTGCTCGTCATCGGCTCCGGCTTCGGCGGGCTCTTCGCCACCCAGGCCCTGCGCCGGGAGCCGGTCGAGGTCACCCTGGTCTCCAGGACCACCGCCCACCTCTTCCAGCCGCTGCTCTACCAGGTCGCCACCGGCATCCTCTCGCCGGGCGAGATCGCCCCGGCCACTCGCGAGATCCTCAAGCGCCAGCGCAACGCGACGGTCGTGCTCGGTGAGGTCACCGACATCGACCTGCATTCCCGGGTGGTGACCGCCTCCTCGATGGCCGGCGACCTCGAGCTGACCTACGACTCGCTCGTCGTCGCCGCCGGGGCCGGGCAGTCCTACTTCGGCAACGACCACTTCGCCCGCTACGCCCCCGGGATGAAGGACATCGACGACGCCCTCGAGCTGCGCGGCCGGATCCTCGGCGCCTTCGAGGTCGCCGAGGCCGCCGCGGTGGCGGGCGGGCCGGGCGCAGCGCCGGACGAGCTGGGCCGGCTGCTGACCTTCGTCGTCGTCGGCGCCGGCCCGACCGGGGTCGAGATGGCCGGTCAGATCGCCGAGCTCGCCCACCGCACGCTGGCCCGGGACTTCCGACACATCGACCCGCGCACGGCCCGCATCGTTCTGCTCGACGCCGCTCCGCAGGTGCTCCCGAGCTTCGGAGATCGATTGGGTGACAAGGCTCGTCGTGAGCTGGAGCGGGTGGGCGTGGAGGTCGTGCTCGGCGCCAAGGTCGTCGATCTCGACGGCCGCGCTGTGACCTACGAGGACGCCGACGGGCACCGCATCGCGCTGCCCTCGGCCTGCGTGGTGTGGGCCGCCGGAGTGTCGGCCAGCCCGCTCGGCGAGGTGCTCGCGCGGCAGTCCGGAGCCGAGCTGGACCGGGCCGGCCGGGTCCTCGTTGAGCCCGACCTCACTCTGCCGGGTCACCCCGAGGTCTTCGTCGTGGGCGACCTGATGGCCCTGGACCGACTCCCCGGAGTGGCCCAGGTAGCCATCCAGGGGGCCCGCTTCGCGGCCCGGCAGATCGGCAACCGACTCGCCTGCCGGCCCACCGAGCCGCGGTTCGGCTACCACGACAAGGGGTCGATGGCGACGATCTCCCGGTTCTCCGCGGTAGCCAGCATCGGCCGGCTGCGGCTCACCGGCTTCCCCGCCTGGTTGCTGTGGCTCGCGATCCACCTTGTCTACATCATCGGCTTCAAGCACCGGGTGACGACCCTGCTGCACTGGGCGGTGAGCTTCCTTGGCCGCGGCCGGGCCGAGCGGGTCATCACCGAGCAGCAGGTGCTCGCCCGAGAGATCATCGACGACATCCCCGACCGACCTCGCCCCGATCCGGCCGCGTGAGCGGTGCCGGTCCGGTGCCGGCGATCCGGGCAGTCCACCGACCGCAGCCGGTCACCCGCCGCCCCGGCATAGAGTCGAGGCGTGACCGACCGACCCGAGCCACATCGCTTCGTCACCACCCACCCCACCCGCGTCGAGGACCTCAACCTCGCGGTCCATCTCGACAACCTCGCCATCCTGCGCGCTGTCGACGAGGCACGCACCGCGCTGCTGGGCATGGCCTCGCCCCTGGGCGGGTCGGTGACCGAGGGCGTCGTCGGCTTGCCGCCGCCGCTCATGGCCTTCGTCGCCGGTCACCAGGTCGAATACCTCCGTGAGCTCGCGCACCGGGCCGACGAGCCGCTGCACCTCGCCCTGTGGGTATGCCGCGTGGGCACCTCCTCCTTCGACCTCGCCGCCGAGGTCCGCCAGAGCGCGTCCGAGCCGGTGGCCTGCGTGGTGCGCAGCAGCCTCGTCGTCGTCGATGCGACCACGGGCCGCCCGGCGCAGCTGCCGGAGGACGTGCGGGGCGCGCTCGCGGCATACCTCGGCGAGCCGCCGACCTTCCGCGGCGCGGGCTGAGCCGGTCCGTCGGGCCGCAAGACCCCTGTTAGGGTCAGCGCGTGCCCGACATCGCCTATCCGATCGCCGAGCGCACCCTCGACAACGGGCTGCGAGTCGTCGTCTCCGAGGACCGGACCGTCCCCACGGTGAGCGTCTGCCTGTGGGTCAAGGTGGGCTCGCGCGACGAGGTCGCCGGACGCACCGGGCTGGCCCACCTCTTCGAGCACCTCATGTTCCAGGGGTCGCGCAACGTCGCCTCGGGCGAGCACTTCTCGGCGCTGATGGGCGTCGGCGGCCGACTCAACGCGACGACCTGGTTCGACCGGACCAACTACTTCGAGACGGTGCCCAAGGGAGCCCTCGAGCTCGCGCTCTGGCTCGAGGCGGACCGGCATGGCCGATTGCTCGACGCGGTGACCCAGGCCAACCTCGACAACCAGCGCGACGTCGTCAAGGAGGAGAAGCGCCAGCGCTACGACAACGCCCCTTACGGCAACGCGCTCCGTGACGTCTACGCGACGATCTTCCCCGCCGACCACCCCTATCACCACCCGACGATCGGGTCGATGGAGGACCTCGAGGCGGCGACCCTGGCCGACGTGCACGAGTTCTTCCGCCGGCACTACGGGCCGAACAACAGCGTGCTCACCCTCGTCGGCGACGTGACCCCCGAGCAGGCCTTCGAGCTCGTCGAGCGGCACTTCGGTCAGCTGCCGGCGAGCGCGCAACGCCGCGAGGAGGGCCGCATCCCTGTGCTCGCTCCGCTCGCCGAGCCGGTGCGCCTCGAGCGGCACGAGCCGGTGCCCAACGACCGGGTCTACCTCGCCTTCCGGCTCCCGCCGGATGCCGGCGACGACTTCCATGCCGTCGGGCTGGCGCTCGACGTGCTCGGTGGGCTGGCCAGCTCGCGCCTGGTCGAGCGGCTGGTCCGCGAGGAGCGGCTCGCCACCGGGCTGTCCGCCCACCCGATGGGGCTCGCCGCCGGGGTGTCGCTCGGGCTGATCTCGGTCGACGTGTCGGCCGGTGTCGACCCGGCCCAGGTCGAGCAGGAGGTCTGCGCCGAGCTGGACCGCTTCATCGCCGACGGACCCACCGCCGAGGAGCTCGAGGCGGCGGGGGCCGAGACCGAGCGCGCCTGGCTCTCGGCGCTGGCCGCGCAGGACACCCGGGCCGACACGATCTGCCACTACACCGCGCTCTTCGACGACCCGCACTACGTCAACACCTTCCTCGACCAGGTGCTCGCCCTCGACGCCGAGGCGGTCCGCCGGGCGGCCGAGCGCTACCTGCAGCCCGCGTCGCGCGCCGTCGTGACCTACCTCGCCGCCGCCGCCGAGCAGACCGACGAGGACGTCGCATGAGCCAGGCCAGCCCAGCCGAGACCGACGCGCTCGAGCCGAGCGCACCGAGCGCACCGGACGTGCCGGACGCCGGCCCGCGACCCACGGTCATCCCACCCGAGCCGTATGCCGTGCCGGCGCC
>DAOTIG010000027.1:0-29069 GCA_035448065.1 Dermatophilaceae bacterium
CCTCCATCCGATAGCCACCGGTTGCGAGCTCGCGACGCAGCCACCACCCGAGCGGCAGTCCGGCCAGGGCACAGATCAGGACGAGCCACCACGGGCCGGGGACGTTCGCACTCACCAGCGCAGACTATCGGCGGGTCAGTCCGGCGCCGTGGCGATGTCCCGTGCCGCGAGAGCGTCGGCCAGGGCCTCCCGCATGGGGCCGACCGGGGGCTGCAGGCCGGTCATCAGCCGCACCTGGCGCACCGCCTGGTGCAACAGCATCTCGGTGCCGGGCACGGTCGTCCAGCCGATCTCCCGCGCCACGCCGAGCAGCGGGCTCGGGCCGTGGCCGTAGACACAGTCGAGGACGACCGCCGCCGGCCCGCACTCCGGCAGCGCGCCGAGGGCTCCGGCATACGCCGTCGGGGGCACCGTCCCGATGACGACGGACACGCCGTGCGGCCACTGCCCGATCCGGCAGGCCTCGAGGTCGAGGCCGAGGGTGGCCGCGACCGCCGCCGTCTCGGGCCGGACCGCATCGCGCACCGCGAGCCACACCCTGCGGGCGCCCAGACCGCGCAGGGCGGCCAGCGCCGAGCGGGCGGTGGCCCCGGAGCCCACGACGACGGCCGCAGGTGCGTGCTCGACCCCGGCCTCCCGTAGCGCGACCTCGACGCCCGCAACGTCGGTGTTGTCGGCCGACCACGATCCGTCCGCCTCATGGACGAGGGTGTTCGCCGCCGCGAGGGTTCGAGCCAGCTCGCTGGCCCGGTCGGCCAGCGCGAGTGCCTCCTCCTTGAGCGGGTTGGTGAGCGACAGACCACGCCATTCAGGTCCCAGCCCGGCGACGTGGGCGGTCAGCGCACCAGCCGGCAGCTCGACCCCGTCGTAGTCCCACTCCACGCCGAGCGAGGCGTATGCCGCGCGGTGCAGCACCGGGGACAGCGAGTGGGCGATCGGGCTGCCCCGCACGCCGGCTCGCTGCCGCACCATCAGCCCGCCCTCCGCCGCTCTAGCGACCGCACTTGCCGGCGTTCTCCGCGCGGTTGCACCAGTTCTGGAACTCGGCGACGTTCTTGTTGTGCTCGGTGAGGGTCGTCGCGAACTTCGTCTCGCCGAACTCGGGGTTGGTCGCAACGAAGTAGAGCCACGGGCCGGCCGGCGGGTTGATCGCCGCCTTGATCGAGGCCTCGCCGGGGTTGCCGATCGGCGTCTCCGGCAGCCCGTCCTTGGTGTAGGTGTTCCACTTGTTGACCTGGGCCCGCTCGGCGTCGGTCGTCGTGAGGTTGTGCTCCCCGGTGCCGTAGTTGACCGTCGAGTCCATCTGCAGGCGCATCGGCTTGACCAGCCGGTTCTCGATGACCCGGGCGACCTTGGGGCGGTCCTCGGCGCGGTTGACCTCGGCCTCGATGATGCTCGCGACGATCATCGTCCGCTCCATGGTGGCCTCGCTGACGCCGTTGGCGCCGAGGATGCCCACGGTCTTCTTCACCATGGTCTGCAGCTGGACCAGCGCGGTGTCCTTCGAGCTGAACTCGTAGGTGGCCGGGAAGAGGTAGCCCTCGATCTGGCCCTTGGCCGAGGCTGGCAGACCCAGCGCCGGGTCCTTGGCCGCTGCCTCGTAGTCGGCGATCGGGCGGCCGGTGGCCTTGCTGAGCGCGGCGTAGATCTCCTTGGCCCACAGCCCCTCGCGGATCGTCACCTTCGGGTTCTGCCGGTTCTTCGGGTCGACGAGCACGGCGAGGACATCGGCCGCGCGCATCTGCTTCTTCAGCGCGTAGTCCCCCGGCTGGATGCCTGCGGCGCGGGAGTCGGCGTTGGCCACCTCGACGAAGGCTTGGGCCGTGCGGACGATGCCGGCCTTCTCGAGGTTGGTCGCGATGATCCGTCCGCTGTCGCCCTGGTTCACCGTGAAGGTGACGGCGTCGGTGCCCGGTCCGGGGAAGTCGCTCGCGTCGACGGTCGGTCGATTGAGCAGCGGCTTGAGGACCGACCAGCCGACGACGCCGGCTCCGGCCACCAACCCGATCGCGAGCAGCAGCACGAGCAGTCGGCGCGGCCCACGGCTCTCCGACCTGGCCCGGCGGGTCCGCCGGGTGCTCGGCCGCGCCGTCGCCAGCGGGCTGTCGCTCCACTCGTCGTCGTGATGTCCCGGGTGCTCGCCGACGAGAGGCTCCACCGGCCCGGCCGGGTCGTGGGCTGCCTCGCCGCCTCGGTATGCCGCGGTCGCCACGCCGTCGTCGGCGCCGTCTTCGTAGGGAGTGCCGTCGGGGTTGAAGATGTTCCCGTGCTCGTCGTGCACATAGCCGTGCTCGTCGACCCAGTGGCCGTCCTCGTTCCAATACCCGATCGGCTCACCGTGCTCCGGCTGGTCGGCACCGCCGCGGTCGCTCATCGTCGTCCCTTCGTCGTCCGAGGCTTGCGCCCACGGGCGGGGAGGTGCTCCCCCGGCTCCTGCCCGGTGGCCCGCTCGCTGTCGAGCGCAGCCTGCAGGATCAGCACTGCCGCCACCTGGTCCACCACTGCCCGGTGCTCCCGCGAGCGTCGACCGCTGGCCTGCAGCTGACGGTGCGACTGGACGGTGGTGAGCCGTTCGTCAACCAACCGTACGCGGGCCGGGGCCACGAGCGGGGCAAGCGCGGCGGCATACTCGCGGGCGAGTCGCGCGGCCGTGCCCTCGGTGCCGTCGAGCGAGCGCGGCAGGCCGACATAGACGACCTGCGCCGCCCGCTCGATGACGAGCGCGGCAAGTCGACCGAGGTCGCCCTCGCTCTCGTCCCGGAGCACGGTCTCGACGGGGGTCGCGAGCATGCCGTCAGGGTCGCTCTCGGCGACGCCGACGCGGACGGCACCGACGTCGACGCCGATCCGCCGGCTCACCGGGGCGCTCCGCTCACCGGCCCCAGCCGCGCAGCTGCTCCTCGACCGCGCCGAGGGCCGCCCCCATCCGGCTCGCGTCCTGACCGCCGCCCTGGGCGAGGTCGTCCTTGCCACCGCCACCGCCGCCGAGCACCTGAGCGGCGGTCCGCACCAGGTCCCCGGCCCGGACTCCGGCACCACGCGCCGGCTCGTTGGTCGCGACGACGACGACCGGTCGGCCATTGGTCGCCGCGGTCATCGCGACGACGGCGGCGTGCTCGGCACCGAGACGACCGCGGACATCGAGCACGAGGGTGCGCAGGTCGTCGGCCGCGACGCCCTCGCCGGCGTCGTGGGTGACGAGGCGCACCGGGCCGACCTCGCGGGCGGTCTCGACGAGTCGCGGGGCCACGGCGAGCGCCTGCTGCTGGCGGATCGCCCCGAGCTCGCGCTCGGCGTCGCGCAGCCGGGTGAGGATGGCGTCGATCCGCTCCGGCAGGTCCTCAGGTCGGCCCTTGAGCACCTCGGTCAGCTGGCCGACGATGGCGTGCTCGCGGGCCAGGAAGGTGTAGGCGTCGGCGCCGACGAGCGCCTCGACGCGGCGCACCCCCGAGCCGATCGAGCTCTCGCCGAGCAGCTTGACCAGACCGAGCTGGCTGCTGCGCTGGGCGTGCGTGCCACCGCACAGCTCACGGGCCCACTCCCCGACCGAGACGACGCGGACGGCATCGCCGTACTTCTCGCCGAAGAGCGCCATCGCGCCGGCGTCGCGGGCCTGGGCCTGGGTCATCACCTCGGCATGCACGGGCAGGTCCTCGAGCAGGATCGCGTTGACCCTGGCCTCGATGTCGCGCAGCTGCGACACCGGCACGGCGTGCTGGGCGTTGAAGTCGAAGCGGAACCGACCCGGGGCGTTCTCGGACCCGGCCTGGGTGGCCGTGTCGCCGAGCTCCTCGCGAATCGCCTTGTGCACCATGTGAGTTGCGGTGTGCGCACGGGAGATCGCCCGTCGCCGGTCGATGTCGACGAGCGCGTGGGCGAGCTCGCCGACGGTGACCTCGCCGAGCACGACGGTCGCCCGGTGCACCGACAGGCCGCCGATCGGCGCCTGCACGTCGCGCACCTCGACGACCGCTCCGCTCTCCAGCTCGAGCCGCCCGCCGTCGGCCAGCTGCCCGCCCCCCTCGGCATAGAACGGGGTGCGGTCCAGAACGATCTCGACCTGCTCACCGGTGCCGGCGGAGCGGATCGCCTCGCCGCCGCGCAGCAGGCCGGCAACCCGCGCCTCGGACACGACCTCGTCGTAGCCGGTGAACTCCACCGGCCGGCCGAGCTGGTCCGCGATCACCTTGTATGCCGCGGCGAGGTCGGCGTGCCCGGTCTTCTTCGCCTTCGCGTCGGCCTTGGCCCGGTCGCGCTGCTCCTGCATGAGGCGGCGGAAGCCCGGCTCGTCGACCTGCACGCCCTGCTCGGCGGCCATCTCGAGGGTGAGGTCGATCGGGAAGCCGTAGGTGTCGTGCAGGGCGAAGGCCTGCGCACCGGAGAGCATCGGCGCCGCGCCCTCGGCCGGCTGACTCTTGAGCCGGGTGACGGCGGTGTCGAGGATCGTCGTGCCCGAGGCGAGGGTGCGCCGGAAGGCCTCCTCCTCGGCATACGCGATGGCGCTGATCCGGTCGAAGTCGGTGCGCAGCTCGGGGTAGGACTGGCTCATCCGCTCCATCGACACAGGCAGCAGCTCGGGCAGCGCCGGCCGGTCGTAGCCGAGCAGCCGCATCGAGCGCACCGCTCGGCGCAGCATGCGGCGCAGCACGTAGCCGCGGCCCTCGTTGCCCGGCACGACGCCGTCGCCGATGAGCATCAGCCCGGAGCGAACGTGGTCGCCGACGACCCGCAGCCGGATGTCGTCGGGGTGGCTCTGGCTGGCGATCTGGCTGCGCTGCGCGCCGTACTGCTTGCCGGCCAGCTCGGCAGCCCGGTCGATGACCGGGTAGACCTCGTCGATCTCGTACATGTTGTCGACGCCCTGCAGGATCGAGGCGATCCGCTCCAGGCCCATGCCGGTGTCGATGTTCTTGTGCGGCAGGTCACCGGCGATGTCGAAGTCGGTCTTGCTGCGCACGTCGGACAGCTCGTGCTGCATGAAGACGAGGTTCCAGAACTCCATGTAGCGGTCCTCGTCGACCGCCGGACCGCCGTCGGGGCCATACTCCGGCCCGCGGTCGTAGTAGATCTCCGAGCACGGCCCGCCCGGGCCCGGGACACCCATCGACCAGTAGTTGTCGGCCTTGCCGCGGCGCACGATCCGCTCGAGCGGGATGCCGGTGAGCGATCGCCACAGCTCGATCGCCTCGTCGTCCTCCTCGTAGACGGTCGCCCACAGCCGGTCGCCGTCGAGGCCGAAGCCGCCGTCCTGCTGACTGCCGGTGACGAGCTCCCAGGCCAGCTCGATGGCGCCGGCCTTGAAGTAGTCGCCGAAGGAGAAGTTGCCGTTCATCTGGAAGAAGGTGCCGTGCCGCGAGGTCTTGCCGACCTCCTCGATGTCCTGGGTGCGCACGCACTTCTGCACGCTCGTCGCGCGCGGGCCGGGGGGCGCCTGCTGGCCCAGGAAGTAGGGCTTGAGCGGGGCCATGCCGGCGTTGACGAAGAGCAGGTTGGGGTCGTCGAAGAGCAGCGGTGCGGACGGGATGACGACGTGGCCGCGGCTCTCGAAGAAGCGCAGCCAGCGTCGCCTGATCTCGGCGGTCTCCATGGTGTGGTGTTCCTTGCCTGTGTATGCCGGTCGGTCGGGTGGCGGGGCGGGGCAACCGGGCGCGGGGCGCCGGCTCCCCTAGCGAGCTCGCCAGCCCGCCGGGTCGTCGAGCAGGTCTCGGGTGGCGCGTGGATCCAGGCGCAGTCCGGGCGGCGGCGCGTCGAGGCCGAGCGCGACCCGCAGCTCGTCCTCGCGCTGGGCCATGCCCTCGCGGATGTCGGTGGCCAGGCCGGTCAGGGTCGCTCGGAGGTCGTCGGACCCGGAGAGGGCGCGCACGACGAGGACGACCGCGACTCCGGCCGCGGCCCCGGCGACCAGGGCGAGCAGGCGGTGGCTCATCGACGCTCACCGGATCGCTTGGCCAGCGCCGCTCGGACGCCGTAGGAGAGGGCGGCCACCTTGACGAGCGGCCCGCCGAGGGTGGCTGCGAACAGCGAGGTCAGCGCACTGACGTTGCTGCTCATCGAGGCGAGGTTGGTCGTCACCGTGTCGATCCGGGCCAGCTGCTCGTTGGTCGTCGAGACGGTCGTCGTGACCTCACCGAGCAGCGGCACGCTGCCGTCGGCGAGGCCCTTGACGCCGACCCGGGTCTCGTCGAGGATCTCGCCGGCCTTGCCGATGAGTCCGCCGAGCCGGACAACGAGGTAGGCGAAGGCCAGCGCGGCGACGACTCCGGCCAGGTCAGCCACGGTCACGGGCGCGATGCTCACCCCGTCAGCCTAGAGCGTGCCGGCGAGTGCGGCGTCCCCGAACCGCCACGAACGGCCGGTCAGGTGACCACCTCAGCGACGAGTGTCGTCTTGATCTCAGGGAAGTGGCAGGCGATGTCGTGTCGAACGGAGCCGGGCTCGTCGTCCCCGCCGCCGGGCTTGTCCTCGAGGACTGGCTCGGTGGTCGCGCAGATCTCCTGTGCCTTCCAGCACCGGGTGCGGAAGCGGCAGCCACTCGGCGGGTCGATCGGGCTGGGCGGGTCGCCGATGAGTCGGATCCGCTCCTTGGGAGCGATACCGCGAGCGACGTTGATGTCTGGTGCCGCCGACAGCAGCGCCTGGGTGTAGGGGTGCTGAGGCTCTCCGTAGATGTGCCGCTTGTCGCCGATCTCGGCGATCTTTCCGAGGTACATCACTGCGACCCGGTCACAGAAGTGCCGGATCACGCCGAGGTCATGGGCGATGAAGATGAACGACAGACCAAGCTCGTCCCGCAGTCGGGACAGCAGGTTCATCACCTGAGCCTGGACCGACACGTCGAGGGCGGACACCGGCTCGTCGGCGATGATGAGTCGCGGTTCGACGGCCAGGGCTCGGGCGATGCCGATCCGCTGGCGCTGCCCGCCGGAGAACTCCGAGGGATAGCGGTTGATGTGCTCGGGGTTGAGGCCGACCAGCTCGAGCAGCTCCTGCGAGCGACGCTTCTCGTTGCCCCGGTGCAGGCCGTGGACCCGAAGTGGTGTGCCGAGGATCGCGCCGACGGTCTGGCGAGGGTTCAGCGAGGAGTAAGGGTCCTGGAAGATCATCTGGATCTCGCGGCGCAACGGCCGCAGCTCGCGCTCGCTCAGCCGGGCGATGTCAGTGCCGCGGTAGACGACCTTGCCTGAGGTAGGCACCTCGAGCCGGGTGATGCACCGCGAGGCCGTGGACTTGCCGCAACCGGACTCGCCGACCAGGCCGAGGGTCTCCCCCTCGGCGAGGTCGAAGGAGATGTCGTCGACGGCCTTGACCGTGTTCTTGGCCATCGTGAGCCCTTGCACCTCACGGACCGCGAAGTGCTTGACAAGGTGCTCGACGCGCACCAGCGGCTCGGCGTCGCGCCGGATCCGGGATGTGCTGGTCATGCGCGCATCTCCTCCTCAAGCACCCGCTCCGGATCGGCCAGGTGGCAGCGGACCTGTCGGGTCCCGATCGGGCGCAGCTCGGGCAGCTGAGTGACACACAGGTCTCCCGGCACCCGGTCGCGCACCGCGCACCGCGGGTGGAAGGAGCAGCCTGGCGGCAGGTTGACCAGGGATGGCGGGGACCCCTTGATGGTGAGCAGCTGGTCCTGGTCCTCGTGCGTCGAGGGCAGGCTCTGCAGCAGGGCGTAGGTGTACGGGTGCATCGGGTGAGCGAGGACGTCCTTGGCCAGCCCGCGCTCAACTGCGCGACCGGCATACATGACGAGAATGTCGTCGGCGACCTCCGCGACCACGCCGAGGTCGTGGGTGATGAGGATGACCGCAGACCCAAACTCCATCTGGAGGTTGTTGATGAGATCCAGGATCTGGGCCTGCACGGTGACATCCAGGGCCGTAGTCGGCTCGTCAGCGATCAACAGCTTGGGGTTGTTGACCAGACCGAGGGCGATCATCGCCCGCTGCCGCATCCCACCGGAGAACTCGTGGGGATACTGCTTGGCTCGACGCTGGGGGTTCGGAATGCCGACCAGGTCGAGCATCTCGACGGCGCGCTTGCGGGCCACCTCCCGTGAGACGTTGTTGTGCGCAAGGTAGGCCTCGGCGATCTGGCCGCCCACCTTGTAGAACGGGTGCAAGGCCGAGAGGGGGTCCTGGAAGATCATCGCCGCCGTGCTGCTGCGCAGTCGTCGCATGGTCTGCTCGTCGGCTCCGACGACCTCCTCGCCGTCCAGGAGGATGCTCCCGGTGATCATGCTCCGCTTGGGGTTGTGCAGGCCCAGCACCGCCATGGTGGAGACCGACTTGCCCGAGCCCGACTCGCCGACGATGGCGAGCGTTCGGCCGAGGCGGGCCTGGTAGCTGAGTCCTTGGACAGCGTTGACGGGCCCCTCGTCGCTCGGGAAGCGCACCGACAGGTCGGTGATCTCAAGAACCACCTCGCCGTCGTCCTTGCCCGCGCGTGCGGCGGGGATCGGCTCGGGCTCAGTGGCCGCAACCGCGACCGTCGGGTCGTCCGCGTGCGGCTGGGCGGTCACGAGAGCCTCACTCTCGGGTCGATGAACGAATAGGCGATGTCGACGAGCAGGTTCATCAGCACGACGAGGAAGCAGCCGACGAGAACCGTGCCCATGATCATCGGCAGGTCGTCGAGCCCGAGCGAGGTGATCGCCAACCGGCCCATGCCGTCCACCTCGAAGATCCGCTCCGTGATGAGCGTGCCGGACAGCAGCCCTGCCATGTCCAGTCCGAGGATCGTGACGACGGGGCTCATCGCCGCACGGAACGCGTGCTTGTAGACGACCCGCTGCTCGCTGATGCCCTTAGACCTGGCCGTGCGCACGTAGTCCTGGGCAAGCGTGTCGATCATGCTGGCTCGGGTGAACCGAACGTAGGAGGTGGAGTAGATCAGGCCGAGGATGACCGCTGGCGCGATCAAGCCGGCCAGCCAGGGCCCGGCTCCATCGTTGATCCCGGTAGCTCGCGGGAAGATCGGATAGAGCACGGTCAGGTAGAGGGCGAACAGCAGCAACAGGATGTACGACGGGATCGAGCCCACGACCTGTGAGACTCCGACCACCAATCGATCCAAGCGGGTTCCTCGTCTCCGCGCGGCATACACGCCGATCGTCACTCCGGTCACGAGGAACATGACCATCGTCATCAAAGCCAGCATCGCCGTGGAGGGGAACTTGGACAGGACCGCCTCCTTCACTTCGACCCGGCTCCGGAAGGAATAGCCCAGGCAGGGAGCCTTGCAGTCCAGGGAGGTCCCGCCGTACTCAATCTGCCGCCCGGCGACCATGCCGCGCAGATACTCGCTCAGCTGATCGGACACCGGACGATCCAGCTTGAGAGCGTGCCGGATCTCGCTGAGCTTCGCGTCATTGCACTTGGTGTCCGGACAGAGCGCCTGCGCCGGGTCGGACGGGCCCATGAAGAAGAGGAGGAACGTGGCCACCACGACCGTGAGCAGCACGCTCAGCGCCATGAGCATCCGCTTGCCGAGGTACACGAGCATGAAACCGCCTAGGGGTGGGGGGCGTGGTCGTGGGGCGCGGGTGAACCCGCGCCCCACGACGCTGCCGGATGGTCGGACTAGCGAAGGATCACTGGTCGACCCAGATGGCGTCGAGAATCGGCATGCCGTGGTTGGGGTCGTTCAGCACGTTGTGCACCTTGGTCCCGAACAGCAGGTTGGACTTGTCCCAGTAGTACGGCAGGGCCGGCAGGTAGGTCTCCATGAGCCACTTGTCGAACTTGCCCCACTCCGGGCCCTGCTCCTTGATCGGGAGCTTGACGATGCGCTCCATCTCGGCGTCGATCTTCGGGTCGGAGAGGTTGCCCCAGTTGGTCCCACCGGCCTTGATCTGCGTGGAGGAGACGGTGGGCGGGAAGATCGAGTCGGCCGCCGGCCAGTCGAAGCACCAGCCGGCCGGGGACTGGCCGATGTTGTGCGGACCGTCGAGCTTGTTGCGCAGGGTGCGCTGCTCCTTGGTGGTGACGCCGATGTCCTTGACCTTGAAGCCCGCCTCGGTCAGCTTCTGCTTGCGGATCTGGTTGACCTGCTGGGCGATCTGGTTGTCGGTGGAGTAGTAGTTGACGATCTCGAACTCCTTGCCCGGGCCGTAGCCGGCAGCCGCGAGCATCTCCTTCGCCTTGGCGGCGTTGCCGTCGCCCTTGCCATCCAGACCAGGCAGCGTGTAGTCGAGCCAGCCCGGGATCTGCGGCGGGATGAGGGTGTGGGCCGGCGTCTGCGACAGCGGCGTGGCACCCGAGGCCTTGTTGATCGAGTCCCACGGGTACGCGACGGCGAGCGCCTTGCGGACCTCGAGGGGGATCTTGCGGGTGTCGAGGTTCACCGTGACGGTGCACGAGGAGGGGCCGCTGACGAACTGTGCCTTCTTGGCGCCGGTGACCTGGTCGACCAGGCTGGAGTCGATCGCGTCCCAGTTCAACGTCGTCGCGTCCGGGCCGTTGCTGGCCAGGATGGCGGTCTGCGTCTTGACCTCGTCGACACCGAACTTGAAGACGTAGGAGTCGAGGTATGCCGTGCGCGATGCGTCGGTCTTCGGGTCCCAGTTGGGGTTGCGCACGAGGGTGAGCTCGCTGCCCTGGGTGAAGGACTTGATCATGTACGGACCGGTGGTGACCGGGTTGTTGCCGTAGTCCTTGTTCTTGGTGTCCTTGGCCTTCGGGATCGGCGAGGTCTGCGAGAACGAGGCGAAGTAGGGCAGCGTCTCCCATCGCTTGACGAGGTGGAAGATCACCTGGTTGCCCTTGGCCTCGACACCTTCGAAGGTGTCACCGGACTTGAACGGACCCTCGTACTTGTCGCCGCCCTTGAGGTAGTCGACCTGGTAGGTCGGCCCGGTGTCGGTGAAGGCGAAGGAGCGCTTGACGGCATACGCGACGTCCTCGGCGGTGACCGTCGTGCCGTCCGAGTACTTGATGCCGTCCTTGATGGTGAAGGTCCAGGTGAGGCCGTCGTCGGACGCCTTGCCCAAGTCGGTCGCCAGGTCCGGAACCAGCACCTGCTGGCCGTCACGCTGCACGAACGAGGTGAGCGAGCGATAGAGGAGCCGGCTCATGATCATGCCCGAGTCCTGGTAGAACTGCGCGCTTGGGTCCATGTCGGCCGGACCGGTCGAGTAGGCGACGGTGAGGGTGCCGCCCTTCTTGGCGCCGGCGACCTCTGGGGCCGGGCCCTTGGCAGTGGGGTCGAGCGCCTCGACGGCCTTGGCGGCGGACGTCGTCGCGGCGCTGCCTCCCGTGCCGCTGCCGGTGCCCGTCTGCTGCGGCGCACTGCACGCGGCGGTCGCGCCGAGCGCTGCAACGGCCCCCACCGCCAGAACGTGGGTCCAACGCATGTTCTGCTCCTTCATTCGGGTTTCGCTACCCCGGTGTCACCGGGGGCGTCTGACGGTAGAACGCCTCTACCGACGAGTGTTGGGATCGAAGGCATCGCGGATCGCCTCGCCAAGCAACGAGAGGGCAAGCACGAGCGTCGCGATGCTGATGACCGGGGGCCAGAGGAACAAGGGGTAGCGGGCGAACGAGTTCTGCGCGTTCGAGACGGTGCGACCCCACGAGGCGGTGGGCTCGACCAGACCCGCGCCGAGATAGCTCAGCGCCGCCTCGGACGAGATATAGGCCGGCACCGCGATCGATGCCGAGACGATGATCGGGCCGACCAGGTTGGGCAGGATCTCCCGGAACAGGATCTGCCGCGTCGGCACCCCGACGATCCGAGCGGCTTGGACGAACTCACGCTCGCGCAGCGAGAGCACCTCGCCACGGATCAGTCGGGCCAGGCCCAACCACCCGAAGAACACGAGGATCGCGATGAGGACCACGAATCGGATCGTCGAGGTCTGCTCGGCGGTGAGGACCTCTCCTGGCGGCGTCAGGCGCTTCTGGACGATCGGCACCAGAGCCAGCACCATGAGCAGGAAGGGAAGCGATAGCAGGACATCGATGATCCAGCCGATGACCTTGTCCACCACACCACCGAGATAGCCCGCGACGAGACCCATGGCGATACCGACCACGGTCGACAGGCCGGCAGCCACGAAGCCGATGATGAGCGACGGCCTGGCTCCATAGGCCCACAGGGCGAACAGATCACGGCCGGTGCGGGGCTCGACACCGAACCAGTGCTCGGACGTGGCACCGATGGTCGGGAAGGCGTTGTCCGGCGAGATGAGATCGGTGTTGTACTTGTTGACCTCTTGGCCCGGGATCTTGACGATCAGCGGCGCGAAGATGGCGACCACGACGAAGAACACGACGACAATGGCGCAGACGACGGCCACCTTGTCGTTCTTGAGCCGATCCCAGGCGATGCGGGACGGGGAGCGGCCGGCGCGGCGCTCGACCTGCACCTCGGCCGCGGTGACGGCGGTGCCAGCAACGGCGTCGGCAGCATCCGTCGGTGTTCCCAGCGACAAGGGTGGCTCCGTTCGGTCGGCTGGCTCAGAGGCGGTCGGACCCGGCGCGCGCCCGCGGCACGCCGGGTACCTCGTCGGCGTCACCTTGTCACAGATCCGGCCGGATGTGGCGATCCCGGTTCCGGCTCGATGACAAATCGTTACCGTCCCGTTGCCGGAGCGCGGGAACGGATGGTCCACCCCGCCCCTCACCGGATTTCTCACTATTCGGACAGGCCGACCAGGTATCGGGACGGCATGCGGGGATCACTCGTCGATGTGACCTGGCTCACTCGCGAGGCGGCCCCGGAGCCACGCGAGCCGGTCGACGAGGCGCTGCTCGAAGCCGCGATCGGTGGGTCGGTAGTACTCGACCCGGCCGGCCAGATCGTCGGGCAGGTACTGCTGCGCCGCGACTCCGTCCGGCTCGTCGTGCGCGTAGACATACCCGCCGCTCCCGGCGTCCCCTGAGCCGGTATGCCGCGCCGCCTCCGCCTCCCGGACCGCCTGCGCGACGCGCTCCGCGGCGGCATACCCACTGCCTCGCAGGTGCGGCGGCACCGGTCCACCGCGACCCGCCCGCACGTCGGCGATGGCGGCATTGATGCCGAGGTAGGCGGCATTCGACTTGGGCGCGAGCGCGACATGGACGACCGCCTGCGCGAGCACGATGCGGGCCTCGGGCATGCCGATCTGGGCCACCGCGTGCAGCGCAGCGACCGCGGTCTGCAGCGCGGTCGGGTCGGCCAGGCCAACGTCCTCGCTCGCCGCGATGACGATCCGCCGCGCGACGAACCGTGGGTCCTCGCCCGCCTCGAGCATCCGCGCGAGATAGTGCAGCGCGGCATCGACGTCGGAGCCCCGCATCGACTTGATGAGCGCGCTCGCGACGTCGTAGTGCTGATCGCCGGTCCGGTCGTAGCGGACTGCCGCGTGGGCCACCGCCTGCTCGACGTGCGCCAGCTCGATCGGCACCGGGGTGCCGGCGGACGGCGCCGCTCCGAGCGGACGGGCGTCGAGGGCGACCCCCGCGGCCGCCTCGAGCGCGGTGAGTGCCCGGCGCGCGTCGCCGCCGGCGATCCGCACGAGATGCTCACGGGCCGGCTCGGCGAGCGCGAATCCCGCGGCGAGGCCTCGCTCGTCGATGATCGCCGCCTCGAGCAGGTCGCCGATCTCGGCCTCCGCCAGTGGCGTCAGCGCGACGAGGATCGATCGGGACAGCAGCGGCGCGACCACCGAGAAGGACGGGTTCTCGGTCGTCGCGGCGACGAGGATGACGGTGCGGTTCTCGACGCCGGGCAGCAGGGCGTCCTGCTGGGCCTTGGTGAAGCGGTGGATCTCGTCGAGGAACAGGACGGTATGCCGCTGGTAGAGGTCTCGCTCCCGCTGGGCCGCAACCATGACCTCGCGCACGTCCTTGACGCCGGCCGTCACCGCCGACAGCTCGACGAAGCGGCGACCCGACGCCGAGGCGACGAGGTGGGCCAGGGTCGTCTTGCCCGTGCCCGGCGGCCCCCAGATGATGGCCGACAGAGGGCCGACGGCACCGCCCGGCCCGTCGGCGCCCTCGACCAGCCGGCGCAGCGGGCTGCCGGAGCGCAGCACGGCCGCCTGACCGCGCACCTCGTCGAGCGTCCGGGGCCGCATCCGCACCGCGAGGGGCGCCCGGGTCGACGGGTCTCCCGCGGAGCCGCCGAAGAGATCGTCGGCCATCCCCCTCCTTCGATCGGTCAAGCGGTGAGCCGCGCCACCCGAACGGGCGTGTCGAGGCCCGCGCTGCCAATGAGAGGCTAGCGGGGTGGACCGTTCCCCACCGACCCCACAGCGCTCTCTGCTGTTCCGGTGGGGCACCCTCGCGGCCCGCCACCCGTGGCGCGTGGGCACGGCCTGGCTGCTGCTCACCGTGACCGCCTTCGCCGTGGCGGTGATGGGGGTGGGGGCCGGCTCGCTGTTCAGCCGACTGCACTCCGGCGAGGCCGGTGTCGAGGGCGAGGCGAGCCAAGGGCGCGCGATCATCACGTCGGTCGAGCCGCAGACCGGCAGCGTCATGCTCATGGTCGACGGCATCGATCCCCGCTCCCCCCAGACGGCCCAGGTCCTCGGCGGGCTCGCCGCTGACGTCTCCCGCATCCCCGGCGTCGAGCGCAGCCTCTCCCCCTACGTCGTGCCGGGCGGGCTCGACGACCCGCAGGCCCGCCCGCTGCTGGCCCCCAGCGGCCGCGGCGTCATCGTCGTCACCAGCCTGGCGCCCGGGCTGCCCGGCGCCGACCAGGACCGCGCCGAGCTCGCGGTGCGCGCGGCATACCAGGCGATCGGCGCACGACTGCCGGCCGGCGCCCAGACGAGCATCGGCAGCGGCAAGCTGCTGCTGCACGAGATCACCAACCAGATCGAGGTCGACCTACGGGTCGGCGAGGGCATCGCGCTGCCGCTGAGCTTCCTGCTCATGGTGCTCGTCTTCGGCGGCTTCGTCGCGGCCGGCATGCCGATCCTCGGCGCGATCGCCTCGATCGGCGGCGCGCTCGCCGCGCTCTACGGCTTCTCCTTCCTCCTCGAGCTCGACGCGTCGGTCGTCAACGTCGTGACACTGCTCGGGCTGGCGCTGTCGATCGACTACGGCCTGCTCGTCGTGTCCCGCTGCCGGGAGGAGCTGCGGGCCGTCGCCCGCGGCCGACCGGCTGCCGAGCTGACCCGCGCCGAGATCGTCGAGGCGGTCGGGCGCACCGTCGCCACCGCCGGTCGGACCGTGCTCTTCTCCGGCATCACCGTGGCCATCTCGCTGGCCGGGCTACTCCTGTTCCGGGCCGACATCATGCGGGCCGTCGGGGCGGCGGGCGTCTCGGTCGTGCTCATCGCGATGGTCGCCGGGCTGACCCTCATGCCCGCCGTGTGCTCCATCTCGGCGCACCGCCTGCTGGCCCGCGGCACCGAGACCGCGCCCGACGAGGGCGTCTTCTCGCGGCTCGCTCGGCGGGTGCGCCGGATGCCGTGGGTCGTGCTCGTCGCCTCGAGCGCCCTGCTCGTCGCCCTCGCCCTGCCCACCCTCTCGCTGCGGATGACCTCCTCCGGCCACCAGCTCATGCCGGTCGGCTCGAGCCAACGCGACTTCTTCGACCGGCTGGCCACCGACTACCCCGCGCTGGGGCTGCCGGCGGTCACCGTCGTCACCGAGAGCTCGCTCGCCCAGGCGCAGGAGTATGCCGCGCAGACGGTGGCGACGCTCCCGCACGTCCAGTCCGCGAACGTGCGGCCAGTGGGCCCGCGGCATACGGCGATCGCGGTGCGGGTGTCCGACCGCGACCCGCTCGGCGACGACGCCCGCGAGCTGGTCTCCGCGCTGCGCGCGAATCGGCCGGGCTTCCCCACCTGGGTCACCGGGAAGGCTGCCGGGCTGGCCGACTTCACCGAGTCGCTGGCCCAGCGTGCGCCCGTCGCCGCGCTCGTCGTCGTGCTGGCGACCTTCGTGCTGCTCTTCCTCATGACCGGCTCGGTCGTCATCCCGCTCAAGGCGCTGCTGCTCAACGTGCTCTCCCTCGGCGCGTCACTCGGCGTCGCCACCTGGGTCTTCCAGAACGGCCACCTGCAGAGCCAGCTCGGCTTCACCTCCGTCGGCGCGGTGGAGTCGCTCATCCCGCCTCTCGTCATCGCCTTCGGCTTCGGCATCTCGATGGACTACGAGCTGTTCCTCATCTCCCGGATCGCCGAGCTCTACCACGGCGGCGCGAGCAACGACCGGGCCCTCGAGCTCGGCCTGCAGCGCTCGGGGCGGATCATCACCTCGGCAGCCCTGCTCGTCGTCATCGTCTTCGCCGGGTTCATCGTCGGAAAGCTGTTGATCATCAAGCAGATCGGGCTGGCGTTGACCGTCGCGGTGCTGCTCGACGCCACCGTCGTGCGGATGCTGCTCGTGCCGGCGACGATGGCGGTGCTCGGCGACTGGAACTGGTGGGCCCCGGCCCCACTGCGCCGGCTGTACGCCCGGTTCGGGCTGACCGAGTAGTCGGTCACCGCTGGGGCTGATCCGACCGTACGAGCTCATCGACGACGTCCCGGAGCCGGGCCAGCGTGCCGTCGATTTGGTCAGGGGTATGCCGCACCCGCCAGGCGAGCCCCTGCATGCCGGCCCGCGCGGCGTGCCGGAGACTGCGGTCGGCAAGGTCGCGATCGATGGGGCGGTAGGCGGCGCGGAACGCGGCGGCAGCGGCCCGGCCGAGGTCGAATCGGATCAGGGCGAGATCGAGAGCCGGGTCGCCGATCACCGCGTCCGACCAGTCGAGGATGCCGGATTGTCGCCCGCGGGAGTCGAGGAGGATGTGCTCATCGCCAAGGTCGTTGTGGCACAGTGTGATTCGAGCGGGGATGGGCAGCGCGCGGTTGAGGCTCGCAGTGAGGGAGTTCGCCAGATGCGCATCGAGGACGTCGCGAGTCGTGGCGAGGTGGTCCTCGATGACGGCGGCGTCGATCGTAGGCGCCGGGTCGCCGAGACCGGACAGGGCGCTACGCGCTGCCGCGAGGTCGATCGTCTGCAGGAGGGCGACTTGCTCGCCGAGAGCGGCGCCGAGTCGAGGGACGTCGACGCGGTGCGCCTGCTCGACGGGCACCCCCGGCACCCGCGAGAGCAGCAGCGCGCCCGCTTCCTCGTCCACGGCGAGGACCCTCGGCACCGCAGTGCTGAGGTGAGCGCCGACGAGCTCGAGCAGGGCGACGTCGCGGCGCACGACGAGCCCTCGCTCCGCCTCGTCGGCCACCTTGCTCACCCGCAGGACGGCATCCGACCCCACGGCATACGCGACGTTGTCCCAGCCGGCGCCCAGCGGCCGCACCGACGCGGAGCGCAGACCGGGCCGCAGCCGTCCGGCGAGCCGAACCGGGTCGACGTCGAGCCGCGGCGGCAGCATCCTCAGCCGGCCGACTCCGCCGACGCCGGCTCTGCTGGCGCAGCACCCGGCGCCCGTGGTGCGGCAGCGGCGTCCACGCCCGCCTCCTTGCGCTGCTCGGCGGTGATCGGCGCCGGCGCGCCGGTGAGCGGGTCGTAGCCGCCACCGGACTTGGGGAAGGCGATGACGTCGCGGATCGAGTCCGCTCCGGCGAGCAGGGCACAGATCCGGTCCCAGCCGAAGGCGATGCCGCCGTGCGGCGGCGCGCCGTACTGGAAGGCGTCGAGCAGGAAGTGGAACTTCTCCTGAGCCTCGCCCTCGGTCAGCCCCATGACCCGGAAGACCCGCTCCTGGACGTCCCGCCGGTGGATTCGGATCGAGCCGCCGCCGATCTCGTTGCCGTTGCACACCATGTCGTAGGCGTAGGCGAGCGCCGGCCCAGGGTCGGTGTCGAAGGTGTCGAGGAACTCGGCCTTCGGCGAGGTGAAGGCGTGGTGGACCGCGGTCCACGCGCCCGAGCCGACCGCGACGTCGCCCTCGCTCACCGCCTCGCCGGCCGGCTTGAACAGCGGCGCGTCGAGCACCCAGAGGTGGCTCCACGAGCCCTCCGGGATAAGCCCACAGCGCTTGGCGATCTCGAGGCGGACCGCGCCGAGCAGGGCTCGACTCGCGGTGCGCTGGCCCGCGGCGAAGAACACGCAGTCACCCTCCTGGGCGCCGACCTGGGCGGCCAGCCCGGCCCGCTCGGCCTCGGAGAGGTTCTTGGCCACCGGGCCGCCGAGCTCGCCGCCCGACTGCACGAGGACGTAGGCGAGGCCCTTGGCGCCGCGCTGCTTGGCGAAGTCCTGCCACGCGTCGAGGGTCTTGCGCGGCTGGTCCGCCCCACCCGGCATGACGACGGCACCGACGTACTCGGCCTGGAAGACCCGGAAGGGGGTCTGCGCGAAGTAGTCGGTGCAGTCGATGAGCTCCTGCCCGAAACGGGTGTCCGGCTTGTCGGTGCCGTAGCGCGCCATCGCCTCGGCATAGGTCATCCGCGGCAGCGGCGTCGGGATCTCGTGCCCGATGAGCCGCCACAGCGCGACGGCGATCTCCTCGCCGAGGGCGAGCACGTCGTCCTGCTCGACGAAGGACATCTCGATGTCGAGCTGGGTGAACTCGGGCTGCCGGTCGGCGCGGAAGTCCTCGTCGCGGTAGCACCGGGCGATCTGGTAGTAGCGCTCCATCCCGGCCACCATGAGCAGCTGCTTGAACAGCTGCGGGCTCTGCGGCAGGGCATACCAGCTGCCCGGCGCCAACCGGGCCGGCACGATGAAGTCCCGCGCCCCCTCCGGGGTCGACCGGGTCATCGTCGGCGTCTCGATCTCGACGAAGTCGTGCCTCGCCAGCACGTCGCGCGCGGCGGCATTCACCTTGCTGCGCAACCGGATTGCCGCCGCCGGGCCGGGACGGCGCAGGTCGAGGTAGCGGTACTTGAGCCTCGCCTCCTCGCCCACCGTGACGCGCTCGTCGATCTGGAAGGGCAGCGCCGCGGCCGGGTTGAGCACCTCGATCTGCTGGGCCACCACCTCGATCGCGCCAGTCGGCAGGTCGGGGTTGACGTTGCGCTCGGACCGTGCGGTGACCTCGCCGGTGACCTGGATGCAGTACTCGCCGCGCAGGTCGTGGGCCGCACCGGTGAGCACCTCGTCGCGGGCGACGACCTGCACGACCCCGCTGGCATCGCGCAGGTCGACGAAGGCCACTCCCCCGTGATCGCGACGCCGGGCCACCCACCCGGCGAGGGTGACGGTCTGGCCGGCGTCGCCGGCGCGCAAGGTGCCGGCCTGGTGGGTGCGAAGCACGGTGGGGTCCTTCGGTCGCTTGCTGCGGATCGGGTATGCCGCGTGGCCCGGTGAGCGCGCGGCATACCGAGCGGGTGGCTCGGGTGGCACCATCCTAGGCAGGGCGGCGACCTCGCCTCGACCGCGATTCCGACGGCGGGTGAGGGCTCAGGACTCGCGATAGGCCGGGTGCTCCGGCCAAGGGGCGTCGTGGGGGCGCAGGTCGCGCCAGTCGCGCTGCCGATGGGCGGCGGCGGCCAGCAGCCCGGCGACGGTGGCGGCGTTGTGGATCCGGCCGGTGAGCGCGGCGGTCAGCACGTCGTCGAAGGGCAGCCAGAGCGGCCGCAGCGAGGCCTCCTCGCCGTCGCGGGCGTGCCGCTGCTGCTCGGGCACGTCGTGCAGGTCACGGGCGAGGAAGACCCGGACCCACTCGGGCAGGATCCCGGGCGAGGCGACGTCGTCGACGAGCACGTGCCACGTGGCGGCACGCAGGTCGGCCTCCTCGTGCAGCTCTCGGGCGGCGGCCTGCCACGGCGGCTCGCCCGCGATGTCGAGCAGCCCGGCCGGCAGCTCCCAGAGCCACGAGCCGACCGCGTGCCGGTACTGCCGCACGAGCAGCACCTGGGCCTCGGTGCTGCCGTCGACGCCGGTCACCTCGCGCCACGGCAGGACGACGACGGCACCCGGGTGGTCGAGGTAGTCGCGGGTGACGACGCCGGCGTCGCCGAGGTCGACCCGGTCCCGGCGGACGTCGAACACCAGCCCGTGCCAAGCGATCTCGCTCGCCACGACGGGCATCGGGTCGTGCGACTCGACGAGGTCGGCCAGCGAGCCGATCGGCGCCTGCAGGCTCATCCGGTATGCCGCGCAGCTCAGCCGGCCTGCGCCGGCTCGTGGGCGCGGGAGCGCTCGACCTCGACGAGCCGCTCGGCCCGCTGCCGCTGCAGCGCCGCGCCGACCAGGCCGGCGAACAGCGGGTGGGCCCGGTTGGGCCGGGAGAGGAACTCCGGGTGCGCCTGGGTGGAGACGTAGTAGGGGTGCACGTCGCGGGGCAGCTCGACGAACTCGACGAGGGTGCCGTCCGGGGAGGTGCCGGAGAAGACCAGGCCGGCCTCCTGCAGCCGGTCGCGATAGCCGTTGTTCACCTCGTAGCGGTGCCGGTGGCGCTCGTCGACCTCGGTGCGGCCGTAGGCCTCGGCGACGACCGAGCCCTCGGCCAGCCGCGCGGCATACAGGCCGAGACGCATGGTGCCGCCGAGATCGCCGGCGCCCTCGACGAAGGCCTTCTGCTCCTCCATCGTCGCGATGACCGGGTGCTCGCACTCGGGGTCGAACTCGCTCGAGGACGCCCCATGGATGCCGGCGACGGTGCGCGCGTACTCGATGACCATGCACTGCAGGCCGAGGCACAGTCCGAGGGTCGGCACCTGCCGCTCACGGGCCCAGCGCAGCGCGCCGAGCTTGCCCTCGATGCCGCGCACCCCGAAGCCGCCCGGCACGAGGACCGCGTCGACGCCGCCGAGGGCCTTCTGGGCACCGGACTCGCTCGTGCACAGGTCGCTCGCGACCCACCGGATCCGCACCTTGGCGTCGTGGTGGAAGCCGCCGGCGCGCATCGCCTCGGTCACCGACAGGTAGGCGTCGGGCAGGTCGATGTACTTGCCGACGAGCGCGATCTCGACCTCGTGCTCGGGGTCGTGGACCCGGTCGAGCATCTCGTTCCACGAGGTCCAGTTGACGTCCCGGAAGGACAGGCCGAGCCGGCGGATGACGTAGGCGTCCAGGCCCTCCGCGTGCAGGACCTTGGGGATGTCGTAGATCGACGGGGCGTCGACCGCCGCCGCACAGGCATCGACGTCGACGTCGCACATCAGCGAGATCTTGCGCTTGATCGGCTCGGGGATCTCGCGGTCGGCGCGCAGGACGAGCCCGTCCGGCTGGATGCCGACCTGCCGCAGCGCGGCGACCGAGTGCTGGGTCGGCTTGGTCTTCAGCTCCCCGCTCGGGGCGAGGTAGGGCACGAGCGAGACGTGCAGGAAGAAGCAGTTGTCCCGGCCGATGTCCTGACGCACCTGGCGGGCGGCCTCGAGGAAGGGCAGGCTCTCGATGTCGCCGACCGTGCCGCCGATCTCGGTGATGATGAGGTCGGGGGCGTCCTTGGCGCCGGTGGCCAGCGCCCGCATCCTGGCCTTGATCTCGTTGGTGATGTGCGGGATGACCTGCACGGTGTCGCCGAGATACTCGCCGCGCCGCTCCTTGGCGATGACCGTCGAGTAGATCTGGCCGGTCGTGACGTTGGCGGTGCCCGGCAGGTTGACGTCGAGGAAGCGCTCGTAGTGGCCGATGTCGAGGTCGGTCTCGGCGCCGTCGTCGGTGACGAAGACCTCCCCGTGCTGGAAGGGGTTCATCGTGCCGGGGTCGACGTTGAGGTAGGGGTCGAGCTTCTGCATGGTGACCCGCAGCCCCCGCGAGCGGAGCAGATGCCCCAGGCTCGAGGCGGTCAACCCCTTGCCGAGTGAGGAGGCGACGCCTCCGGTCACAAAGATGTGCTTCGTCTGCTCGGCCACGGGATGCCAGTCTATGCCACCGCAGCGCCGGTATGCCGCGCGCGCGCCGGTCAGCTCTCGCGCTGCCGGAACAGCAGCTCCAGCGCGAGCCGCTTGCTGCTGTCGACGTGGTCGGCGGCCAATTGGGCGCTCACCCTTGTCGGCAACGTGCTCAAGGCCGCGGGCACCAAGCCCGGTGCCCTCGGCGCGATGGCGCTGGCCTACCTCATGGTCGCAGTCGTCTTCGTCGTCAACTACGCCACGGACGGGGCCAACCGCGGGCCGGTCGACATGCCCGAGACCGAGAGCGCCACCCCCGTCGCTGCTCCGACTGCACCGGTGAAGCGGGCCGCCGTCACGACGACCGGCGCGACCTCGGCCGCCGAGACGGCGGGTCGGACCGCCACGGCGGTCATCGACGAGGAGCCGCCGCAGCGCTTCTAGCTGGTCACACGAGCGCGGGCCTGGGAAGGTCTCCCGGGCCCGCGTCCGCGTCAGCGTGCCGATCGGCCGGCGTGCTCGAGCAGCTCGCGCGCGTGGGCCAGGGCTGCTGCGGTCTGTCCTCCGCCCATCATCCGAGCCAGCTCGCTCACCCGCTGCTCCCCCGCCACCTCGGTGACCGCGCTGGCCGTCACCGAGCCGTCGTCGGCCTTGCGCACGACGAGATGGCGGTCGGCGAAGGCGGCGACCTGAGCCAGATGGGTGACGACGACGACCTGCGCCCGCTCGGCCAGCCGAGCCAGCCGGGCCCCCACGTCGAGCGCGGCCTGACCACCGATGCCCGCGTCGACCTCGTCGAAGACGAAGGTCGGCAAGCCGCCTCCCGTGGCGCCGGCTGTCGGGCCGGCCCCGCTCACGACCTCGATCGCGAGCATGAGCCTGGACAGCTCGCCACCGCTGGCGGCCTTGGCCACCGAGCGGGCCGGGGCGCCGGAGTTCGCCGCGAGCTGGATCTCGACCTCGTCCGCCCCGTGCGGACCCGGCTCCCGCTCGGTCACGGCGACCTGCACCCGGGCCGACCCCATGGCCAGGTGGGCGAGCTCGTCGCTCACCGCAGCGGCGAAGGCCTCCCCGGCGCGACGCCGCTCTCGAGTCAGGCGCTCGCCGGCCTTCCGTGCGCCTGCCGCGAGCTCGGCGACCTCGGTCTCGAGCGCGGCCAGCCGCTCGTCCGCGGTGAGCAGCTCGTCGAGGCGGCGGGCGGCGTCCTTGGCCCAGTCGAGCACCTCGTCGACCGTGTCGCCATAGCGTCGGGTCAGCGTGCCGAGGTCGGCCCGCCGCTGCTGCACCCAGGCCAGCCGGGCCGGGTCGACATCGAGATCGGCAAGGTATGCCGCGAGGTCACCACCGAGGTCCGCGGCGAGATAGCCCAGCTCGGCCAGCCGCTCGTCCAGCGCCGCCAGCCGCGGATCGTGCCGGACCACAGCGGCCAGGGCCGCGCGACCCCGGTGCACGAGCTCGGTGACCGGCGGGCCGTCCCCCTCGCTGCCCTCACCCCCGGCCACGAGCAGGTATGCCGCCTGCGCCGCCTCGCGCAGTCCCTCGCCGTGGGCGAGTCGCTCGTCCTCGGCGCGCAGCGCGACGTCCTCGCCGGGCTGCGGGTCGACCTGCTCGACGTGCTCGAGACCCGCGGTGAGCAGGTCGACCTCGCGGGTCCGGTCGCGGTCCAGCGCGGCCAGCCGGTCGCGCTCGGCGAGCGCGCCGGTCCACGCGGCATACGCCTGGTGGTATGCCGCCCGCGCCTCGGCGAGCGTCGGTCCGCCGGCGGCGTCGACGACGTCGCGGTGCTGGTCCGGTCGACGCAGCCGCCACTGGTCGGCCTGACCGTGCACGGCCACGAGCTGCTCGCCCAGCTCGGCGAGCACGCCGACCGGCGCGGACCGCCCGCCGACGTGGGCGCGCGAGCGGCCCTCGGCGGTCACCGTGCGGGCGAGCACGAGCTCGTCGCCGTCGAGCTCGCCGCCGGCTTCGAGCGCGCGCTCACGCGCCGGATGGTCGGCGGGCAGCGTGACGATCCCCTCGACGACGGTCGCCCGGCCGCCGGCCCGGACCAGCCCGGCGTCGGCCCGCGAGCCGAGCAGCAGCCCGAGCCCTTGGACCACCATCGTCTTGCCGGCGCCGGTCTCTCCGGTGAGCACCGTGAGCCCGGGATGCATCGCGAGCAGGGCGTCGTCGATGACGCCGAGGCCGCGGATCCGGATCTCCTGGAGCACGGGGCTCAGCCTAGAGCGCCGCTCCGTCAGCCCTTGGGTTGTCCACCGTTGCCGCGCCACCCGTGCACCGACAGGTCGAACTTGTCGACCAGCCGGTCGGTGAACGGCGCCGGCGAGAGCCGGGCCAGGTGCACCGGGATGCTCGAGCGGCATACGTCGATGCGCGCGCCGGGCGCGAGGTCGACGTGCCGGCGTCCGTCGCACCACAGCACCCCCGCGCCCTCGGCGTCCTTGATGACCTCGACGGCCAGACGCGAGCGGGGGCCGACGACGAGCGGCCGAGCGAAGAGGGCGTGAGCCGAGTTGGGCACGAGCAGCATCGCCTCGACGTCCGGCCAGACGACCGGGCCGCCGGCGGAGAAGGCGTAGGCGGTCGAGCCGGTGGGCGTCGCGACGATGACGCCGTCGCAGCCCCACGTCGACAGGGGGCGGCCGTCGACCTCGACGGTCACCTCGAGCATCCGCTCGCGGGCGGCCTTCTCGATGCTCACCTCGTTGAGCGCCCAGGTGCGCAGGTCGGTCCGGGTGCCGTGGCTCACGACGACCTCGAGGGTCATCCGCTCCTCGACCTCGTAGTCGCACCGGACGATCCGCTCGACGACCTCGCCGAGATCGGCGGCCTCGGCCTCGGCGAGGAAGCCCACCTTGCCGAGGTTGATGCCGAGCAGCGGGGTGCCCGTGTCGCGGGAGATCTCGGCGCCGCGCAGGATGGTGCCGTCGCCGCCGAGGACGACGACGAGCTCGCCGTCGCGGCCGGCGGTGTCCTGGTCGACCAGCTCGATCGGCCCGAGTCCGCCGGGCCCGAGCAGCTCGGCGTCCGCGGCGAGCAGGCGTGGTCGCACGCCGGCGGCGTTGAGCCGGGCGGCGACGTCGCGAGTCACCTCGCCGATGTCGGTGCGGCGGGGGTGGGTGAGCAGCAGGACGGCCCGCTCGGTCACGTCGGCTCCACCTGCTCGACCAGCCTCTCGATGTCGGGGCCTGCGAGCCGTCCGGGCTCGCGTGCTGCCACCCACACTAGATACTCCCGGTTGCCGGTCGTGCCGGGGACCGGGCTGGCGATGATGTCGCGCACACCGAGACCGCTGTCGGTGGCTGCACGCAGCACACCGCGCAGCGCGTCCCGACGGTATGCCGCCGAGCGCACCACGCCGTCCTTGCCCAGCCGCGAGCGCCCCACCTCGAACTGTGGCTTGACGAGCAGCACGACGTCCCCGTCGGCGGCTAGCAGACCGGCCAGCACGGGCAGGACGAGCGGCAGCGAGATGAAGCTGAGGTCGACGACGAGCACGTCGAAGGGCCCGTCCAGCGACTCGGCGGTCGCGTCGCGGATGGTGGTGCCGGAGCGCTCGACCACGCGCTCGTCGGCGGCCACCTCGGGGGCGAGCTGGCCGTGTCCGACGTCGAGGGCGACCACCTCGCGGGCGCCCCGGGCCAGCATCACCTGGGTGAAGCCGCCCGTGCTCGCGCCGACGTCGAGGCACCGACGCCCCTGGACGGACAGCCCGGTGAAGGCGTCGAGCGCAGCGAGCAGCTTGTATGCCGCCCGCCCCACCCACGGCTCGGGCGCGCCGGTCACGTCGAGGCTCTGCTCGGGGCGGACGGGGGTCGCCGGTTTCCGTGCCGGTGCCCCGTCGAGCACGACTCGCCCGGCGTCGAGCAGCTCGCGCGCCTGGCCCCGGGAGCGGGCCAGCCCGCGTTCGACGAGGGCGACGTCCAGCCGAGTCACCCGCCGGCGAGGTCGTCGAGCCGCTCGCGCAGCAGGCGCTCGACCCGCTCGCCCGCGGCCACCTGATCGTCGAGGTCGCCGGCCGCAGCGGTCGCGAAGTCGCGCAGCGCGGCGTCGACACCGGGGTCGCCGGTCGTCGGGGGCGGCGCGGCGAGCTCGGGCAGCAGGCTGCCGTCGTCGTGCTCGGGTGCCGGCTCCGGCGCGAGCTCTCGCGGGTGCCCCGTCGGAATGCTCACGCGTCGCCCGAGGTCGACGCGGTGGCCTCCGTGGTCGGCGCAGCCTTCGTCGCCGGGGACGACTTCTTCTCCGGGGCAACCTTCGTGGCCGGGGCCGCCTTCTTCACCGGGGCTGCCTTCGTGGCCCGGGCAACCTTCGCGGCTGGCGCAGCCTTCTTTGCCGCTGCCGGCGCAGCCTTCTTAGTCGGCGCAGCCTTCTTAGCCGGCGCAGCCTTCTTAGCCGGCGCAGCCTTCTTCACCGGCGCACTCTTCGTGGCCGGGGCAGCCTTCTTCACCGGCGCACTCTTGGTGGCTGAGGACGTCTTCGTCGTGGACGCGGCGCTCGCGGCGCCGGCGGTGCTCTTGCGCACTCGGACCGGTCGCGACCGCTCCGGCTGCACCCCGAACTCCGGGGTGGCGATCCGGGCCGGCAGCGCGGCGGTCGGCCGATCCGCCTCGGCCCCGAACTCCGGCGTCGCGACCTGGGTGGGCATGCTGCCGGCCGAGCGATAGGGCCGAGTCCGGGCCGCGCTCGGTGTCGAGGCCTGGATCGAGGCCACCGTGGCCATCGCTGCGCCGCCGCCGCGCACCACCTGCTCTCGCAGCCCGTCGACCTCTTGACGCAGCTGTCCGAGCAGTCCGCGGACGATGTCGATGTCCGCGAGCCTGGCCATCGCCGCCGAGCCCTCCATGGCTTGGCGGACCTCGCCCTGGACGATCGACAGCAGCATCTCCCGGTTCGCCGATGCGGTCGCGACGAGGTCCTCGGCCAGTGCCGAGACCTGGGTCGCGACGTCGGCCGGGGTGGCCCGCGAGGCCATGGTGAGCAGCCCATGGGCGATCTCGGTGGCCCGGGCGCGAGTCACCTCGGTCGCCCCACTCACCAGTTGCAGATATGCCCGAACACTGTCCATCGACATCGCGCCTCCTCGGTTCGGCTCCACGCTACTGCCCCGAGGCGGCGATCACCTCGTCGAGGGCCTCCGCGACCTCGACCACCTGCCCTCGATCGAGCTCGTCACGCAGGTCGAGGACGACCTGGGCCGCCAGCGCAGCCACGGCGGGCCCGTCGCCGAGATGCCGGACCTCGGTGCCCTGCACGACGATCTGGTCCGTGTCGGCTTGCCAGGAGTGCTGATCCCGCCGGGTCGTCGGGTATGCCGCGTGCAGCGCCCGCAGGTCGCGTGCGGTGTAGGTCGGAACGAGGGACGAGCGGGCCAGGTCGACCAGCCGGTCCACGCCGCCGAGGACCCACATCGAGTCCAGCCCGGCGGATGCCGCGCCGGCGATGTCGGTGTCGAGCCGGTCCCCCACGGCGAGCAGCCGCGCGGCCGGCGGGTCGAAGCGCTCCGCAGCCGCGCGATAGAGCGGAGCCGACGGCTTGCCGGCGACGAGGTCGGGAGCCCGGCCCGCTGCCGTCTCGACCGCGGCGATCAGCGTGCCGTTGCCCGGGACGATGCCGGCCTCGGTCGGCAAGGTCCGGTCGGTATTCGTCGCGCACCACAGCCCACCCTCGGCCACGACGATCGCGGCGGCAGCGAGGTCATCGACCGTGACCGCTCTCCCCCACCCCTGGAGCACCGCAGTCGGGCGATCTCGGCGGTCCCGCGTTGGAGTCAACCCGTTGCGGGCCAGCGCATCGGCCACTCCCTCACCGCCAACGGCCAGCACCATGGCGCCGGGGCCGAGCCGGGAGGCGAGCAAGGAGGCGCCGGCGTCGGCGCTCGTCACCACGAGGGGGTCGGCCAGGCCGAGCTCCGCCAGCGCAGCGGCGACCACGGCAGCGGACCGGGAGGCGTTGTTCGTGGCGTAGACCACCCGCATCGACTGCAGTGCCTCGATCGCGAAGGGCAGGGCACGCGCACCGCGATACACGACCCCGTCAAGGTCGCAGATCAGCCCGTCGTATGCCGCGGCAACCGTGCGGTCGTCCTCCCTGGTGCTGGCGCTCGTGGTGCTCAGGGTGCCTCCCCAGGTCGGTGAGCCTCGCCCTCGGCGGCCGCGGACGCGAGCTCGGCATCGTCGTCGAGGTCCGCGTAGCTGATCCCGTCCAGCTCCTCGAGCCGCTCGACCGCATCGGTGAGCAGCTCGTCGTCGGCGTCCGCCGCTCGCGCGAACCACTCTCGGGCCGCGTCCCGGTCCCCCGCCGCGAGTCGCGCCTCGGCATAGGCATAGCGCAGCCGAGCAGACCAGGGCTGCTGCTTGGCGCTGCCCAGCTGCGGGATCTCCAGGGCCGCCACCGCGGCCTGCGCCTGGCCCAGGTCTCGGCGGATACCGCTCACGACGATCGCCAGCTCCACACGCTCCGCCAAGGCCAGCCCCGCCGCCTCAGGCGCGGCCGCCAGCTCCAAGGCTCGCTCTGGGCGGCCAAGCGCTCGCTCGCAGTCGACCATGAACGGCAGCAGGTGCTCCGACCCGGAGAGTCGGCGGACAGTCCGGAACTCGCTCAGGGCCCGAGCCCAGTCGCCCACGTGATAGGCAACCAGTCCGACCGCCTCTCTGGCGGCCGGCACCCTCCCGGCCCGACGGGCCGCGGTCTCCGCGTGCGCCATCGCCGCGCTGGGGTTGCTGTCGATCAGCCGAGCAACCATCACGAGGTGCTGGGCAACGCCGGCCGCGTTCTCCTTGCTCAGCGTCCGCAACTGGCTGGTCACGCTGCGATCGAGCTCCTTGCCGGTGACCTCCGGATCGATGGCCGGCTCGGGCAGGCGGACCGTCTTCGGCGCCAGTCGCGAACCTCCACGACGGTCCGGTGCCTCACGGCCCTCCCTCGCGGCTGCCCCGTCACTGCGGTTGACGGCGCGTCCGGCGCCATCCCCGGGCATCCCCCGGCCAGCCCCGCCACGCCGACCGGCCTCGTCACGGCCAGCGCCACGGCCACCAGTCCCGTCACGGCCGCCCGAGCCACGCCGACCGGCCTGGTCACGGCCAGCGCCACGGCGACCGGCGTCATCACGGCCAGCAGTGCTCCCGCTTGCCGAGCCACGGGCTGCACCGAATCGTCGTTGCCCTGGGTCCCCAGCTCCGGCAGTGCCCTCGCGGCGGCTCGGTGCGCGGCCTCGGGATCCCGCGCCGTCACGCTTGTCCGAGGGCGACCCATGCCGTCGATCTGTCATGTGCCCCATCCTTCCGTGGCATCGCGTTCTCGTCACGCCCCGACATAGCAACAGGGCGCCCAGCCGGATTGCTCCGGGGGCGCCCTGTCGAAAGAATGTCCGGCTGCGTCCTACTCTCCCACACCGTCACCAGTGCAGTACCATCGGCGC
>DAOTIG010000028.1:0-28629 GCA_035448065.1 Dermatophilaceae bacterium
AGAGGATGCCGTACATCGAGTCGTTGAGCATCATGTCGAGCCGCTCGAGCCCGGCCAGGGTGGCGATCTCGGGCATGCACAGGCCGGAGGCGTAGTTCGTCAGCCGGACGTAGCGGCCGAGCTCGCGCGAGGTCTCGTCGAGCGCGGCCCGCATGAGCCGGAAGTTCTCCTGGGTGGCATAGGTGCCGGCGTAGCCCTCGTGGGTCGCCCCCTCGGGAACGAAGTCGAGCAGGCTCTGCCCGGTCGAGCGGATGACCGCGATGACGTCGGCGCCCTCGCGGGCTGCGGCCTGAGCCTGCGGGATGTCCTCGTCGATGTCGCCGGTGGCGACGATGAGGTAGATCCACGGGGTGCGGGGCGGGTTGCCGTGCTTGGCGATGAGCCGGTCGCGGGTGCGGCGCTGGGCGTCGACGGTGCGCAGGCCGCGGGCGACGGCGGCGCGGGCCGTGCGCTGTGCGGCGGTGGCGGCGCGACCGGTCGGCAGGCGCAGGTCGGCCGTGCCGCTCGCGGCCTGTTGGGCGAGGGTGAGCAGGTCCGGGGCGACGCCTCGGCGCAGGGCGTCCCACACCGGGGTGGCGACGCCGTGCTCGAGCCCGACCTGCTCGCGGGTCGCGTCGACGAGATGGTTGACCCACGGCTCGCCCTCGTGGTCGGCGCCCGTGAGGCCGGCCAGGCGCAGGGTGGCCCGCTCGACGGACACGGTGGTATGCCGCCGGGCCAGCTCGGCGACCGGCTCGCCGACCCGCCGGGCCAGCTCCCGGGCCCGGCGCACCTGCCGGGCGTCGAGGTGGATCAAGGACGAAGAAGTCACGTCCTCAGTGTACCGAGTCGCAAGATCTTGCGGCAGCAATGCCGCTTGACGGCAGATTGTTCGCCATCACGCGGTCGGCCTCGCAGCTCCTCCGATCGTCGTGAGATCGGCGGGCCCCGCCGCTCCGGGCCGTGGCAGGCTGGGCCACCGTGAGTCTCGTCGAGGTGCTGGGCTTCGTCACCGGCGCGGTGTGCGTATGGCTCGCGGTGCGCCAGAACATCTGGACCTACCCGATCGGCATCGCGAACAACGTCGTCTTCTTCGTCCTCTTCTGGGGGTCCGGCCTCTACGGCGACGCCTGGCTGCAGGTCTTCTACGTCGGCGTCGCGCTGCACGGCTGGTGGTCCTGGCTGCGCGGTGGCCCGCAGCGCACGGTGCTGCGGGTGCGGCATACCCCACGATGGGGATGGCTGCTCGGTGCCGCCGGCGTCGCGATCGGGACGTGGGCGGCATACCTGCTGCTCACCCGGCACACCGACTCGACCGTCCCGCTGCCCGACGGGCTGACCACCGCGCTGTCGGTCGTCGCCCAGCTGATGATGAACCGCAAGTGGCTCGGCAGCTGGCTGGTCTGGATGGTCGCGGACGTGCTCTACATCTGGCTCTACCTCGTCAAGGGACTCGCGCTCACCGCCGCGCTGTATGCCGGCTTCCTCGCCCTGTGCGTCGTGGGGTGGCGGCAGTGGCGCACCGCGCTGGTCGAGCAGCCTGCCCAGCCGCGCGTGCCCGCCGAGGCCGGTCGATGACCCGCCGCTACAGCGCCCGGCACGCGCTCGTCCTCGGCAAGCTCTACCCGCTGCACGTGGGACACCAGGCGCTGATCCGCGCCGCGCAGACGGCGGCCGAGCGGGTCACCGTCCTCGTCGTCGGCAGCGCCACCGAGAGCATCCCGGTCGCCACCCGAGTCGGGTGGGTGCGTGAGGAGCACCCTCAGGTGCGCGTCGTGGGGGCCGAGGACGAGCACGAGATCGACTACGGCTCGGAGTCGGCCTGGCAGCACCACGTCGGACTCATGCAGAGCCTGCTCGCGCCCCACGCCGCCGTCGACGGCCCGGTCGACCTGGTGGCCTCGTCCGACGGCTACGGCGAGGAGCTGGCCCGCCGACTGGGCGCTCGGTGGCTGTGCGTCGACCCCGGTCGGCAGGCCACTCCGGTCTCGGGCACCGCGATCCGGGCCGACCTCGCCGGGCACTGGTGGGCGCTGCCGCCGGCGGTGCGCGCGACCCTGGTGCGCCGGGTCGTCGTCACCGGTGCCGAGTCGACCGGCACGACGACCCTCGCCGCCGACCTCGCCGAGGCGCTCGGCACGATCTGGGTGCCGGAGTTCGGCCGCACCTGGACCGAGCTGCGCCCCGGCGGCATCCACGCGCCCTGGCACCCGGCCGAGTTCGACCTGGTCGCCGCCTGTCAGGCCCGTGACGAGGACGCCGCGGCGCGGCATACCCCCGTGCCCGTGCTCGTCTGCGACACCGACGTGCTCACCACGACGGTGTGGCACGAGCGCTACGTCGGCACGCCCTCGCCGACGGTCGCCGCGCTCGCGGCCGCTCGGGTGCCCGACCTCTATCTGCTCACCGGCGACGAGATCCCCTTCGTCGACGACGGGATGCGCGACGGCGAGGCGATCCGGCCATGGATGCAGGGCCGGTTCCGCCAGGTGCTCGCGGGCCAGCCCGCGCCGTGGGTCGAGCTGCGCGGATCGCGGGAGCAGCGCCTGGCCGCCGCGGTCGAGCAGGTGCGGGCGTTGCACGCGAGCGGCTCCGGGCTCGGGCCGAGCCTCGAGGAGCAGCAGCGCAGCAGGGACGCCGCCTCCTCCGCCGCGCGCTGACTACGCTCAGCGGTATGCCGCCGGAGCAGCACTCGGAGTCGCTCGCCAGGGATCTCGACCGCATCTCGGCCAGCCCGACCCTGCCGGGCGCCCGCGCCGGGCACGGCGGCGCACCGGCGCCGACGACCCTCGACCTGGCGGACCTCTACGGTGCGCCGGCCGACCCCGGTGGCGACGCGCCGTCGACAGCCGGGGACGGCGGCATACCGGAGGTGGACCTCGGCGAGAAGCTGCGCCAGGCCTACTTCTGGATCACCAACCACGCGATCATCAGCCCGCACTACGACGTCGAGTTCGAGCACGGGCCGAGCAAGCGGGTGCTGCTCGGCGATGCCCAGGCGCCGCTGGTCCTGCCCAGCGCCCAGTCCTACTCGTCCTTCGTGCTCCTGCCGCTGCTCACCTTCGCGGTGCGGGGGCGCTGCCTGCTCATCGGCGGACCGGGCCGCGGCAAGACGGCGAGCGCGCTGCTCATGGGCGTGCTCGCCGGCGACAGCCCACGCGAGGTCCGCCGGCACATGCAGCACGGTCACCCACAGCTCACCGTCGCCGACCTCTTCGGCACCCCCCTGCCGCGCGACCTCGTGCAGGCCGAGAGGCTCTCGGACATCGACGTCGCCTGGCGAACCTGGCTGGACCGGCGGGTCAAGATCGTCGACGAGTACAACCGGATCCCGACCCGCACGCAGTCGGCGCTGCTCACGGTGCTCGCCGACGGCTATGTCGAGGCCTTCGACCAGATCTACGAGGTGGGCCGGTCGGCCTGGTACCTCACCGCCAACGACGACGCCGGCGGCGGGACCTACCAGGTCATCGAGGCGCTGCGCGACCGGATCGACGTCGTCGTCGCCGCGCTGCCCTTCAACCACCGCTTCCTCGGCGCGCTGGTGGCGCGGATCGAGGGTGCGGTGAGCCCCGAGGCGGCGGTGCCCGCGGAGCTCGTCTTCACCTCCGCGGAGCACGACCGGCTGCTCGACGAGGTGCTGGCCGTGCCGCTGCCCTATCCGGTGCTGCGCCGGCTCGAGCACTTCGCCGGGCAGTTCGAGTATCTCGAGCGGGCGGGCCAGCAGTTCGAGTACCGCACCAAGGACACCGCGCGCCTCGCCGGGGTCGACCCGCATCTCGTGCAGGTCCAGGACACCGGTCGGGACGTGCTCTCCGACCTCGGCGCGCAGACGAGCGCCGGCCTGTCGGTGCGAGCTCTGCAGTCGCTCGTGCTCTATGCCAAGGCGATGGCCTACTTCCGCGGCCGCGCCGAGGTCGGCCTCGACGACGTGCGCGCGGTGCTGCCCTTCGTCCTGTTGCAGAAGCTCTCGGCCGACGCCCAGGCCGAGGCCTTCGACGTGCCTGGTGCGGAGGCGCTGCGCACCGACCGGGTCTCCTGGCTGCGCGGCATGTTCGACCTGGCCTGCCGTCAGTTCGACGCGGCGGGGCTGGACGGCACCGACCCGGTGGGGGCGCTGCTCGCCGAGCTGGGTGGAGGGCTCGACGGGGTGAGCGCCGCCGAGGCACGCACCCGGCTGCGGCGGATCGAGCGGACTCTCGACGAGGTGGCGGGCCAGCGCAAGGTCTACGGCCACCTCTACGATGACGTGCTGGCGCTGAAGTACCTCCACCAGCGCTACCTCAACTACCTCGCCTGGCTCGAGTGGACGGGATGACGACCGCCCCGCTGTGGCAGGCCGCCCTGGTGGCCGAGCAGGCCCGGTTGGACCCGGTCGTGGCCCAGGCGGTGGCCGCGGGAGCGAATCCCGCCGCGCTGCGCATCGCCTTGCAGGAGCTCGGCCCCGGCTTCGACCGCGAGCTGAGTCGTGTCACTCCCGAGCACCGGGCGGGCTGGGCGGTCGTCCTCGTCGAGGCGGTCGCGCAGGGGGTCGCTAACGGTGACTGGGGCAGCCGAAGCCTGCGCCACTGGACGGTCGCCGAGCTCGGCCTGCGCCTCTCCCCGTATGCCGCGCCGTCGCCAGCGCTGCTCGCCGGCCTCGTCGTCGCGTCGGCTCGGCTCCGGCGGCAGGCGGACCTGCATCAATGGGGGGCGCTGCTGTGCCGCGCGGCGGCCGCCCGTGACGGCGACGGAGATCGGCAGGCGCCCGCCGGCGAGCACGGGCCTGCGGCGGAGCCGATGCTGACCGCCGAGGCGGGGCAGGCGCTCGGGGTGGTGGCTGCCTGGCGGGCCGGCGCGGTGGGCTTCCGGGCCGCGGCACTGCGGATCGCCCCGACCCTCTCCCCCGCCCGGGCTCGAGCCGTGCTCGGGCTGGACGGGGAGGCCGACGTGCCGGCCGTGCTCGCCGCCAATGCCGCCGACCCCACGGTCTGGCCGGGCGCCCAGCTGCGCCGACTCGGCGGACTGCGGGCCCTGGGTGGGCGCTTCACCGGCCATCCGACGGTGCTCGGCGGTGACGGGCTGGTCTGGCTGGTGGCCGAGCCGGGCGGTCGCTGGTGGCTCACCGCCGATGTCCATGGCCAGGCCTGGGCGCCCGCTCCGGCCGACGCCGCACCGCCCGTGACCCCGGGCGTCGCCGAGGCCGGCGCGAGCGGTGGCCGATGGCGGCGGCATACCCGAGGGCGCGTCGTGCTCGCCGACTCGGCGACGTCCCACGAGCTGCTCCTCGGAGCGACGCCGTGAGGGGCCGGCCCCGGCTGAGGCCGGGCGAGGCGACCGACGCCCTCCGTGAGCGCTTCGCCGAGGCCTGGCCGCAGGCCCTTGCGCTGTGGGGGCCGGCGCTGCGCCTGCACGACCCCGACCTGCACCCCGCCGGGCGCGGGGAGCCGACGCTCGCCTGGTTCAGCCTCGGCGACGCCTCGGTGAGCGTCGACCTCGCCGAGGTCTCCCGGCTGGGGCTGGACGACCTCGCGGTGCCGATCCTCGCGCACGAGATCGGCCACCATGTGCTCGCCCCGGCCACCCGCACCGACAACGCCCTAGTGCTGGCCCGGGTGCGAGCCGGGCTCGGCGATCGGCCGCGGCACGGCGCCATGGTGGCCAACCTGTGGTGCGACACCCTCGTCAACGACCGACTGCGCCGTCGGCACGAGCTGCCGATGGAGCAGGTCTATCTCCGCTCGGCTGCGGCGGGCGGTCGGCGGCCGACACCGCCGTGGTGGTGGCTATGGATGCGCACCTTCGAGCTGCTCTGGGCGCTGCCGACGGCCACCCTCACCGGCGGGGACCCGGCGCCGTTCGATGGACGCCACGGCCCCCCGATCGACGACTCGACCCGCAGGCGCCTCGAGGCCGACGCATGGCTGCTCTCGCGGCATACCCGGGCCTTCGCGACCGACCCGGTGGGCGGTGCGGCGGGCTTCGCCGCCGTGTTGCGCCCCTGGTTGCCCGAGCAAGCGATCGGCGGCCACGGGCCGGCCTGCGGTGGAGACACCGACGACGTCGGAGGCGAGCCCCTCGGCGGGCTCGCCGGCGACCCGCGGCTCGGGGCGCCGGTGGTCCCCCCCGCACTCGATCCGCGGGTCAACCCGGAGGCCGGCCGAGGTCTCGCAGCAGACGACGAGCCACCGGCCGAGACGCCGCTGCCCGGCCCGAGCGGGCAGGGCTACGGTCCGGCCGAGCTCGCCGGCCTGTATGCCGCGCTCGGCAGCACCCGGGACGCCGCCGTCGACTACTACCGCGCCCAGGCACGCCGGCACCAGGTGCCCTTTCCGGTCCAGCCGGCGCAGCGGCATACCGAGCCCGAGCTGACGGGGTGGGATGGCTGGAACGTCGGCGACCCGCTCACCGACCTCGACTGGCAGCACACCGTCCTGCGCTCTCCGGTGGTCGTGCCGGGGGTGACGACGCTGCGCCGCCTCGACGAGCCGGCCCCCACCCCGCCTGGGCGGGACCGGCCGGTGGACCTGGACCTCTACGTCGACTGCTCCGGGTCGATGCCCAACCCGCGGACCACCGCCTCGCCGGCGACCATCGCCGCCGCGGTGCTCGCGCTGTCCGCCCTGCGGGTCGGCGGCCAGGTCCAGGTGACGGTGTGGTCCGGCCCCGGCCAGGTCGCCCGCACGGCCGGCTTCGTCCGCGACGAGGACGAGGTGCTCACGGCGCTGGTGACCCACTTCGGCGGCGGCACGTCCTTCCCCCTGCCTCTGTTGGCAGCCGATCACCCGCCGGGGCGCGCCGAGCGGACCAGTCGACGCGTGCACATCTGCTGCCTCTCCGACTCCGGTGTGGAGTCGATGTTCGGTGTCGGACAACGAGATTCAGACTCCGGGGTGGCGCACGCCGCGCTCGAGTCGGCCGGCGGCGGTGGCTCGCTGATCCTCGTCGTCCCGGCGGTCTGGGCGTCCCACGTGCAGGACTACTGCGGAAACTACGTCGTCTACCCGGTGCCCGAGCTCACCGACGTCGTGCCCTTCGCCCGGGCCTTCGCGGCGCGCACCTGGGGTGTCGGCGTCACCCGCAGCGCCAAGGAGAGTCGATGAGCACCGACCTGACCCCCGGCCCGCCCCTCGTCGTGGTGGTGGCCAGGCTGCGCAGCGTGCCGGACGAGCTGGCCGATCCGCGGCTGTCCCTGCCGGCTCTCGTCGCGGACACCGCCGATCGGCTGGCGCCCGCCGCCGACCCCTGGTCCGAGCCGGCGCCGAACTGGCAGCCGCCCTCCGATGAGGTCGGCGCGCAGGCGGTGGCGATCGGCTGCTGGCTGGTGCTCGACCCACCCGTGACGACCTGCCTGCGCGGGTCGTCGGATCCGGTCGGCCGGCTGCACGCCGGGCTGGCCGAGCTGGTCACGCTCACTGCCGACTCCCCTCCGGCGCACTGGATCGGCGCCGATCCCGAGCGCGAGGAGGAGGCCGTGCGGGCGCTGTGCCGAGGGCTGGGCGTGCTGTTCGACGGCGAGAGCGAGGCGACGGCCGCCGACCGGTGGGCGGCGGTCAGCACGGCGGCGCGCCGGCAGGCGCTGCGCGACGCAGCTCGTGCCGAGGAGCTCGCCCAGCAACTGGCCGCCAAGGCCGCAGCCGAGGCCGCCGCCCGGGCCGCCTATGTCTAGCCCGCCACCCGCCGGGCGGCCCGAGACGCCCGCCGACACCGGCCTCGATGCCCTCCCGGACTATGCGCCGATGGCCGCTGCCGTGCTCACCGACGGTGAGCGGTGGCCGCTGCTCGGTCCCGGCGAGCTGAGCCGGGTCGAGGCCTGGCGGGGCCATCCGCAGGCGCCGGTGTGGCGGCACGCCTGCGGGGACCGGATCGACGCCGACGATCTCGCGCAGCTCACCGGCCACGCCGCCTCGTTCGCGGCCGGCCCCGCGCCGGTGGGTGCTAACGGGCGCCCGGGCTGGGTCGACGCGCTCGTCGAACGGGCCGTCCGGCACGTGCCGCGCCATCGCGGGCGCCGGGTGGGCTTCGCCGACCTCGAGCCGGTATGCCGCGACGACCTCGCCGCCGCGGTCGCGTCCTTCGTCCCGGACGACCTGCCGCTCGAGCGGCTCGTGCAGACCAGCTCGTCGGGCACCTCCGGCGCAGCGCTCGTCTTGCCCGTCCACCCCGTGACCGTCGCGGCCGAGCTGCTGCTCATCGAGCGGATCGTCGCCGACGCCGGCCTCGAGTGGCCGGTCGACCCCGACCGGCTCGCGTTGCTCAGCTGCACCGACCAGCGGCAGGCATTCACCTACGTCTCCGCCCTGACCTGGCGTCGGCCGCAGCTCATGGCCCGGGTCAACCTGCACGACGAGGAGTGGGCGAGAGCGGGCGACCGGGAGGGCTTCGTCACCGCCTGCCGGGCCCAGGTGATCACCGGCACTCCCCTCTCGCTGCTGCGCCTGGCGCGGCTCGACCTGCCCGACCTGCACCCCCTCGCGCTGGTGCCGGGAGCCTTGACCCTCACCCCGGCCGCCCGCAGCGAGCTCGAGTCACGTTGGGGCGCAACGGTGCTGGACCTCTACGGCCTCAAGGAGACCGGTCCCTTCGCGGTGAGCAGCGACGGCGGGCCACACGTCGTCGTCGCTCCTCGGGTGTGGGTCGAGACCTTGGCCCCCGACGGCTCGCCGGTGCCTCCGGGCGAGCGGGGCGAGGTCACCGTGACGACCGACGCCAATCCCTACCTGCCACTGCTGCGCTATCGCACCGGCGATCAGGCCGTGCTCGTCGAGCGCGACGGTCGCCAAGCCCTGGTCGGGCTCGCGGGCCGGGCACCGGTGACCTTCCGTCGGCCGGACGGCGGCACGGTGCCCTCGGTCGACCTGCACCAACAGCTGCAGCACCACGGTGCCATCGCCTGGTCGGTGACCCAGGCCGGCGACGGCTCGGTGACCGCGCACCTCGTCGGCGGCGACACCAGCCGGATCGAGGCGGCGCTCCGGCTGGCGCTGGATCGGCCGGTGACCGTCGTCGGACACGACAAGCTCGACGCGCTCGGCCCGGGCAAGCCGCGCAGCTTCCACTGCGACCTCGACCCGACGAGCTGACGGCGACTACCCCTCGAGACGCGCCTCGAAGAGGGCGCGCACGGTCGGGGTGCGGCGCACCAGGTCGACGGCGTATGCCGCGTGGCCCGGCACGTAGCCGTTGCCGACGAGCATCCGCACGTCGGCGGCCAGTCCCTCGGCCCCGAGGGCCGCCGCGGCGAAGGAGGTGGCCATCGAGAAGAAGACGATGGTGCCGCCCTGCGCGGTGGCGAGGATGGCCGGCTGCTCGCACCCGGGCACGTCGACACAGACGACGGTGATGTCGCACGGGCCGCCCGCGCCCTCGACCGCGTGCCGCAGCCCCATCGGCGAGCGGGCATCGGCGATGACGACGGCATCGGCCAAGCCCGCGCCGGGTCCGCTGCGCAGCAGCTCGGCCTCGGCCGCGGTGGGCACGACGGCGACCAGCCGCCCGGCCCCGGCCTCGCGGGCCGCCGCCAGCGACAGCGACCCCGACTTGCCGGCCCCGCCGAGCACGAGCACCGACGGAGCGCGCCCACCGGCTTCCCCGCGCTCAACCGTGCTCCCCGCCGCGGGGTCGGCCGCCCCGGCCACTGCCGGGCGCGCGGCATACTCGCCGACGACCCGACGCACGAGCGCCGGCGCCCCGCACACGTCCATGACCATGAGGGTCAGCCGCGGGTCGAGATCGTCGGGCAGCACGGCCGCGATCGAGCGGGCGAAGAGGATCGCGTGGCCGCGTGCGGGCACCTGCTCCGAGCGGCCGTCCCATCCGGCCAGCTCGTCGGTGATCTGCAACGGCGTGAGCGACAGCGAGACGAGGGTGGCGACCCGATCCCCCACCGACAGGCCGAGAGGACTCTCCGGGCCGACCTCGGCGACCGTGCCGATGAGCATGCCGCCCGAGCCGGTCACCGGGTTCTGCATCTTGCCTCGCTCGGCGACGATCGCGAGCACCTCCGCACGCACCGCCGCGCCGTCGACGCCTCCACCGGCCGTGCGGTGCTTCTCGGCGAGCTGGCGATAGGAGGCGGCGTCGAGGTTGAGCGTGTCGAGCTCGATGCGGACCTCCCCCGGCCACAGCTGCGCCCGCGCATCGAGGCGGTATGCCGCCTGCGGCAGGCTCGTGGGCACGCCGGCCGGGTTGCGTGGCTCGAGCACCCGGTGCAGCCCGACCGGGCTCTCCGGAGAGTCGGCGATTGTGGTTGAGCAAGGCGTATTCTGCAGATCTTGCGGCATACATCCATGCTAGCCGCAAATCTTGCAGTAGCATGGAGTTATGACCGCAGTCATCCCCGCCTCCCGGCTGGACCTCGACGGCTCCGCATCGCCCGCGTCGGCCGCCGCGCGCCCCACCGCCGTCCCGCAGCCCTACGAGTACCGCCAGCGCGAGCTCGTCGAGCCCGACTGGACCCGCTTCCCGGGGTGGCGCGACGTCACCGAGGCGCAGTGGCTCGACGTCCAGTGGCAGCGGTCGCACTGCGTCAAGAACATCGGCCAGCTGCGCGAGGTCATGGGCGACCTGCTCGACGACCCCTTCTACGCCGACCTCGAGGCCGACCAGGCCCAGCGCGCGACGATGTCGATGCTCGTGCCGCCGCAGATGCTCAACACCATGGTGCCGGGCACCGACGGCGCCGGCTCGCCGGCGGCCGGGGCGGCATACACGAGCGCGTTCTATGCCGACCCGGTGCGGCGCTACATGCTGCCCGTGCTCTCCGACCGGCGCACCGACTGGCCCAGCCACCCCAAGGCCAGCCGCGACAGCCTGCACGAGCACGACATGTGGGCGGTCGAAGGGCTCACCCACCGCTACCCCACCAAGGTGCTCGCCGAGCTGCTGCCCACCTGCCCGCAGTACTGCGGCCACTGCACCCGGATGGACCTCGTCGGCAACTCGACGCCGCAGGTCACCAAGCTCAAGTTCGTCGCGAAGCCGGTCGACCGGCACCAGGCGATGCTCGACTACCTCGCCCGCACGCCGAGCGTCCGCGACGTCGTCGTCTCCGGCGGTGACGTCGCCAACCTGCCGTGGAAGAACCTCGAGGCCTTCCTCATGAAGCTTCTTGAGATCGAGAACATCCGCGACATCCGGCTGGCGACCAAGGCGCTGATGGGCCTGCCCCAGCACTGGGCCGCGCCGGACGTCGTCGAGGGCGTCGGCCGGGTCGCCGCCACCGCGCACGCCCGCGGGGTGCACGTCGCGATCCACACCCACGTCAACCACGTCAACAGCGTCACCCCGCTCGTCGCCTCGACGGCGCGGGCGCTGCTCGACGCCGGGCTGTTCAACATCCGCAACCAGGGTGTCCTGCTGCACGGCGTCAACGACACGCCGGCCGACCTGCTCGACCTGTGCTTCGCCCTGCAGGACAACGCCTCGATCACGCCGTACTACTTCTACATGTGCGACATGATCCCGTTCAGCGAGCACTGGCGGATCGGCCTCGCCCAGGCCCAGGCGCTGCAGCACGACATCATGGGCTACCTCCCCGGCTTCGCCACGCCGCGGATCGTCTGCGACGTCCCCTTCGTCGGCAAGCGCTGGGTGCACCAGGTCGAGTCCTACGACACCGAGCGGGGCATCTCCTACTGGCGCAAGAACTACCGCACCTCGATCGAGGCGGCGGATGTCGACGCGCTCTCGCGCGAGTACGTCTACTACGACCCGATCCACACCCTGCCCGAGTCGGGGCAGCAGTGGTGGGCCCAGCAGCACGACGCCGACGTCATCCACGCCGAGGCCACCGCGGCCGCGGCCGCCAGTCGCGCAGCCTCGCTGCGCTGACCTCTCCCGGTCGCCGGCTCGTGCACGAGCCGGCGGGCACGGTATGCCGCGTCGCGACCCCCGACGCGCCGCGGCATACCGGTCGCGGATACCACCTCCGACTCGAGTCATGGCTCAGGGAGTCGGCAGCCGCGCAGGCTGAGGTCTCGGAGGACGGCATAAGGTGCCCCGATGACCCTCTATGCGACCGACCCGGTGCGGCGCGGCAGGCAGCTCGTCGGGGACGTCGCGGTGCTGCTGTGGGTGGCCGTCTGGGTCATCGCGTCGCGGCTGGTCTTCGGCCTCGTGAAGGCCCTCGGAGCACCGGCCGAGGCGATCGGCGGAGCGGGTGGGACCTTCGCCCGCACCATGCAGGACGCGGCCGGCTCGGTCGGCTCGCTGCCGGTCGTCGGAGGCCCGCTCGGCGAGGTCTTCCGGAATGCCGCCGGCCCGGGCACGACGGTGGCGGCAGCCGGCACCCAGCTCACGACGACCCTCGACCGGCTCGCCTGGGTGCTCGCGCTGCTGCTCGCGCTCGGCCCGACGCTCGCCGTCGTCGCGCCGTGGCTGCGCAGCCGGATCCGCTTCGCTCGCGATGCGGCTGCCGTCCGGTCCATGCTGCTCGACGGCGGAGACCTGCAGGTCTTCGCGGTGCGGGCGCTCACCACCGCTCCCCCGCGCGCTCTCGCCCGGCTCGGGCCGGGCCTGGTGCGCCGGCTCACCACGGGCGACGACGAGACCGTCGCGGCACTGGCTCGACTCGAGCTGGCCCGCCTCGGCATCGCGATGCCCAAGCCGCGACCTGCCCGTCAGTCCGGCCGGCGCGGTCCCACCGACTCGTAGTCGGCCGCTCGGACCCGGCGGGTCACCAGCCGGTAGCGCGCCGTCGAGGCCGGCCAGATCGCGACGTTGCGCCCCTTCTCGTCGAGGTACCACGACCGGCATCCCGAGCCCCACGCCGTCCCCCGCGTGCGGCCCTGCACCCAGCGACCGAAGCGCTGCTGCGCCCGTCGGGTGACGACCTGCGGCCCGAGCCGGTCGGCCCGCGCCAGCGCCTGGACGATGTAGCTCGCGGCCGACTCGATCTGCAGCAGCACCGAGCTGTGCCCGAGCGCGGTGTTCGGCCCGAGCAGCAGATAGAGCTCCGGGAAGCCCGCGACGGTGATCCCGAGATGGGTGCCACGCTCCCCCGCCCACTCCTGCGCGAGGGTCCGCCCGCCGAGCCCGGCGACGTGCATGCGGGCATAGGAGCCGAGCAGGTCGAAGCCGGTCGCGAGCACGAGCGCATCCACCGGGTATGCCGCCTCGGCCCCGGTCGCATCGCGGGTCACCACCGCGTGCGGCTCGATCCGGGCGATCGGGTCGGTGACCAGCTCGACATCGTCGCGGGCGAAGGTGCGCCAGTAGTCGTCCGAGAGCAGGATCCGCTTGCAGCCGATCTCGTAGTCGGGGGTCAGCTTGGCCCGCGTCTGCGGATCCGGCACGTGCCGGGCCAGCCGGTCCAGCGCCATCCGCTCCAGGCGCGGTCGCACTCCCGGCACCCGGGCGAAGCCGAGCAGCTGGACCTCCTGGCGGCCCCAGCGCAACCAGCGAGTGGCCTTCTGCGTCCACGGGATTCGCGCATAGAGCCGCTGGCGCGCCGGCGACCAGGCATGGTCGTGGCGGGGCATGATCCAGCTGGCGCTGCGTTGCAGCACGGTGAGCCGATCGGTGCGAGGCGCCAGCGCCGGAATGGCCTGCACCGCCGACGCCCCGGTGCCGACGACGGCGACCCGGGCCCCGTCGAGGGCGGAGTCGTCGGCCGGCCACTGCGCCGTGTGCAGCACCGGGCCGGCGAAGTCGGCCAGGCCCGGGATCGCCGGCCGGCTCGGCACGTGCAGCCCGCCGACGCCGAGCACGAGAGCGCCGGCCGTCCACTCGCGACCGTCGGCCGCCTCGACCCGCCACCGACCGCCCTCCCAGACCGCGCTCGTCACGTCGGCCCCGGTGCGGACCCGGTCGGTGAGCCCGAAGCGCCGCACGCACGCCCGCAGGTAGTCCCAGATCTCCGCCCAGCCAGCGAACTCTCGGCTCCACCCCGGGTGGGGGGCATCGGCGAGGCTGTAGAGCCGGCTCGGCACATCGCACGCGCAGCCGGGATAGCGGTTGTCCCGCCAGGTGCCGCCGACGTCGTCGGCCTTCTCGAGGATGATGAAGTCCTCGATGCCGGCCCGGCGCAGCCGCACGCCCATGACGATCCCGGAGAACCCCGCGCCGACGATCACGACCCGGTGGTGGGGCACGGCGCTCGTCACGAGCCGACAGTATGCCGCGCCGCTCGCCTTCAACCCGCACCCCGCGCGAGCACCCGTCGCGGCACGCTGCCGGCGGACGCGGCATACTCGCTGGTCGTGGCGAAGGCGACGGGCACCCCGGCGACGACCGCGCTCACCCGGGCCGGCGTGCCCTTCACCCTGCATCCCTACGAGCACGACCCGGCGGCCCCCTCCTACGGGCTCGAGGCGGCCCAGGCCCTCGGAATCGACCCCGCGAGGCTGTTCAAGACCCTCCTCGTCGACACCGACTGCGGGCCGGCCGTCGGGATCGTTCCGGTCGACCGGCAGCTCGACCTCAAGGCGATCGCGGCGACCGTGGGCAGCAAGCGCGCGACGATGGCCCAGCCGGCGGCGGCCGAGCGGCTCACCGGCTACGTCGTCGGCGGCATCTCGCCCTTCGGCCAACGACGCCGACTGCGGACCGTGCTTGACGCGAGCGCCCTCAGCCACGACACCGTCCTCGTCTCCGGCGGCCGACGGGGACTCGACGTCGAGCTCGCGCCCGCGGACCTCGTTCGGGTGCTCGAGGCCACCGTGGCGGCCATCAGCCGGACCGGCTGACGAGCGCGGCTCGCCCCGGCGTAGCCTGCCGCGGGTGACCGGACGGCGCCGCGTGCAGGGAGGCTGGCTGGTCCTGCTGCTCGCCGCCCTCACCAGCGTCGGTCCGTTCACCGTCGACACGATCTTCCCCGGCTTCCCGGCGATCGAGGCCGAGTTCGCCGCGACCCCGGTGGCCGTGCAGCAGACGCTGAGCATCTACCTGCTCACCTTCGGTGTGATGAGTCTCTTCCACGGACCGCTGTCCGACGCCGTCGGGCGCAAGCCGGTCATCGTCGGCGGCTCGATCCTGTATGCCGCGACCTCCGTCGCGTGCGCGCTCGCACCGAGCCTGCCGTGGCTGCTCACCGCCCGCGCCGCTCAGGGCCTGGTGGCCGGGGCCGGCATGATCGTCGCCCGCACCGTCGTGCGAGACGTCTTCCACGGCGAGCAGGCGCAACGGGCGATGTCCCGGATGTCGATGATCTTCGGAGTCGCGCCGGCGGCCGCGCCGATCGTCGGCGGGTGGCTGCTCGCGCTCGGGTCGTGGCGCGGCGTCTTCTGGTTCCTCGCCGCCATCGCCCTAATGCTGGCCGCGACCTCGGCGACCCTGCTGCCGGAGACCCATCCGCCTGCGCTGCGCACCCCGCTCGCTCCGGGAGCGCTGCTGCGCGCCGTCGTCGACAGCACGCGCGATGCCGGGGTCCGGCGACTCGTCGCGGTCGCCGCCTTCAACTTCGCCGGGCTGTTCAGCTACATCGCCGCCGCGCCGACGATCATCGTCACCCATCTCGGTCTCGGACCCGGCGACTTCGGGGTGCTCTTCGTGCCGGTGGTCACGGCGATGATCCTCGGGTCGTGGCTCACCGGCCGCTTCGCCGGCCGGATCAGCGGACCCCGGTTCCTCACCATCGGCTTCGGCACCGCGGTGCTGGGCGGAATCCTGCAGCTCGCCCTCGACCTGGCCGGCCGCAACCGGCTGCCCTGGGTGCTGGCCGGCCCGACGCTCACCGGCCTGGGCATCGCCCTCGTCTTCCCCATCGTCACCCTCGCCCTGCTCGAGCTCCGGCCGGCCCATCGGGGCACCCTGTCGTCGCTTCAGGCGTTCAGCTCGACGATGCTCAACTCGCTCGTCGCCGGTCTCATCGTGCCTGTCGCGGCTCGGCAGCTGCCGACCCTCACCCTCACCTCGCTGGCCTTCAGCACGGCCGGCTGGCTGGTCTGGGCTCGGCACTGGCGCCACGCGGCATACTCCCGCAGCGCAGGCACCCGACCCGCCGAGTCATCCGGAGGCCTTTGAGCCGACCGACCGGCTCTGACGGCAACCTTTTCGACGGCTCATCCGTCCCCATGTGTGAGCGATCCGATGCGGTCACGTGGTCACAGATGTGTCACGATGCTTGGCGAACAAGGAGGAATCAGTGGCCGCCCCAACCCCCGACGCGCCCGCTGCCGACGACACCCCCCAGCCCGAGACGCGGGCCAGCCGCCGTGCGCAGGCGGAGCAGGAGCGGGTCCGGCACCACTACGTCCGCAATGCGCTCGCTGCCCTGCTCGTGGTCGTGCTCGGCGTCACCGGCTACGTGGGCTATCAGCTGTGGAGCTTCAACCGCAACGTCACCCGCTCCGATGCGATCACCGGGGTGCCCGAGGACGCGACGGCGAGCGTGCAGGCAGGCGCCAAGGGCGACGTCAACATCCTGGTCATGGGCTTGGACTCTCGGCTGGACATCAACGGCAAGCCGCTCTCCGACGAGGTCTACGAAGCCCTGCACGCGGGCGATGAGACGCACGTGTCGATGAACTCGAACGTCATCATGGTCTTCCACATCCCTGGCGACGGCTCCAAGGCCTCCGCGGTGTCCATCCCCCGCGACGACTACGTCCCCCTGGCCGGCTGCCCGCTCAAGCGCTGCGAGGGCAAGATCAAGCAGGCCTACGGCTTCGCCTTCGAGCAGGAGCAGGAGAAGCTCACCCAGCAGGGCGGGCTCAGCCCCGACGAGATCCACTCCCGATCGCGTGAGGCGGGGCGCCGAGCCCAGATCGCCACCGTCCAGAACGTCCTCGGAGTCAAGATCGACCACTTCGTCGAAGTGACGATGGCCGCCTTCTACCAGATCGCGCAGGTGATCGAGCCGATCACCGTCTGCGTCAAGGAGGACACCGCTGACACCTTCTCGGGGGCCGACTTCAAGGCCGGTCAGCAGGACATCTCGGCGAGACAGGCGGTGGCCTTCGTGCGCCAGCGTCGGGACACCAACCACCCGATGGCGCTGTTGTTCACCGACCTTGATCGAGCCCGCCGCCAACAGGCCTTCATCATCTCGGTGCTCTACAAGCTCAAGTCGGCCCAAACGCTGACCAACCCGGCCAAGGTCAAGGGCATCCTCGACGTCGCCGCCCAGAACAGCGCGATCGACAGCGGCCTGGATGCCCTGTCCTTCCTCGGCACCGCTCGCGACATGGCCGGCGGCAATCTCAGCTTCTACACACTGCCGGTGGAGGGCTTTGCTCGAAACCAGTACGGCGAGGACATCAACGTCGTTGACCTGGGCAAGATCCGAGCCATGGTGCAGATGATCTTCAAGCTGCCGACGGCTGGCCCGCCGGCCACGAGCGGCACGCCAACTAGCAGCAGCTCCCCGACAACGAGCAAGGCCACGTCGACGTCGAGCAAGCCGGCACGCACGACCACGACCCCGACCTTCACCGCTCAGCCCGGCGAGGGCGGCGGCACGAGCGGGCCGCCGGTCACCGCGCTCACCGAGTTGACGAGCGGCGGCATACCCTGCGTGAAGTAGGCGGGCGCTCTCGTCAGCTGTCGGTGCTGTCCCGGACGAACGGGCGGCCCTCCCAGGCGGTCGACAGCACGACCGTGGTCCGGGTCTGCACGTGGGCGGCCGCCCGGATCCGGGCGATGAGCTCCTCGAGGTCGGCGGGCGTCGGCACCCGGACCTTCGTGACGTAGTTGAAGTCGCCGGCGACCGAGTGACAGGACTCGATCTCGGGGAAGTCGCGTAGCCGGTCCGGGATGTCGTCCGGAGCCGCCGGGTCGAGCGGGGAGAGCGAGATGTATGCCGTGAGCGGCAGCCCGACGGCCGCAGCGTCGACGTTGGCGCCGTAGCCGCTGATGACGCCGCGCTCCTCGAGGCGGCGCACCCGCTGGTGGACGGCCGAGGTCGACAGGCCGGTGGCTTTGCCGAGATCGGTGAAGCTCATCCGGCCGTCGGCAGCCAGCAGGGCGACAAGCCGGCGGTCCAGTCTCTCCATGCGCCCCAGCCTACAAAGCACGCGCCGACGGGCGGGCTTGCGCTCAGCCACCGAATGCGAGGATGTCGAGGTGACCGCTGACCGTCTGCTGCTGCTCGACTCGGCCTCGCTCTACTTCCGTGCGTTCTACGGGGTGCCGGACCAGCGTGCCGACCCGGCGAGCGAGCCTCCGACGAACGCTGTCCGCGGTTTCCTCGACATGCTCAGCTCGCTCGTCGAGCGCTATCGGCCGACCCACGTCGCGGCGTGTTGGGACAACGACTGGCGACCCCAGTGGCGGGTGGAGGCCATTCCCACCTATAAGAGCCATCGCCTGGCGCCGGGATCGGACCCGACGGCCCCCGGTGGGGTCGCCGGTGCCGGCCCGGCCCCGGCCGCCGGGCGAACCGTCGAGGAGGCGCCCGACGACCTCGCGCCACAGGTGCCGATCATCGCCTCCGCGCTTGCCGCCGTGGGCATCGTCCGGGTCGGCGTCGACGGCTATGAGGCCGACGACGTCATCGGGGCGCTGGCCCGCCGCTACCGCGGCACGATGCCAGTCGACGTCGTGACGGGCGACCGCGATCTGTTCCAACTGGTCGACGACGCCCACGGCGTGCGGATCATCTACACGGCCCGCGGCGGCGTCCGGGATGCCGACGTCGTCGACGAGGCCTTTCTCCGGGACAAGTACGGCGTTGCCGACGGTGCGGCCTATGCGGATCTCGCGGTCCTGCGCGGCGACCCCTCGGACGGGCTGCCCGGTGTCGCGGGGATCGGCGAGAAGACGGCCGCCGCCCTGCTGGACACTTTTGGCTCGCTCACCGCGATCCAGCAGGCGCTGTCGGACGGCGACCCTCGGATCAAGGGCGCCCAGCGCACCCGCCTCCTCGCGGGCGCGGCATACCTGCAGGTGGCGCCGGCGGTGGTGAGGGTGGCGGCCGACTCGCCGGTGCCCGAACTCGACCTGCGGATACCCGCGGCTGTTGCCGACCCCGCCCTGCTGTCCCGGCTGGCCGTAGAGCACCGTCTTACCGGCACCTTCAATCGCCTGCTCAGTGCCGTGCGACTCGGCGACCCAGGTCGCGCCGGCGAGTGAGGGGCCCCTCCTACGCCACCTGACAGTGCCTGCCCTGGATGGACCGGCTCAGCGATACCAGCCGGCGAGGTCGGCCAGGAGGTGGCAGGTGCCGGAGCTGCGATTCTCGATGAGCACGGCACCGTCCGCGCCGAGGAGGGCTAGCACGAGGTTGGCGGTCGCCTCGCCCGGCACGATGTTGAGCGTCGAGGAATCGGGGATGGCGCTGCCACTGGGGTGCACGGTGAGGTAGCCCGGCTGCTCCACGGCGGTAGCGGTGACGTTGAGCAGGACGCCGCGCGCTGCGGCCGGCACCGCACCCACACCGCCCAGCACCAGGCGCACGCTTGCGTTGGCGGCAACCGGTTGCCCGGTGGCCCCCACCCCGGTGCGGGTGTCGAGCACGCGGGTCGGGGTCGCTGCCGTGAAGGTGCCCGGTTCGGTGGCCAGGCCGCCGACGATCCACCCGGCGATGTCGGCCACGACGTGGACATTGCCGCCAGAGCCGTTTCCGATCCGGATGCGGCCGCCAGCCCCAAGGGGCACGACGGCGAGGTTGGGCACGCTGCGGCCGGACGTGAAGTTCACCGTCGAGGCCAGCGGCCATCGGGCACCGTCCGGGAAGGCGGTGAGATAGCCGACCGTCTGAGGCTGAGTCGCGGTGAGCGTCAGCACCACGGCTGCGGCGCCCTCGGGCACGCCCGCGCGGCCGCCGATCGTGAGCACCACCTGTCCACCCGAGCGCACGGCCCCTTGAGGGGCGCCGACACCGGCCCGAGTGTCGAGCACCCGGGCCGGTGCCAGGGGCACGGTGGCGCCAGGGAAACGAGCGACGCCACCCACGACGTATGCCGCGACGTCCGCGACCAGGTGCGTGGCGCCGATGGAGTTGTTGGCGAGGGCGATCGCCCCACCAGACCCGACCGTGGCGTGCACCAGCGTGGCGACGCTCTGGCCCGTCACGAAGTTGAGGTTGGAGGCGACTGGCTCGCCGCTCCCGGCGGGGTAGCAGGTGACGTGTCCGCCGGCCTCGGGCTCAATGACAGTGACGTTGAGCAGCACCGCCGATACCCCGCTCGCGGGCACCCCGCCACGGCCGAGCACGGTGACTGTTGCCGTGCCACCAGCGGCCACCTTTGCTGGCGAGCCCAGCCCAGAGCGCGTGTCAAGCACCCTGGCCGGCCCGAGTGGCACGATCGAGCCGGCCACGACGGTGCCGGCCTCGGCGGGCGGGCGCGGCATACCCCAGTCCAGTGGCGCCCATTCGGTGAGGTGCCACGGGAAGTCGTTGACGTCGGGATTCTCCCCGCCGTAGCGAGCGTTGAGGTCACCCCCGGCGGCCCACGGGTTCTGTCCCGTGCGCAGCTGCTCGGCGTAGCCGGGCTCACAGTTGAACGCGTGGCACCAGAGGTTCTTGTCGGCGGCGAACCCGCCGAAGCGTTGGGCGGCGCGAGCGATGAGCAGGGTGAACGGGCGCAGGTTCAGCGCCGCGAGGTCGACCGAGGGCGGGATGCGGAACCACTGGCCTTGGGCCGGGGCATTGGGGTTGGTGTCGGTGCCGTCCTGCTGACGCGCCGGCCAGCTGGCGACGTTCGCGAGCGCGTTGGCGGCGGTGAAGCACACGGCGTGGTTGACGGCACCGGCGCGAGCCTCGGCGATGCTCACCTGGGCGAGTGAGCTGAGCATTCCGACGACCGCGCTGGAGCCAGCGGTCAACTGCATGGGGTAGTTGCTCGTCGCGAGGCCGGCGAGGTCGGCAGCGGCCTGGTAGTAGCCACCCCACGCGACGTCCCACGAGCCGTCCACCTGCTTCGTGCAGAAGAACAGCTCGCGCATGATGCCGGTGCCGCGGTCGTAGATCGCCATCGAGTGGTCGCCGATGGCGTCGACCACGGCATTGGCTGGGCACGGGATCCGCCCGTTGAGCATCGACCAGAGCGGGCTGCCCGTTGGGACGGTCGTTCGGAACACAGCGGTGGGCTGTGCCGGGTCGCGGGAGTCGACGACGTAGATGGGGATCGCGTAGTGGTTGGTGTTCGTGCTCGTCACGACACCGAAGCCCTGGTATGCCGCGGGCATGCTCGGCAGGTAGCCGGCGATGGCGGCCGAGTTGGGCGCGGTGGGCATCTCCACGACCGACCGGGTGAAGACTGTGCCGGCACCGACGTAGGTGGGGGTGAACAACGAGGCCGAGTCCAGCGGGCCAACCGCCGCGGCAGCCGGGACCGTTGCGGCAGCCGGGCCGGTCGAGCTGGGCGCGACGGAGGGCAGCGCTGCCGGGCTCGCCGCTTGAGCGCGAGGCGGCAGGCCGGCGACAGCGGCCGCGCCGAGCGCCCCGCCGAGGACGCTTCGGCGGGCCAGGCCACGCGGCGCGGATGTGGTCACGGTGCCTCCAGGGGAGTGGCGCAGACAGCGGAAGGGTGCCCCGGCCGACCACGCTAGTCCGAGTTGACCCATCGCGGATCGGGCGATCGGACGGGGTATCTGCTTCGACCCGGTCAGTCCAGGCGATCAGCGGCGACCACGCCGCGCAGCACCGCGTCGACGGCCCGGCGGGCCTTGCTCGCCAGCGCCGGGTGCGGGGCGACGTCGCCGAGCTGGCCGAGCAGGTCGACGACCTGCTTGCACCGTCGGACGAAGTCACCGGCCGCGAGGTCCGAGCCACGCAGCACCGCCTCGAGCCGCTGACCCGACGCCCAGCGGTGCATCATCCAGGCGATGCCGGCCTCCGGTGGCGCGCTCGGCGGCAGGCCGTGCCGCCGCTCGTCCTGCTCCAGGCCCACCCACACGTCGGACATCTCGGCCAGCGCGGCGGCGACGTCGCTCGTCGGCATCCGCGGGCTGACGTCGAGCTGCTCGCGCCGTGGCTCGTGGACCAGGGCCGAGACGCACGCGGCGAGCCCGGCGTGGTCGAGCCGGTTCCACACGCCGCGGCGCAGACACTCGGCGGTGAGCAGGTCCTTCTCGGCGTAGATCCGGCGCAGCTGCTCCCCGGCCTCGGTGACCGTCGTGCCGCCGTCGGCGAGGTAGCCACGGGCCTCGAGCAGCTCGCAGATCCGGTCGAAGGTGCGCGCCACCGAGTTCGTCCGGCCCTCGACCTTGCGGATCAGTCCGTCGGTCTCCCGGCGCAGTCGCCACCACCGCTCGGCGATCCGGGCGTGCTCCTCGCGCTCGGGGCAGGCATGGCACGGGTGGGCGCGCAGCGCGCGGCGCAGCTCGGCGATCCGCTCGCCCTCGTCGGCACTCGCCTGCGCCGCGGTATGCCGCTGGCTCGCCGGCTCGTGCCGCGGCCCGCGGGACACCGCGATCCGCAGGCTGGTGGCCAGGTCGCGGCGCGCCTTGGGGTTCTTCGGGTTGAAGGTGCGGGGCACCGGGATGCGCTGCAGCGCGGTCACCGGCGTCGGGCAGTCGACGACCGTGATCCTCCGCAGCTGCCGGTCCTCGGTGACCACCGCGGGAGCGGACGCGGGGCCGCCACCACCCCGCGCGGGGGCGACGACGACGGCGTGGCCGGCGCGCCGGCCGGCCGGGATGCGGATGACGTCGCCGATCTTGAGCTCCGCGAGCGACTGCTCGGCCTCCGCCCGCAGGCTGGCGGCGCGGGCCTTGCCCGCGCCCTTCTCCACCTCGCGCAGCTCGGCCCGCAGCGCGGCATACGAGGCGAAATCGCCTAGATGGCAAGCGAACTCGTCGCCGAGCTGGGCCAGCTGCGCCTCGTTGCGCCGGATCGAGCGGGCGAAGCCGACGACCCCGCGATCGGCCTGGAACTGCGCGAACGAGGTCTCGAGCACCTGGCGAGCCCGCTCGCGACCCACCTGGGCGACCAGGTTGACCGCCATGTTGGAGGTCGGGCGGAAGCTCGAGTGCAGCGGATAGGTGCGGGTGGAGGCGAGGCCACCGACGACGACCGGGTCGAGCCCCGGGTGCCAGAGCACGACGGCGTGCCCCTCGATGTCGATGCCCCGCCGGCCGGCCCGGCCGGTGAGCTGGGTGTACTCCGCCGGGGTGAGCTCGGCATGGGTGTCGCCGTTGAACTTCACCAGCCGCTCGAGCACGACCGTGCGGGCCGGCATGTTGATGCCCAGCGCGAGGGTCTCGGTGGCGAAGACGGCTCGGATCCGGCCGGCGGTGAACAGCTCCTCGACGATCTCGCGGAAGGTCGGCAGCATCCCGGCGTGGTGGGCGGCGAATCCGCGCTCGAGCCCGTCGACGAAGTCCCAATAGCCGAGCACGCCGAGGTCCTCGTCGGCGAGCCCGGCGACCCGCTCCTCGACGCTGCGCCGATTGGCGAGGCCCTGGTCCGGCGGCACGAGGCGCACGCCCCGGGCGAGCAGCTGGCCGACCGCGGCATCGCAGCCGTTGCGGCTGAAGACGAAGGTGATCGCCGGCAGCAGCCCCTCGCGCTCGAGCGTCTCGATGACCTCCCCACGGCCCGGGCCGCCACCACGCGGGCCGCCGCGGCCAGGCCCGGAGCGAGCCGGTCCATGGGCCGCTCCCCCACCGTCGCGACGCCCACGGTGCCGCCCTCGGTCGAGGGCACCCGCGCCCGCGGCGGCCCGGCGCTCATCGGTGCGGATCCGGGCCAGCAGCTCGGGGTTGACCTCGATCGGACCACCGGCACGCGCCTGGGCCGCGCTCGGGATGACCGCCGAGTCGTCGGCCGGGTCGACGAAGAGGTCGTAGCGGGTCGTGCCGACGAGCATGTGCTGCCACAGCGGCACCGGGCGGTGCTCGCTCACGACGACCTCGACGCCACCTGCTCCGCCGCGCACCTCGTCGAGCCACTCGCCGAACTCCTCGGCATTGCTCACCGTCGCCGACAGCGAGACGACGCACACGTCGTCGGGCAGGTGGATGATGACCTCTTCCCACACCGCGCCCCGGAACCGGTCGGCCAGGTAGTGGACCTCGTCCATGACGACGTAGCCGAGCCCCTGCAAGGTGGGCGAGGCGGCATACATCATGTTGCGCAGCACCTCGGTCGTCATGACGACGACGGGTGCCTCGCCGTTGATGCTCGAGTCGCCGGTGAGCAGCCCGACCCGGTCGGCGCCGTGCCGCCGGACGAGGTCGAGGTACTTCTGGTTGGACAGCGCCTTGATCGGCGTCGTGTAGAAGGCCTTGCGTCCGGTGGCGAGGGCGAGGTGCACGGCGAACTCGCCGACGACGGTCTTGCCGGCGCCGGTGGGCGCGGCGACGAGGACGCCGATGCCGCGCTCGACCGCCTCGCAGCCGCGCAGCTGGAACTCGTCGAGCGGGAAGTCGTAGCCGGCGGCGAACCGCTCGAGCTGCGGGTATGCCGTCACGGCAGCTCGGCGTCGCCGGTGGCGACCCGCAGCGCCCCGGGGTCGATCCGCAGGTCGAGGGGCAGCGCGAAGAGCTCCTCGCCGTCGGCCTCGGCGGCCAGGTCGGGGGCATCGAGGCGCACCTGCCGGCCGCGCAGGACCTGGACCTGGGGATGGCGCACGTGCGTGCCGGAGAAGACCCGCGGGAAGACGGTGAGGAACTCCAGCCGGCTGATCTTGTGCAGGATGAGCACGTCGAAGAGGCCGTCGGTGACGCTGGCATCGGGACAGACCCGCATGCCGCCGCCGAAGGCGCCACCGTTGGCGACCGCGACGAGCATCGCCTCGGTGTCGATGCGCTGGCCGTCGACGGTGACGGCATACGGGATGCCGCTGAACCGAGGCAGCTCGGCGGCCACCGCGGCCAGATAGCGCGGGGTTCCGTTGAGCAGGGTGAGCCGGCGGCCACGGGCGTTGACGACGGTGTCGAAGCCGGCGCCGAGCACGCCGAGCCAGTGCCGGTCGCCGGTGGGGTGCGTGACCCGGCCAAGGTCCATCGACGCGGTGCGGCCCGCGGTCAGGCGCTGGACGACGGCCGGGAGGTCCGCCGGGGTGCGCACCCGCGGCATACCCAAGGTGGTGGCGTTGTCGTTGCCGGTGCCGGCGGCCACGATGAGCACCGCCGCGCTCGTGCCGGCACACGCATTGGCGACCCAGTGCGCGGTGCCGTCGCCGCCGATGGCGACGACCGCGTCGAGCTCACCGCCGACGGCGAGCGGACGCAACCGGGCCAGCGCGCCCGGACCGTCGGCGGCCCGGACGTCGAGGACCTCGTGTCCGCGAGCCCGCAGCTCCCGACCCAGCTCGAGCCCGAGGACGCCGGCGCGGTGTCGCCCGGAGGTGGGATTGGCGACGACCGCGACGCGGCGCAGAACCGGGTCGGGGCTGGACATGGCGGCAGGCTATCGGGTGCGGCCATGGTGGCTCGGGCGCCGAGCCGTCAGATCGTCGAGGCCTCGTCGTCGGCGAGCTGCGCCCACTCGGTGCTTCCCTCGCGCTTGGCCCGTCGGCGGTCGACGAGCAGTGAGATGCCGACCGCGACGAAGAAGAGGGCGACCATCGGGATGGCCATGATGATCATCGTCCACGGGTCGGGCGTCGGGGTCATGATCGCGGTGAAGAGGAAGCACAGGAAGACCGCGACCCGCCAGCCCTTGAGCATCACCCGGCCGGGCAGGATGCGCAGCCCGTTGAGCCCGACGAGGAACAGCGGCATGAGGAAGCCGAGCCCGAAGGCGAGGATGAACTTCAGCACGAAGGACAGGTAGTCGGGGGCATAGATGATGTTCGATCCGCTGTCCGGGGTGAACGACAGCAGGGTCTGCACGGCCCGCGGCAGCACGAGATAGGCCATCCAGCAGCCGCCAAGGAAGAGCGGCACCGCGGCGGCGAAGAAGCCGAGCGAGATCCGCTTCTCGCGCTTGGTCAGCCCGGGCAGCACGAAGGCCCAGGCCTGCCAGAGCCAGACCGGCGAGGCGACGATGAGCCCGACGAAGAGGCCGACGGTGATCATGATCGAGAACGAGTCGGTCATCGTCCCGAAGTTGACCTGCACGACGGCACCGGACTTGCTCTGCCGGACCGCGGCGAAGGGCGCGACCAGGGTGTCGAAGATCTCGCCCCACTTGGCCCAGCCGAGCGCCGCGCCGACGACGATGGCCAACAGCGAGATGACCAGCCGGTTGCGCAGCTCGCGCAGGTGGTCGGCCAGCGCCATCCGGCCCTCGGGGTCCTTGGGCGTGCGTCGGCGGATCAGGGCCATGGGGTGTCGCTGTCAGTGCCGATGTGGGTGGCGATGTCGGTGCCGGTATGCCGCGGGCTCGTCACGTGCTGGCTGCTCGAGTGGCGGGTGGCCGGGTCGGGTGCCGACCGGCTCAGGACCGGTCGGTGGGGGCCTGCTCGGGCAGCACCGGCTGGGGGGCCGGCATCGGACCGGGCTGGGCGCCCTGGCCGGCCGGCGGTCCGGCCGGCGTCGTGGGGGTCGGGGCGGCGGGCTGGGCCTGCGCGCGGACGGTGTCGCCGGCGGCGGGGCTCGGCTTGGCGGTGGTCCCGTCGTTCTTCATCTCGCTGACCTCGGACTTGAAGATCCGCATCGAGCGGCCGAGGCTGCGGGCCATGTCGGGCAGCCGCTTCCAGCCGAAGAGCAGTGCGAGCAGCACGATGAGGACGACGAAGTGGCTCGGCTCGCGGAAGAGGTTCATCGATCTGCCTTTCGGGCGGGGTCGTCGGTCGAGTCTACGCGGCGCGCCCAGCCCGGCCGGCGTTCGGCGCTGCGTGCGTGGCGCTCCTCGCGCAACGAGTCGCGCAGCTCGATCCGTTCCGCCGCGAGCTCGATGGGGTCGCGGAAGACCGCGAGGTGCTCGCCGGGTCGTGGCGTGGCGGCCGGTCTGGCAGCAGCCGCCTGATCGGCCGCGGCGGCCCGGGCGGCGTCGCTGCCCTGGGCGACCGCCTCCTCGGCCTCGGCCACCGCCTCGCCGAGGGCTCCGGCCTTGGCCCACACCTGTCGCAGCCGGCGCCACAGCAGCCATACCGCCAGGCCGAGGAGCGCGGTCCACACGAGCACCCACACGAGAACGCGCATCTACGCCCCCGGCCCGCCACGCGGCATACCGGATGAGGGGTATGCCGCGAGCGCGGCGGCTGCGCCGTCGCGGATCCGGGCCACCAGCTCGGGCGGCTCCTCGACGGTGACCAGCCCACCGTGTCGCCAGGCGAGGCGGACCAGCCAGGTCGGGTCGGCGGCCCGCAGCACGATCCGTCGACGGCCCTCGCCGAGCTCGGTGACCGACTCGACCGGGTAGTAGTCGGCGATCCACGACGCGCCCGGCTCGGTGCGCAGCGTGACGACGGTGTCGATGCACGAGGCCCGCAGCGGCTCGGCGTCGAGGTCGCGCGGCTGGGCCTGCTCCGGCGGCGTGCCGTCGACGTCGAGCACGGTGAGCGACTGCACCCGGTCAAGGCGGAACAGCCGGACGTCCTCGGCGCGGTGGCACCAGCCCTCGAGGTACCAGTGCGCCTCGCGGTTGAGCAGCCGCATCGGGTCGACGTCGCGCTCGGTGATCGTGTCGCGACCCATCGCCTGATAGGCCAGGTGCAGCCGCCGATGCTCGCGGATCGCTCGGGTGGCGTCGGCCAGCAGGCTCTCGGCGGTCGAGTCGGCAAGGGTGACCCGCACGTGCTCGGCGACTCCGGCGGCGGCGCCGGTGGCGGTCTCGAGCTTGGCGAGCGCGCCGAGCACGGCGGCCCGCTCGGCGACACCGGCCGCACCGGCCAGGGCACGCAGCCCGACCATCAGGGTGAGGGCCTCGTCGACGGTGAGCCGCAGCGGCCGGCTGATCGCGTCGGCGTTGCCGATGTAGACCCGGCCGTCCTCCCACTCGGCCTCGATGAGGTCGTCGGGCAGGTGTCCGGGGGTGCCGCAGACGAAGAGCAGCGCCAGGTCGGACTCGAGCTGGGCGCGGCTCACCCCGAACTGCGTGGCGGCGACCTCGGCGTCGACGCCGGGGTGGGCGAGCAGCCAGGGCACCATGGTGAGCAGCCGGGACAGCCGGGCGGTGGCGGACTCGGTGCGGGCGCCGCGCGGGGTGCTCACGCGTCACCTCCCGGTGCGGTGGGCGTGCCGGGGGCGGCGTGCGCGGCCTGGACCTGGCTGAGCAGCCGGACGACCTGCTCGCGCAGCCGCTCGGGCGCCTCGACGACGACGTCCGGCCCGCAGCCGGCGACCTCATGGGCCAGGCTCGACGTGTCGGTGTAGTCGACGTCGATGAGCGACCACTCGTCGTCGACCTCGCCGACCGAGCGGGCCCGGCGGCGCAGCGTGTTGCCGGTGCCGGCCCGCACCCGCAGGATCGCCGGCGGGTGATCGTCGGCAGGCTGCTCGGTGCTCCGCTCGACAAGCACGCGCGGCTCGTGCCCGCTCGGGATGTCGTATGCCGCGGGCCTGCCGACCGTGCTCACCGCTCCGGTGACGCGGGACAGCCGGAAGACCCGCTCTTGCTGCCGGTCGACGTCGAGGCCGGTGACATACCAGCGGCCGCGGGACATGGTCAGCGCCCAGGGCTGCAGCTCGCGGCGGCTCTCGGTGCCGTCGGCCTTGCGGTAGCGGAAGCGGACCACCTGTCGGCGGGCCAGCGCCTGGCGCAGCGGCTCGAAGGCCGGCTCGGCGGTGCGCACGCGGGGCTCGACGCCGACGAGCGAGGCGTCGTCGAGCTCGACGCCGGCTCCGGCGAGCTTGGCGAGAGCGGCTGCCGCGGGCCCGGCGAGGCTGGCTTGCGTCCAGACCCGGCCGGCGAGAGCGAGCGCCGCCACCTCGTCGGGCTCGAAGGCGATGTCCGGC
>DAOTIG010000029.1:0-28045 GCA_035448065.1 Dermatophilaceae bacterium
GGCCGGATCGCCCGGCAGGAACAGCGTCTCGACGCCGGTGAGGTGGCGGTTCATGAGCGCCATCGGCATCTCGAACGCGAAGTCGGTGCCCCCGCGCAGCCCCTTGACGATCGCCGTGGCGTCGACCTGGCGGCACACATCGACGAGCAGTGTGTTGGCAAAGGCCTCGACCCGGATGCCGCTGACCTCACCGAGCGCCGCGCGGAGCAGCTCGATCCGCTGCTCGACGGGGAAGGCGCCCTGCTTGGCCGGATTGTGCAGGACCGCGACGACAACCTCCTCGCAGAGCGCCGCCGCCCGCCGGATGACATCGACGTGGCCGTTGGTCACGGGGTCGTAGGACCCGGGGCACACCGCTCGCGTGGTCACGCGCGCAGGCTAGCAAGTCGGACTCGCCCTGGTATGCCGCCGGGCCGGCGCGATCACGCGACGTCACCCGGGCTCGGCACGGTCGCGAACCACAGCTTCGTCTCGCCGTAGCGTCGCTCCCCCTCCAGGCGCAAGCCCGCCGGCCAGGCCGGCTCGGGTGAGCGCGCCGAGCGCTCGACGACGACGAGCGCGTCGGCCGCCAGCCAGCCGTGGGTGTCGAGCAGCGCGAGGACGTCGCCGAGGCGGCCCTCGCCGAGGTCGTAGGGCGGGTCGAGCAGCACCAGCCCGTATGCCGTGCCGCTCGCACCTGCCGCGTCGCCGGGCTCGCCCGCGCCTCCCGCGTCCGCAACGCCGGTCGGCCCCGCAGGACCGCCGAGCAGCACCCGCTCGACCGGCTCGGCCCGCACGAGCACCCGATCGGCGAGCCCGACTGCGGCCGCGTTGTCCCGAGCGAGCCTGGCGACCGACCGCTCGGACTCCACGAGCAGCACGTGCGCAGCCCCACGCGAGGCCGCCTCGAGACCGAGCGCCCCCGACCCGGCATACAGGTCGAGCACCCGCGCGCCGGTGACCACCTCGAGATGCTCCAGGCGCGAGTAGAGCCCCTCCCGCACCCGGTCCGACGTCGGCCGGGTCCCGGCACCTGGCGGCGTGCCGATCCGTCGTCCGCCAGCGGTTCCGCCGATGATCCGCGTCACGGCTTCCATCATCCTCGCTCGAGATAGGCCGCCTGCTGCTCGTCGAGCCGCCGGGCGACGGTGTCGGCGAGCGTGGGGTGCTGCTCGAGCCGCGGGTCGGCGGCGAGCAGCTCGAAGGCGTCGGTCCGCGCGTCGGCGATGAGCTGCTCGTCGTCGCGGTGGCCCATCCGCAGGAAGCGCACCGACGAGCCGGCGCCGCTCTGCCGCGCCCCGAGCACGTCGCCCTCTCGCCGCTGCCGCAGGTCGAGCCGAGCCAGCTCGAAGCCGTCCGTCGTCGTCGCGATGGCCCCGAGCCGCTCCCGGGCGGCGGGCACCTGAGTCGTCGAGACGAGCAGGCACAGGCCCTTCGCCTCGCCGCGCCCGACCCGGCCGCGCAGCTGGTGCAGCTGGCTCACGCCGAAGCGGTCGGCGTCCATGACGACCATCGTCGAGGCGTTCGGCACGTCGAGGCCCACCTCGACGACGGTCGTCGCGACGAGCAGGTCGACGGTGCCGTCGGCGAAGGCCCGCATCACGGCGTCCTTGTCCTCGGCCGGCATCCGGCCGTGCAGGATCGCGATCCGCGCGTCCGCGAGGGCCGGGATGCCGCGCAGCAGCTCGGCGACGGCATACACGCCCGCGAGCGGCCGGTCCGCCTCGCCACCGCCCTCGCCGCCGCCCTCGGCGGCCCAGCCGCTGCCACCGGCGTCCTCGTCCGAGGTGTCCGCGGTGAGCTCGGAGCCGTCGGTGACCTCGCCGATCTTCGGGCAGACGACGTAGACCTGGTGGCCCTTGCCGATCTCCTCGGCGAGCCGGGCCCAGGTGCGCTCGAGCCAGCCCGGCTTCTCGGCCTCGACGATGAAGGTGTCGATCTGCTGTCGGCCGGCCGGCAGCTCGTGCAGGGTCGCGGTCTCCATGTCGCCGAAGACCGTCATGGCGACCGTGCGCGGGATCGGGGTGGCGGTCATGACGAGCAGGTGGGGTGGGGCTTTTGCCTTCTCTCGCAAGGCATCTCGCTGCTCGACGCCGAAGCGGTGCTGCTCGTCGACCACGACGAGCGCGAGGTCGAGGAAGTCGACGTGCTTCTGGATGAGCGCATGCGTGCCGACGACGATGCCGGCGTCTCCGGTGACGACGGCGTTGAGCGCGGCCCGGCGGGCGGCGCTCGACTGGCTGCCGGTGAGCAGGGCCACGGACGTCGCGTCGGCGGCGGCGCCGAGCATCCCGCCGAGGGCGAGGTCGCCGAGCATCGTCGTGATGGTGCGGTGGTGCTGGGCGGCGAGGACCTCGGTCGGCGCGAGCAGCGCGGCCTGCCCACCGGCGTCGATGACCTGCAGCATGGCGCGCAGCGCGACCACGGTCTTGCCCGACCCGACCTCGCCCTGCAGCAGCCGATGCATCGGCCGGTCGGCGGCGAGCTCGTCGGCGAGCAGCGCGCCGACCTCGCGCTGGCCGGCGGTGAGCTCGAAGGGCAGCCAGGCGTCGAAGGCGTCGAGCACTCCCCCGGCCCGCGCCGGTCGCGGGGTGCCACCGAGGGCCTGGGTGGCCAGCCGGCGCTGCCCGAGGATCGTCTGCAGGACGAAGGCCTCGTCATAACGGAGCCGCCGCATCCCGGTGCCGGGGTCGTCGGTGAGCGCCGGTCGGTGGACGAGCTCGAGCGCGGTATGCCGCGCCGGCAGCGCGCGTCGCTCGCGCACCCAGGCGGGCAGCGGCTCGGCGAGCTCGACGGTGTCGAGCAGGGTGGCGATCTGCCGGCGCAGGACCGGCGAGGTGTACTTGCCGGTCTGCGAGTAGACCGGGATGTAGTGGCTCTGCAGCTGGGCCAGCCGGTCCTCGCCGAGCTCGGGGTCGTCGAAGAGCTCGTACTGCGGGTGGGCCATCTGCCAGGTCGTCGCGCCACGGGGGCGGAAGCAGGTCACCTGCCCGGTGAAGATCCCGTGCCGCCCGGGCCGCAGCTGGGCGTGGTGGGCATAGGCGGCGTTGAAGAAGGCGAGCTCCATCCGCCCCGCCCCTTCGTCCTCGAGGACGACCTTGAGCCGGTTGCTGCCGCCCTTGCGTCGTGGTGCCCCGGGCTTCGGGCGCATCGGGATGATCTGGCAGTCGCGGACCCGGGCGACGACGGTCGCGGCCTCGCCCTCGACGAGCTCGTCGAAGGGGGTGAGCTCGGTCGGGCGCACGTAGCGGCGGGGGACGAGCTCGAGCAGGTCGCCGACGGTGCGCAGCCCCTTGGCCCGTTCGAGGGCCTCGGCCTCGGCAGCGCTGATGCCGGCCTTGCGCAGCGACGTGGCCTCGGTCCAGGACGGCAGCATCACTCGACCCCGAGGAGCAGCGGATAGATCGGCTGCCCCCCGTCGAGCAGGACGACCTCGAGGTCGGGCGCGAGCGCTCGCGCGGCGGCGACGGTCGACTCGGCGAGCCCGGCCGGCGCGTCGGCACCGGTGACGACGGTGAGCAGCTCGCCGTCCTCGCCGAGCAGCCGGGTGACGACGTCGGCGGCCACGGCGGCGAGGTCGTCGCCGATGACGACGAACTCGCCGGCGACCGCCCCGAGGACATCACCGACGCGGCATACGCCGGCGGCCGTGTCGGCCTGCTTGTGCGCCACGGTGACCGCGCCGTGCCGGGTGGCCGCGGCCGCCGCCGACATCGCCGACCCGTTGGCGTCGAGGTCGGCGTCGGGGTCGAGGACTGCGAGCGCGGCGAGTCCCTGGACCGCGGTGCGGGAGTCGACGACCCGCACCTGCAGGCCGCTCTCGACGGCCGCCTCGGCGGCTGCACGGGCAGCCATCAGCGTGTCGGAGTCGTTGGGCAGCACCAGGACTCGGCCTGCGTGACTGGCGCGCACTGCGGCGAGCAGCTCGCCGGCGGCGGCTCGCCGGCCCGGCCCGCTGAGCACCACGCGCGCGCCTGCGTCCCGGAAGGTGTCGGCCAGCCCCTCGCCGGCCGCGCAGGCGACGACGGCGAGCGCGTCGGGGTCGTGGGCCGGTGGCGCGGCGCCCCCCGCGGCCGCGATCTGGTCGCCGAAGTGGGTGACCGCGATGCGGTGCGGCCGGCCGGCCTCGATGCCCGCCTCGATCGCCGCACCGACGTCGTCGACGTGGACGTGGACGTTCCACAGCCCGTCGGCGCCGACGACGAGCAGGCTGTCGCCGAGCTCGGCCAGCCGCGCGGTGAGCGCCGCGACCCGGTCGTCGTCGCTGTCGGCCAGCAGGAACATCACCTCGTATGCCGGGCTGCCCGGTGTCGTCTCGTCGCGCGCCTCCTCGGGCGCCGCCGGCGGATGGGCGAGGGCGGGCCCGCCTGCGCGGGCCCAGCTGTGCCGCACCGCCATCGGGTCGGCGGTGGGCTGCAGCTGGCCGTGCACGACCCGCGCCAGCGCTTCGACGAGGAGCACGAAGCCGGCCCCGCCGGCGTCGACGACCCCGGCGCGGGCCAGCGCCGCGAGCTGGGTCGGCGTGGCCGCCAGGGCACGGTCCGAGGCCTGCACCGCGGCGGTGACGACCTCGACGAGGGTGGCATCGGGGCGGTCGCTCACCAGCTCACGGCAGGCCGCTGCGGTGGCCCGGGTCACCGAGAGGATGGTGCCCTCCTTCGGCTCGGTGACCGCCCGCCAGGCCAGCCGGTCGGCATGGGCGAAGGCGGCGGCCAGGCCGGCCCCGTCGATCGCCTCCTCGCGCGCCTCGACGACGCTCTCGGCGAAGCCGCGGAACAGCTGGGAGAGGATCACCCCCGAGTTGCCGCGCGCGGTGAGCAGCATCGAGCTCGACATCGCCCGCAGCAGGTCGGCCAGCGGGGGCAGCTCGTCGCCGCGCCGCTCGAGCATCGTGCGAGCCGCCGCGATGGCGCCGTCGAGGGTGAGGTAGAGGTTGGTGCCGGTGTCGCCGTCGGGCACCGGGAAGACGTTGAGCGCGTCGATCTCGGCCCGGCTCTCGGCGAACGACGAGCGAGCCACCGCAGCCCAGCGCACGAGCGCCGCGGCATCGAGCCGCACCAGCACTCGCGGGGTTGACGTCACGGCGAAAGCGTAGCCACCAGCTCAGGACGAGTGGACCAGCCGAAGGTGGCCCTTGACGCGCGTCGGCCGGCTCACGACGATGCGCACCGCCGGGATCACCGGGGCGGGCCGGTCACTGCGGGCCTGCAGGTCGGCGGCCGTCCAGCCCCACGGCCCGCTGCCGTCGCCGCGTCCCCCGATCATCTGCAGCCGGGCTCGCAAGGCCTCGAAGGCCTGCCCCTCCGGCGTCTCGCCGAAGCGGGCCACCCGTGATCCGGTGGCGGCGAAGAGCGGGTCGTCGAGCTCGCAGAAGGTCTGGTAGCCGTAGTAGGCACAGGCCCGGAGCGCCTCGGCCGCGGTCACCGTGATCGGCAGCGGCGTGAAGGTGTAGTCCGGGCGCGGCGGCGGCCAGTCCTCCGGCGGCTCCGGGAGGCGACTGGGGGGTGCGGCGGCCATCGCGGCCGCCTGGTCGGGGTCGTCGGCGATGAACTGGCCCTCGACGACGAACCAGTTGCGGTGCCAGAGTGCCTGGCCGAAGGCGTCCGGGTCGTCGACGAGGGGGATCCACGCCCGCGCATCGCCCGGCCCGACGAGGGCGACCTGGCATAGGAGGTCGACGTCGAGCTTGCCGACCAACCGTGCACTCACTCGTTCACGGTAGCCAAAGGCCGGCCCCGTGGGGACCGGCCTTTCGGTCGAGCAGCGGCGCCGGACGGTCACCGGCGCCGTCGGCTCAGCGGCTGACCTTGCCCGCCTTGAGGCAGGAGGCGCAGACGTTGACGCGCTTGGGGGTGACGCCCCCGACGAGGGTCTTGACCCGCTGGATGTTGGGGTTCCAGCGCCGCTTGGTGCGCCGGTTGGAGTGCGAGATGTTGTGCCCGAAGCTCGGGCGCTTTCCGCAGACGTCGCAGGTGGCAGCCACGGGTGATCTCCTGACAGTCGAGAGTGAGTCTGACGGCCCGCCGCAGCCAAGGTCGCGTCCGGGTGGATGCGGTGGCGCCTGCGGGCAACCGGTCAAGGGTACCCGAGTCGGCCGGACAGGGCCAAAACGCGCCGGTATGCCGCGGGCCCGCCGGTCAGCCGGCGAAGTGGTCCCAGCCGCGGGGGGCCATCGGCTCTCCGTCGAGGGTGACCCCCGGCTCACCCCCGGCGGCCGGCTCGACCCGGCCGATCGCCACCCAGCCCTCGGGCGGCCCGGCCTGCTCCGGCCCTGCCGCTGCCTGCTCCGGCCCCGGGAAGCAGCCGAGCAGGCTGTGCTCCTCTCCCCCACCCAGGACGCAGTCCCACGCGCCGTCGGCGCCGAGCGCGGGCGTGAGCCGCGCGGCATACCGGCTCAGCGACGTGCGCGACAGGGCGAGCCGCACCCCGCTGGCCCGCGCCACCCGGTCGGCGTCGCGCAGCAGCCCGTCGGACAGGTCGATGAGCGCGGTGGCCCCGGCGCGCGCTGCGGCCGGCCCGGCGGGCAGCGGCGGTCGTGGCCGCCGGTGCACCGCCACCGCCTCGGGATCCACCTCGGGACGGCCCTGCGCGAGCAGCGCCAGCCCGGCCCCCGACAGCCCGAGGCTGCCGCACACGGCGACGACGTCGCCCGCCCGAGCCCCTGAGCGCAGCACGGCGGGCCGGCCCTGCAGGTCGCCGAGGGCGGTGACCGAGACCATGACGACGCCGGCCGGGGCGCCGGACAGGTCGCCGCCGAGCACCGGGCAGCCGGCCGCGCCGGCCGCCGCGCCGATGCCCTCGGCGAGCTCGAGGGCCCAGGCCACCGGGGTGGCCGGGTCGGCGGCGAGCGTGACGAGCAGCCCGATCGGAACCGCGCCCATGGCGGCGACGTCGGCGAGGTTCTGGGCGACCGTCTTGTGCCCGACGTCGCGACCGGTCGACCACTCGTCGCGCCAGTCCAGGCCGCGGACCATCGCGTCGGTCGTCGCCACGGTGTGCGCGCCGGTGGCCACGACCGCGGTGTCGTCACCCGGTCCGACGACGACCCGTGGGCTCGCCGGCGCGCCCGCGGCGAGCAGCGGCCCGATCAGGGCGAGCAGCTGCTCCTCGCCGAGGTCGCCGAGCCGCTGCTGGCTCCGCTCGGTCACCAGGCCTCCTCGTGCGCGTTGGCCGCATGCGCGGCATACCGGATGGGACAACCGACCGACAGGCACGGTAGCGTCTGAGGAGACGGCACCGACGACAAGCGTCCCCCTACGACAGCATCGACAAGCGAGGTACCGCGTGGTCCAGGCATACATCCTCATCCAGACCGAGGTCGGCAAGGCGGCGTCCGTGGCCGAGGCGATCCGCGAGGTGGCCGGCGTGGCCTCCGCCGAGGACGTCACCGGCCCCTACGACGTCATCGCCCGGGTCGAGTCCAGCACCGTCGACGAGCTCGGCAAGCTCGTCATCGCCAAGATCCAGGACGTCTCGGGCATCACCCGCACGCTCACCTGCACGGTCGTCCACGTCTAGCCGATCCGGTATGCCGCGTGGCGGCCGCCCGCGGGCCGGCGCCGGCCGGGTGCTGGTGGCCGCTGTCGCCGTGGCCACGCTCGGCCTCGCCGGGCTCGGCTGGCTGACGATCGTCCGTGCCCGGACGCCGGCCGTCGCGGTGAGCCTGCCCGCCGCGGCCGACGACCCGGCCTGCCAGCGGCTGTCCGCGGTCTGGCCGGTCCAGGTGCTCGGCCTGCCCCCGCGGCGGGTCTCCGTCGAGAGTCCGGCCGTGCGCGCCTGGGGCGACCCGGCGATCGTCGCGATCTGCGGCTATCCCGCGCCGGCCCCGAGCACGAGCGGCTGCCTGACCGTCGACGGCGTCGACTGGGTGCTGCAGCAGCGCTCCGACGGGGTCCAGGCGACGACCTATGGGCGCTCCCCGGCGATGGACGTCCTCGTGCCCACGGCATACACGACCGACCAGCGGGTGCTGCCGGCCCTCAGCGCGGTCGCCCGCACCCTGCCCGAGACCGGGCACCGCTGCAGCTAGCGCAACCCGACCCGGCGGTCCAGCGCCAGGACGACCAGCTCGTCGACGAGCTCGGGATAGCTCAGCCCACTCTGCGCCCACATCCGCGGGTACATCGAGTGCGGGGTGAAGCCGGGCATCGTGTTGATCTCGTTGAGGACGACCCGGCCGTCATCGGTGTAGAAGCAGTCCACCCGAGCCAGCCCCTCGCAGCCGAGCGCGGTGAAGGCCTCGGCGGCCAGCCGACGGACCTCGGTGGCGATCTCCGGCGGCAGGTCGGCCGGGCAGTCGAGCCGCACGTCGGACTCGGCGAGGTACTTGGCCTCGAAGTCGTAGAACTCGTGCCCCTGCACGACCCGGACCTCGCCCACCTCACTGGTGCGGGGAGCGTCGGTGCCGCGGCCCTCGAGGACCGCGCACTCGATCTCCCGGCCGAAGATCGCCGCCTCGACGAGCACCTTGGGGTCGTGCTCGCGGGCCGCCTCGATCGCCTCGGTGAGCCGGTCGGCGTCGGTGACCTTGGTGATCCCCATGCTCGAGCCGGCCCGGGCCGGCTTGACGAAGACCGGCAGCCCGAGCGCCGCGCAGGCGTCGAGCGCGGCGGCCGGATCGGCGCGCCAGGCCTTGTCGGTGATGACGACATAGGGGCCGACCGGCAGGCCGTGCCCGGCGAAGACGACCTTCATGTAGTGCTTGTCCATGCCGACGGCGGAGGCGAGGACTCCGGAGCCGACGTAGCGGACGTCGGCGAGGTCGAGCATCCCCTGCAGGGTGCCGTCCTCGCCCCACGGCCCGTGCAGCACCGGGAAGACGACGTCGACCTCGCCGAGGGTGCGCAGCACTCCCTCGTCGTCGAGGGCGTGCAGGGTGCGGTCGAGGGTGGACAGCGGGGCCAGCACGGCATCGCCGCTCGGGGCGACCTCGGGCAGGTGTCCGGCGGTCAACGCGAGCGCGGCCGGGTCGTCCGGCGCGATGACCCATCGGCCGTCGCGGGAGATGCCCACCGGCACGACGTCGTATGCCGCCCGGTCGATCGCCTGGAGCACCGATGCGGCGCTCGAGCACGACACCGCGTGCTCGGAGGATCGCCCGCCGAAGACGACGGCGACGCGGGGCTTGCGGGTGGGAGGCTGCTCGGTGCTCATCGGCTTCGACGATAGCCCGCCCGGCCGGTCTCCCGGCGCAGGCGCACGGCCGCGGACTCTCGGCACAGAATCTAGGCTGGCCGGATGAGCGAGCGCCGTCATCACGACCTCCCGCCGGGGCTGTCCCCCGCCACCATCGCCGTCGCCGCAGGTCGCCCGCGCCGTGAGCCGGGCGCCCCGGTCAACGTCCCCGTGACGCACAGCAGCACGTATGCCGCCTCGGCCGGCCACACGGCATACGGGCGCAACGGCAACCCGACCTGGACGGCCTTCGAGGAGGCGCTCGGCGCGCTCGAGGGCGGCACCGCGCTCGTCTTCGGCTCGGGGATGGCAGCGGTGTCGGCGGCGCTCTCGCTCGTGCCCGCGGGGCCGGTGGTCGCCCCGCTGGCCTGCTACAACATGACCTCGGCGCTGCTCGACGACGCCGCCGAGGCCGGCCGCGACGTGCGGCGGGTCGACCTGGCCGACCCGGACGCGGCCTCCCGTGCGCTCGACGGCGCGACCCTGCTGTGGATCGAGACGCCGACCAATCCGCTCATGGAGGTCGCCGACCTGCCGGCCCTGGTGCGGGCGGCCCACGAGCGCGGCGCGCTGGTCGCGGTCGACAACACCTTCGCGACGCCGCTGCTGCAGCGTCCGCTCGAGCACGGGGCCGACGTCGTGGTCCACTCGGCGACGAAGTACCTCGCCGGCCACTCCGACGTCGTGCTCGGGGCGGCGGTCACCGGCGGCGACGAAGCCGGCCAGGCCCTCCACGACCGGCTGCTGCGCCACCGGATCCGGCATGGCGCGATCGCCGGGCCTCAGGAGACCTGGCTCGCGCTGCGCGGGCTGCGCACCCTCGCCCTGCGGGTCGAGCGGGCCGGTGCCAATGCCGCCGAGCTGGCCCGCCGGCTGGCCGAGCACCCCGCGGTCGAGCGGGTGCGCTATCCCGGCTGGGGCGCGATGCTCGCCATCGAGGTGCGCGGCGGCGCGGCGGCGGCCGATGCGGTCACCGCGGCCTGCCGGCTCTGGCTCGACGCGACCAGCCTCGGCGGCGTCGAGTCGCTGCTCGAGCGGCGCCGCAAGTATGCCGCGGAGTCACCGGCGGTGCCCGAGTCGCTGCTTCGGCTCTCGGTCGGCATCGAGGACGTCGAGGACCTGTGGCGCGACCTCGACCAGGCGCTCGGCAGCACCGTCGCACCCGACTGACCAGCGGCGAATCGCCCTGTGCCTCAGTGCCGTTCGTGCTTGCGACTGCGGGTCATGAGCATGGAGACGACCTCGCGCGGGGTGCGCTCGCCGACGATCACCGCGACGACGGCGTCGGTGATCGGCATCTCGACGTCGTGGACCGCCGCGAGATCACGCACCGAGTGACACGACTTGACGCCCTCGGCGAGCTGCCGGGTGAGCGCGACGGTCTGCTCGACGGTGAGCCCCTTGCCGAGGTTCTCGCCGAAGGTCCGGTTGCGCGACAGCGGGCTCATGCAGGTGGCGATGAGGTCGCCGACGCCGGCCAGGCCCATGAAGGTCACCGGCTGCGCGCCGAGCCGGGCGCCGAGCCGGGCCGTCTCGGCCAGGCCCCGGGTGATGAGCGTGGCCTTGGTGTTGTCGCCCATCCCCATGCCCTCGGCCATGCCGACCGACAGGGCGACGACGTTCTTCACGGCGCCGCCGAGCTCGGTGCCGACGACGTCGGTCTCGGTGTAGGGGCGGAAGTAGTCGGTCGCGCACGCGGCGGCGACCCGGTCGGCCGTGTCGTGGTCGACGCAGGCGACGACGCTCGCCGCCGGCTGCTTGCCGGCGATCTCGCGGGCCAGGTTGGGGCCGGAGAGCACGACGATCCGCTCCTCGGCCACGCCCCCGACCTCGGCGATGACCTGGCTCATCCGCAGGTTGGTCCCGAGCTCGACACCCTTCATCAGCGAGACGACCGCCGCGCCACCGGGCAGGAAGGACGCCCACTGACCGAGGTGCTCACGCAGCGTCTGCGACGGGACGGCGAGGACGACGACGTCAGCGCCGTCGAGAGCCTGAGCCGGGTCGGTGGTGGCGCGGATCGTGTCGGGCAGCTGCAGGTCGGGCAGGTAGTCGGTGTTGCAGCCGGCGTTGACCTGCTCGACCGACTCGGGCCGCCGGCCCCACATCGTCACCGTCGTCCCGGCGTCGGCGAGGGTGGCGGCAAAGGCGGTGCCCCAGCTGCCGGTGCCCATCACCGCAGCGCGAGTGGCCCGGGTCATGACCGGCCTCCGTCCGACTCGAGACCGTCACGCTTGAAGTTGCCGGTCTGGCTCACCCCGGCCGACTTCGGGTCGTAGCGACCGACCGGCGCCGGCTCGCCGCGCAGCACCTCGAGCTCGCGGGTGATCGCCGTCATGATCCGCTCGGTCGCCTCGCGCAACAGCGTGGCGGTCATCGGCTGGTCGTAGAGGTCGCTGAGGTCGACCGGCTCGCCGACCCGCACGTGCGTCGTCTTGCGCGGCAGCAGGTGGACGGACTTCTCGTAGGTGCCGAGGATCTCCTGGGCGCCCCACTGCGCGATCGGCACGACGGGGCAGCGGGTGGCCAGCGCCAGTCGGGCAGCCCCAGTCTTGCCGACCATCGGCCACTGGCTCGGGTCGCGGGTCAGCGTGCCCTCGGGGAAGACGACGAGGCACTTGCCGTCGCGCAGCGCCTGGACGCCCCCGGAGTAGGCCTCCCTGGCCTGCTGGCCGCCCCGATAGACCGGGATCTGGTCGGCGGCCCCCAGCAGCTTGCCGAAGACCGGGATCCGGAAGAGCGCCTCCTTGGCGAGGAAGAACGGCGGGTTGCGCGTCTCGTAGGCGAACAGCGCGACGACGAGCGGGTCGACGTAGGTCACGTGGTTGGGCGCCAGGATGAAGCCGCCCTCCCGCGGCAGCCGCTCGACGTGCTGGTAGTCGCGCTTGGCGATCGCCCGCAACAGCGGGCGCAGCAGCACGACGAAGACCTTGTATGCCGGCGTCAGCCGTCTCGAGGACACGCACCTTCTCCTTCGGTCAGGCTCGTATCTTCGCCGTCGGCGGCGCTGGTGTCGAGCACTGTCCGCGTCCCGGCGGCGCATCGGCGAGACTGGTCCGGTGAGCGAGCGCTGGACGATCGTCGTGCCGGTCAAGGGCGATGGGCCGCCGAACGCGGGCGCCCCGGCCAAGAGTCGGCTCGAGCCACCGCCCGGCGTGGACCGGCAGGAGCTCGCCCTCGCCCTCGCGGCCGACACCGTGGCCGCCGCGCTCGGCGCCATCGGCACGACCGGCCGGGTCGTCGTCGTCACGGGCGGTGAGCGGGCCCGGCGGCTGGTCGCCGAGTGCGGTGCGGTCGTCGTCGCCGACCCTGGAGGCGGGCTCAATGCGGCTGTGGCACAAGGCCTCGAGGTCGCGGGCCACGACGGGCAAGAGGGCCCGGCCGGTGTCCTGCTCGGTGACCTGCCGAGCCTGCGGGACGCGGACCTGCGCACCGCGCTGCGGGCGTGCGCGGCATACTCGCGAGCCCTCGTGCCGGACCACCACGGCACCGGCACCGTGCTGCTCACCGCCCAGCAGCCGGCTGCCCTCCACCCGGCCTTCGGCGCCGGCTCGGCCGCGCGACACGAGCAGGCCGGTCACGTGCGCCTCGAGCTCGACCTGGCACGGCTGCGCACCGATGTCGACGACGGCGAGTCGCTGCGGGCCGCGCTGCGGCTCGGCATCGGCCCCGCGACCCGGGCAGCGCTCGGGGGCGCGGCACCGCGGGTGGCCACGGTCGAGAGCCTCGCGACCGACGGCTCCGGCACGGTTCGCCTCGAGGACGGCCGGCGCTGCCGGTATGCCGCCTCGGCCACCGACGGCTCGGGGCTGCGCCGGCTGCGCCCCGGGCAGCGGGTGAGCGTGCTGCTCCCGGCCGGCGAGTCCGCAGAGGTCACCGACGTGTGGCTGCCCACCCTCTGACCGAACGAGAGAGGGCGACTGCCGACGGGACCGACGGTCCCACCTGCAGTCGCCCTCGTCCGGGAACGACCTGACGAGCTACTTCTTCGCGGTCTTCTTCGCCGCCGCCTTCTTGGCGGTCGCGGCCTTCTTCGCCGGCGCCGCCTTCGCGGGCGCGGCCTTGGCGGCCTTGGCCGGCGCGGCCTTGGTCACGGCCTTCTTCGCCGGCGCAGCCTTCGCGGGCGCGGCCTTGGCAGGCGCAGCCTTGGTGACGGCCTTCTTCGCCGGCGCGGCCTTGGCGGGCGCAGCCTTCGCCGGCGTGGCCCTGGCGGGCGCGGCCTTGGTGACGGCCTTCTTCGCCGGCGCGGCCTTCGTGGCAGCGGCCTTGGCCGGAGCGGCCTTCTTGGTCGTCGTCGCCTTGGCCGGCGTCGCGGCCTTCACGGCGGCGCGGGCCGGCGCGGCCTTGGCGGGCGCAGCCTTCGCCGGCGCGGCCTTGGCCGGGGTCGCCTTGCGCGTCGTGGCCTTGGCCGGCGCAGCAGCCGGGACGGCACGCGTGCTGGCCGTCGCCCGGCCGGCTGCGGGGCCGGTCTTCGGCAGCTTCTTCGGGTCGGCGACGTAGGTCTTGAAGGAGGTGCCCGCGCGGAACCGCGGGACCGTCGTCTTCTTGATCGGGACGGCCACGCCGGTGCGCGGGTTGCGGCCGGTGCGGGCACCGCGGGCGACCTTCTGGAAGGTGCCGAAGCCGGTGATCGCGACCTTGCCGCCCTTGGCGACCTCGCGAATGATGATGTCGAGGACCGCATCGAGGGCGTCGCTGGCGGCCTTGCGCCCGCCGAGCCGACCCTCGAGAGCCAGGACGAGCTCTGCTTTGTTCACATTCCCCTCCAGAGGAAGTGGCGCCGGAACTGGCCGGGCGCATCGGTGCGGACCGGTTCGTCCGCCTGCGTCGAAACGGTAAACCTCGGCGCACGCCGAGTCCAACACCTGCAGGCTGTGGATTTTCGTTGCCCCGCAACGTCATTGACCGCCGGACAGGGCCGTCAGTGGTCGCACCGGCCAGTCAGCGACGGGTGCGAGCTACGACGGTTGTGAAAACGGTTGCCTCGCAACGGTTCTGACGTCAATGGCGGGCACGGCAGTGCCGTCAGCGCAGGGCCGGGCACGCCGTCGACGCGTCGAGTGAGGGCAGCGTGAAAGGCGCGAATCCCGTTGCCGCGACACGCCGAGAGCGGCGGTGGCGGCTCGGCAGGTCAGCGGGTGACCGGCTTGTATGCCGCCCTGCCGGACTCGAACTCGGCGACCAGCTCCTCGTGACGCAGGGTGAGGCCGATGTCGTCGAGTCCCTCCATCAGCCGCCAGCGGGTGTAGTCGTCGACGACGAAGGGCGCGACGATGTCGCCGGCGGTGACCATGCGGGCGACGAGGTCGACGGTGACCTCGGCGCCGGGATCGTTCTCGAGGTACTTCCAGATGAGCTCGATGTCGTCCTGGGCCAGCTGAGCGGTGAGCAGGCCCTGCTTGCCGCTGTTGCCCCGGAAGATGTCGGCGAAGCGCGAGGAGAGCACGGCGCGGAAGCCGTAGTTCATCAGCGCCCACACGGCGTGCTCGCGCGAGGACCCGGTCCCGAAGTCCGGGCCGGCGACGAGCACCGAGCCAGCGGCATACCGGGGGTTGTTGAGCACGAAGGACGGGTCGTTGCGCCACGCGGCGAAGAGGCCGTCCTCGAAGCCGTCGCGGGTGACCCGCTTGAGGTAGACGGCCGGGATGATCTGGTCGGTGTCGACGTTGCTGCGCCGCAACGGGACTCCGATGCCGGTGTGCGTCGTGAAAGCGTCCATGTCAGGCCTCGGTGCTTCCGGAGGGAGCCGCGACGGGCTCGAGGTCGGCAGGTGAGCTGAGGGTGCCGCGGACCGCGGTCGCGGCGGCGACGAGCGGGCTGACCAGGTGGGTGCGTCCGCCCTTGCCTTGGCGGCCCTCGAAGTTTCGGTTGGAGGTCGACGCGCTGCGCTCGCCGGGGGCGAGCTGGTCGGGGTTCATGCCGAGGCACATTGAGCAGCCGGGCAGTCGCCACTCGGCCCCGGCGGCCTCGAAGACCTCGTGCAGCCCCTCGGCCTCGGCCTGCAGCCGCACCCGGGCCGAGCCCGGGACGACGAGGGTGCGCACCCCGGCCGCGACCCGGCGGCCTTGCAGCACAGCGGCGGCCGCGCGCAGGTCCTCGATCCGGCCGTTGGTGCACGAGCCGACGAAGACGGTGTCGACGGCGACCTCGCGCAGCGGGGTGCCAGGCTCGAGGCCCATGTAGGCGAGCGCTGCCTCGGCGGCCGCCCGCTCGGTCTCGTCGGGGATGTCGGCCGGGTCGGGGACGGCGGCGCCGAGCGGCAGCCCCTGGCCGGGGTTGGTGCCCCAGGTGACGAAGGGCGTGAGGGTCGTCGCGTCGAGCTCGACCTCGGCGTCGAAGACCGCGTCGTCGTCGGTGCGCAGCGCCCGCCAGTCGGCGACGGCGGCGTCCCACTCGGCGCCGCTCGGCGCGCGGTCGCGGCCCTGCAGGTAGGCGAAGGTCGTCTCGTCGGGGGCGATCATGCCGGCCCGGGCACCGGCCTCGATGGACATGTTGCAGACCGTCATCCGGGCCTCCATCGACAGGGCCTCGATGGCCTCGCCGCGGTACTCGATGACGTAGCCCTGGCCGCCGCCGGTGCCGATCTTGGCGATGACGGCGAGGACCAGGTCCTTGGCGGTGACGCCGTCGGGCAGTGCGCCACGGACGTTGATGGCCATCGTCCTGAAGGGCTGCAGCGGCAGGGTCTGGGTGGCCAGCACGTGCTCGACCTCGGAGGTGCCGATGCCGAAGGCCAGCGCACCGAAGGCGCCGTGGGTCGAGGTGTGGCTGTCGCCGCAGACGATCGTCATGCCCGGCTGGGTGAGCCCGATCTGCGGGCCGACGACGTGGACGATGCCCTGCTCGGCGTCGCCCATCGGATAGATCGGCACGTCGAACTCGGCGCAGTTGCGCCGCAGCGTCTCGACCTGGGTGCGGCTCACCGGGTCGGTGATCGGCCCCGGGGTCGTCGGCACGTTGTGGTCCTCGGTGGCGAGGGTGAGGTCGGTGCGCCGCACCCGTCGGCCGGCCAGCCGCAGCCCGTCGAAGGCCTGCGGGCTGGTCACCTCGTGCAGCAGGTGCAGGTCGATGTAGAGCAGGTCCGGCTCGCCCTCGGCCCGTCGCACGACGTGCGACTCCCACACCTTCTCGGCCAATGTCCCGGCCATCGCGACTGCCTTCCGTTCGGGTCTTTCCAGGTATGCCGCGGCATACTGGCTCGGACGCACCGTGCCGCTCGCGCCAGGATCGGGCAGATTGTCGGATCGTCGAGTTGCGTCTCACGCGCTGAGACGGCAATATCAGTGCATGGACAACTCTAGCGGTGTCGGCGTCCTCGACAAGGCAGCCACGGTGCTCAGCGCCCTGGAGGCCGGCCCGGCCACTCTGGCCCAGCTCGTCGGCGCGACCGGTCTGGCCCGGCCGACCGCGCACCGGCTGGCCGTCGCCCTCGAGCACCACCGCCTCGTCGCCCGCGACATGCAGGGCCGCTTCGTCCTCGGCCCGCGGCTGGCCGAGCTGGCCTCCTCGGCCGGCGAGGACCGCCTGCTCGCCGCAGCCGGGCCGGTGCTCGGCGCGCTGCGCGACCACACGAACGAGAGCGCCCAGCTCTTCCGCCGCCAGGGCGACCTGCGGATCTGCGTCGCCGCGGCCGAGCGCCCGATGGGCCTGCGCGACACCATCCCGGTCGGGGCGAGCCTGTCGATGCTCGCCGGCTCGGCCGCCCAGGTCCTGCTCGCGTGGGAGGAGCCGGATCGGCTGCATCGTGGGCTGCAGGGCGCGAGGTTCAACGCGACTGCCCTCTCGGCCGTGCGCCGCCGCGGCTGGGCGCAGAGCGTCGGCGAGCGCGAGCCGGGCGTCGCCTCGGTGTCGGCACCGGTCCGCGGGCCGTCCGGCCGCGTCGTGGCCGCCGTGTCCATCTCGGGGCCGATCGAGCGGCTGTCCCGCCAGCCCGGCCGGCTGCACGCCGCGACCGTCGTGGCGGGCGCCAACAAGCTCACCGAGGTGCTCCGTCGGGCCCAACAGGCGCACCAGGGCCAGCCCGGCTGACCGGCGTCGCGACCTGGGTGCCGGTAGTCTGAGGTCGCGCACAACTTCGGGGGAGGCTAGCGCGTCCTGCTCAGTGAGAGCTGAGAGACAGCCAGCACCGCCCCCACGACCGAGGACACCACGTGCCACTCCCCGAGCACTCCCGAGCTCAGCAGCACCGCAGCGCAATGACGATGGTCGCCGCCCTGGTGCTGGCCACGACGATCGCCGCGTGTCAGCCGGCCGGGGCCGCCACGCCCACTGCGGGCTCCCCTGCCACCACGCCCTCGGCCTCGACCTCGGCCGCCGCCGCGACCACGACGGCTGAGCCCGCTCCGACCGCCTCGCCCGCGCCCACGGTCGTGCCCGCCGCGCAAGCCCCCGCCCCCGCGATCATCCTGGCCGAGGGCGCCACCGGCGACCGGGTCCGCGACCTGCAGGCGCGGCTCAAGCAGCTCAAGCACTTCACCGGCACCGTCGACGGCAGCTACGGCGCGACGACGACGGCCGCCGTCACGGCATACCAGAAGGCCTTCACCATCCCGCCGACCGGCACCGTCGACGAGGACCTGTGGACCCTGCTCATCGCGACCACCCGCGAGCCCAACGCCGAGGAGCTCGCCGGCCGGCTGCTGCCCGGTCCCGCGCTGTTCGCGGTCGGCTCGTCGAGCCCGGTGGTGCGCGAGCTCGAGGCCCGGCTCAAGCTGCTCGGCCGGTGGTCCGGCGACGTCGACAACAGCTACACGGCGACGACCGCCAAGGCGGTCAGCGGCTACCAGGCCAAGCGCGGCCTGCCGCAGACCGGCGAGGTCGACCAGCGCACCAAGAACGTCATCTGGGCGGCCACCCGCAAGCCGACCGCCGACGAGCTCAACAACGTCAAGCCGGCCCCGGTCGCCGGGATCGACGTCACCAAGCTCGACCCGCGCTGCCAGACCGGCCGGGTGCTCTGTGCGAGCAAGGCCAATCGCGCGCTCTACTGGATCATCGACGGCGTCGTCGTCCGGCGCTTCGACGCCCGCTTCGGCACCCCCGAGTTCCCCTCCGACAACGGCACGTTCAGCGTCTTCATGAAGAGCCGGGACCACCACTCGACGATCTACAACAACGCGTGGATGCCGTTCGCGCTCTTCTACAACGGCGGCGAGGCCGTGCACTACTCACCGACCTTCGCCCGGGATGGCTGGGGCACCCCGCAGGCGCTGCGCGGCTCGCACGGCTGCACCAATATCCGCGACTTCAACGGGGCTGCCTGGCTCTTCGACCAGGTGCAGATCGGCGACCGGGTCGTCGTCTACTGAGGGGTCGCGTCCCGCCCGACCAGCGCCGGGTCTGCTTGCCCCAACCCGGGAGTGCAAGAGGCGCGTGGGGCAGCGATTCCCGACAATCGGCGGGTGACGACTCGGCGAGCCGTCGTCAGTTGGGCGGGGCGAGGTAGATGTCGATGCGGTCGGTGGTCCAGGTCGGGACGCCGGTTCCGAAGAAGTCGTTGTCCTCGGTCCAGATGGGGCAGTCCAGCAGCATCGCGACGGCCAGGACGGGCCAGTCGTCGGTGTCGCGTTGAATCCGGGCGAGGGCCTCGTCCTTGATGTCGAGGTAGGCCGCTTCAGGGACCGTCGCGATGATGCTGCGCAACTGGTTCAGGAACGCCAACGCGGGTTCGATCTCGGCGGCGCGGTCGAACTTGCTCAGCACCGCCGGCAGATGCTCTTCGGCATCAGCGAAGGCGACCTCCGGGGCGAAGACGTCCACGTCCTCGGCGTGGCTGGTGAGCGTCACCTTGACCCGGCGGCCCAGGACCGCACGGATCAGAATGTTGGCATCGATGACCAGACGACGACGCTGCCCCTCCGGCACTATCGACGGTCCTTGCGGCGGGTCTTGAAGTTCTCGACCATCACGTCGACCTCGTCGTCACTCAGAGCCAGCAGTGCGTCGAGCTTCTCCCCGGCTGCCTTCAGTGCGGCGACGTCGGCTGCCCGGTCGGTCTTGACCGGGATGAAGTAGCCGACCGTGTGCCCGTGGCGGGTCACCGCGACCGGTTCCTCGGAGTCGATGAAGTCGGCCAGACCGGCTCGGAACTCCCGGACCCCGACCTTGGATGCGCCCATGACCCCTCCTTCGGTTTGTGTCACACCTGTGTACACATACTACTCGTCAAGCGCATCGCGTCTGCAGCTGCAGCAACATCAGCGCGTGCAGCCCCGCCCTCGAGCGCTCCCGTGTCCGCTGCCCCGTCATGTGGCGAGTATGCCGCCGGCATTCCTCGATCCAGTAGACACTCGCGCAAGACCGCTCAACAACGTCAAGCCGGCCCCGGTCGCCGGGATCGACGTCGCCCCAGTTGAAGAGCCGGGACCACCACTCGACGATCTACAACAACGCGTGGATGCCGTTCGCGCCCTTCTACAACGGCGGCGAGGCCGTGCACTACTCGCCGACCTTCGCCCGCGACGGGTGGGGCACCCCGCAGGCATTGCGTGGCTCGCACGGCTGCCTCGGCGGCCTCGGCGGCGAGTCAGTAGCGGCGCCGCCTGGCTCTTCGACCAGGTGCAGATCGCGACCGGGTCGTCGTCTACGTACGCGCGACAGGTCACGCGAGAGGTGACCTATCCGCGCAGGACGACCCCCGCGAACGCGACAGGTGACGCGAGAGGTGACCTATCCGCGCAGGACGACCCCCGCGAACGCGACAGGTCACGCGAGAGGTGACCTATCCGCGCAGGACGGCCCCCGCGAACGCGCACGAACCTGACCCGGCATACCGGCGTGGTTGACTGGCGGACATGCGGATCGGATACAAGGCGTCGGCGGAGCAGTTCGGCCCACGTGAGCTCGTCGACCTCGCGGTGCGGGCCGAGCAGGTCGGCCTGGACAGTGTCTGGGTGTCCGACCACGTCCAGCCCTGGCGGCACAAGGGGGGTCACGCCCCGCACGCGGTCACCGTGCTGGCCGCCGCCGGCGAGCGGACCGAGCGGGTGCAGCTGGGCACCTCGGTGCTCACCCCCACCTTCCGCTACAACCCCGCCGTGCTCGCCCAGACCTTCGGCACCCTCGGCTGCCTCTACCCGGGCCGGATCGCGCTCGGGGTCGGCACCGGCGAGGCGCTCAACGAGGTCGTCGTCGGCTCGGTCGAGACCTTCCCCGAGTTCAAGGAGCGCTTCGCCCGGCTGCGCGAGGCCATCCGGCTCATGCGGGCCCTCTGGACGACCGACCGGGTCAGCTTCGAGGGCGACTACTACCGCACCGTCGACGCGACGATCTACGACCGGCCGGAGCAGCCGGTGCCGGTCTACGTCGCCGCGGGCGGACCGCTCGTCGCCCGGTATGCCGGTCGGTCCGGTGACGGCTTCATCTGCACCTCGGGCAAGGGCGAGGCGCTCTACCGCGAGCAGCTGCTCCCCGCGGTGCAGGAGGGCATCGCCAAGCGCGATGGCGCGGCCGGCGAGAGCGGTGAGCCGGCGGCATACGACCGGATGATCGAGATCAAGCTCAGCTGGGATCCGGACCCGCACCTGGCGCTGGAGAACACCCGGTTCTGGGCGCCGCTGTCGTTGACGCCGGAGCAGAAGCACGGCACGACCGACCCGGTCGAGATGGAGCGACTGGCCGACGAGCTGCCGATCGAGCAGGTCGCCAAGCGATGGATCGTCGCGAGCGACCCCGAGGCAGCGATCGAGGCGATCCGGCCCTATGTCGAGTGGGGCTTCGACCACCTCGTCGTGCACGGTCCCGGACAGGATCAGGAGCGCTTCCTCACGACCTTCGCCGAGCAGGTGCTGCCAGGGCTGCGCGCACTGGGCTAGCAGGCGGGGAGGCTGTCGGACCCGCCGCGTAGGGTTCGGAGCGAGATGGCCCTGCACCTGCATCGTGCGGCCCGGACCGACCTGCTCGCCGAGGGGTTGGCCCGGGTGCTCGCCGTGCCGCCGGCCGATCCCTTCGCGCCCGACGTCGTCGCAGTGCCCGCCAAGGGGGTCGAGCGCTGGCTCTCGCAGCGCCTCTCCCACCGGCTCGGCGCCGCCGCCGGTCGCGACGACGGCATCTGCGCCGCAGTCGAGTTCCGCACCCCATGGTCCCTCGTCGCCGAGGTCGCCGGCACCCGCGACGACGACCCCTGGTCGCCGGAGGCGCTGCTCTGGCCGGTGCTGGCGACGATCGACGCGAGCCTCGACGAGCCCTGGGCGGCGCCGCTGGCCCGCCACCTCGGGCATCGGCTCCCAGACGACGACGGCCATCGGCAGGGTCGCCGGCTCGCGGTCGCCGCGCGTCTCGCGCGGCTCTTCGCCTCGTATGCCGCGCAGCGGCCCCGCCTGCTCGCCGACTGGGAGGGTGGGGCCGACACCGACGGGCTCGGTGCCGAGCTGGCCGACGACCTGCGCTGGCAGGCCCGGCTCTGGCGCGAGGTCGTGGCCGCCGTCGACGCGCCGACCCCAGGGCAGCGCCAGGCCGCGGTCGTCGCGGCACTGCAGGCGGACCCCGGCTCGTGCGAGCTGCCCGGGCGGCTCTCGCTCTTCGGGCACACCCGGCTCAGCAGCACCGACGTCGAGCTGCTCGGCGCGCTCGGCACGCACCGCGAGGTGCACCTGTGGCTGCCGCACCCCTCGCCGGCGATGTGGCAGAGCCTCGCGGCCGCAGGGCACGACCGGCCGGTGCCGCGCCGGCTCGATGACAGTCATCGCCTCGTCGAGCACCGGCTGCTGGCCAGCCTCGGGCGCGACGTCCGCGAGCTGCAGCGCACCCTGGGGGTGCTGACCGTCGCGAGCGACGAGGCGACCGACCCGCCGGAGGCGACAGACCCGCCGGAGGCGACCGAGCAGCGCGAGGCGAGCGGGCGGCATACCGGAGCGGCAGGCTCGTCCCTGCTCGGCTGGCTGCAGGCCGACCTGCACGCCGGCCGCGCCGCCACACCGGCGCAGCGGGCCGCGCGCGTCCTGGACCCCCGCGACCACAGCGTCCAGGTGCACGCGTGCCACGGCCCGGCCCGGCAGGTCGACGTCATGCGCGAGGCGCTCGTCGGCCTGCTCGCCGACGACCCCACCCTCGAGCCGCGCGACATCCTCGTCATGTGCCCCGACATCGAGGCCTATGCGCCGCTCGTGCAGGCCGGCTTCGGGCTCGGCGAGGTCGTCGGCGACGACGCCCACCCGGCCCACCGGCTGCGGGTCCGGCTCGCGGATCGCGCTCTGCACCAGACCAACCCGCTGCTGGCCGTGGTCGGCCGACTGCTCGATCTCGCCGGTGGGCGGGCCGCCGCGAGCGAGGTCCTCGACCTGATGCATGCCGAGCCGGTGCGACGACGCTTCGGCTTCGGCGACGACGACCTCGAGCAGCTCGGCACCTGGGTGGCCGACAGCGGGGTGCGCTGGGCCTTCGACGCCGCGCACCGCGAGGACTACGGCCTCGCCGGCATCGTGCAGAACACCTGGCGCTTCGGCATCGACCGGGTGCTCGCCGGCGTGGCGATGAGCGACGACTCGGGCACCTGGCTGGACACCACGCTGGCCCTCGACGACGTCGGCAGCAGCCAGGTCGACCTCGCCGGCCGGCTCGCCGAGGCGGTCGACCGGCTCGCCCTGGTGACCGACCGGCTCACCGGGACCCAGCCACTGGACACCTGGGTCGAGGCGCTCGTCGACGGGCTGGCGATGCTCACCGACGTCGGCCCGGCCGACGCCTGGCAGGTCGGGCAGGCCCACCGCGAGCTGGCCCGGCTGCTCGAGGCGGCCACCGACGCCGGGCTCGGCTCGAGCCTGCTCGCGCTGCCCGACGTGCGTGCCTTGCTCGGCGATCGGCTCGCCGGTCGCCCGACCCGCGCCAACTTCCGCACCGGCACGCTGACGGTCTGCACGATGGTGCCGATGCGCTCGGTGCCCCACCGGGTGGTCGCCCTGCTCGGCCTCGACGACGGGGTCTTCCCCCGCGCGGCCGTGCCCGACGGCGACGACGTGCTGGCCCGCGACCCGGTCACCGGCGAGCGCGACCCACGCAGCGAGGACCGCCAGCTCTTCCTCGACGCGGTGCTCGCCGCCGGGCAGACCCTCGTCGTCACCTCCACCGGCGCCGACCCGCACAGCGGTCAGCCGCGCCCCCCGGCGGTGCCGCTCGGCGAGCTGCTCGACGCGCTCGACGACACCGCGGTCTGCGCCGACGACGACCCACGTGGCGAGCGGGTCAGCCAGGCGGTGACGACCCGACATCCGTTGCAGCCCTTCGATGCTCGCAACTTCGCGGTCGACGGTGGACAGCCCTTCTCCTTCGACCGCGATGCGCTCGCCGGGGCGCGCGCGGCCGAGGGGCCGCGGCTCGCGCCGCCGGTCTTCCTCGACGAGGCGCTGCCCGGTCCGGCCGCCGACGGGGGGCTCCCCGACGTCGGGCTCGACGAGCTGCTCGCCTTCGCCCGCGGTCCGGTGCGACACCTGCTCACCACGGGCCGGCTCGAGCTCGCCCTGCCCTATGACGAGGCGCCGGTGCTCGACGCGATGCCGGTCGAGCTCGACGCGCTGCAGAAGTGGCAGGTCGCCGACCGGCTGCTCGTCGACCTGCTGGCCGGCCACGACCCGGGCGCGGTCCGTCAGCGCGAGTGGCGGCGTGGCGTGCTGCCCCCCGGCCGGCTCGGTTGGGCGACCCTCGGCCAGCTGGTCACCGCCTGCCAGCCGCTCGCTGCGGCGGCCCGGCAGCTGCGCGTCGGCGAGCCGGTCACCGTCGACGTCGACGTCGAGCTCGGCGGCGGTCGCCGGCTCGTCGGCACGGTCTCCGGCCTGTATGCCGCGCAGCTCGTCCCGGTCACCTACTCCCGGCTGGCCGCCGGGCACCGGCTCGCCTCGTGGATCCGGCTACTCGCGCTCACCGCCCACGACCCCGACGGCGGCTGGACCGCGCACACCCTCGGCCGGCCCAAGAGCCAGGCCATGGGGCCGGTGGCCCGCTCGGTCATCGGCCCCCTCGACGCGGCCGAGGCGCTCACCCACCTGCGCGACCTCGTCGCGATCCGCGATGCCGGCCTGCGCCGGCCACTCCCCCTGCCGATCAAGGCGTCGGCCGCCTACGCCGAGCAGCGGCTCGCCCACGCCGACGTCGGCCACGCCCTGCGCAGCGCCCGCTACGCGTGGGAGGACGCCGAGCTGCCGAACGGGTCGCGGATCTCCGGCGAGCGCTCCGAGGCCGCCCATGTCCGGGTCTGGGGGGCCGGTGCCGACCTGCCCGGGGTCAGCGAGCGCCCGCTGCCCGGGCTCGCCGAGAGCGGCGAGAGCACGGCCTTCGGGGCGCTCGCGGTGCGGCTGTGGACCCCGCTGCTGCGGGCCGAGGCACGGGGGTCCGGATGAGCGGCATACCGGAGCGCTTCGACCTCACCGGGCCGTTGCCCGCGCCGGCGACGACGACCCTGCTCGAGGCGAGCGCCGGCACCGGCAAGACCTTCGCCGTCGCGGCGCTGGTGACCCGCTTCGTCGCCGAGGGCGTGGCGACCCTGCCCGAGCTGCTCGTCATCACCTTCGGCCGGGCCGCCAGCCAGGAGCTGCGCGAGCGGGTCCGGGCCCAGCTCGTCGAGGCCGAGCGGGCCCTGGCCGCCGACGCCGCACCTGACCCGAACGTCCTCGTCGCGCACCTGCTCGCCCTGCCCGACCGAGGCCTCGTCCTGGAGCGGATCCGCGACGCGCTGGCCTCCTTCGACGCGGCGACCATCGCGACGACCCACCAGTTCTGCCAGCTCGTGCTGCGCTCGCTCGGCGTGGCCGGCGACACCGACCCCGGTGCCGAGCTCGTCGACGACCTCGACGACCTCGTCGTCGAAGTCGTCGAGGACGACTACCTGCGCCGGTTCGCCGGGGTCGAGTCCCCGCCGTTGTCGCTGGAGCGAGCGCTGCGGATCGGCCGGCTGGCCGTCGGCGACCCGCAGGCCACCCTCGTGCCCGAGCCCGACGAGCCGAGCAGCGGGGACGAGCCGGGTGCCAGCGCCGCCAACCCGACCGCCGCCAACCCGGCCGGCCCGTCGACGAGCACCTCGACGGCTGCCCTGCGGGTCGCCCTCGCTCGGGACGTGCGGGCCGAGGTCGACCGGCGCAAGCGGCGCCGGGGCCTGCTCGGCTACGACGACCTGCTCTCCCGGCTCGCCGACGCACTCGCCGACGGCCCCACCGCCGACGGCCCCACCGGCGACAGCCCGGCCCGCGAGCGGATGCGGCTGCGCTGGCGGGTCGTGCTCGTCGACGAGTTCCAGGACACCGACCCGGTGCAGTGGCAGGTGATCCGCCGGGCCTTCCACGGAGTCGCAACCGTCGTGCTCATCGGCGACCCCAAGCAGTCGATCTACGCCTTCCGCGGCGGGGACGTGCAGACCTACCTGTCGGCCCGCGACGACGCGGACCACGAGGCCACCCTCGCCGAGAACCACCGCAGCGACGCCGACCTCGTGCGCGCCCTCGGCGTGCTGCTGCACGCCGCCGAGCTCGGCGACCCACGGATCACCGTGCGGCCGGTCGAGCCGGCCCTGCCGGCGACCCGGCTGCGCGGAGCGCCGGTCGCCGCGCCGCTGCGGCTGCGGGCGGTCGAGCGCGGGCACCTGGGGTCCACCAAACAGGGCGAGATCTACGTCGGCGAGGCGCGCGCTCACATCGCCCGGGACTGCGCCGCCGACATCGCCCGGCTGCTCGGCTCCGGCGCGACGTGGGACGACCGGCCGCTGCTCGCCGGCGACGTCGCCGTCCTCGTCCACGTCCGCGAGCACGGCATGCTCGTGCAGCGCGAGCTGCGCCGACGCGGCATACCGGCGGTGATGGCCGGTGGCGGGCACGTCGTGCTCACCGAGGCCGGTGACGCCTGGCTCACCCTGCTCGAGGCGCTCGACGCACCGCACCGCACCGGCCGGGTGCGGGCCGCCGCGGTGACCGCCTTCGTCGGCGAGAGTGCCGAGAGCCTCGACGCCGGCGGCGAGGCGCTCACCGACCGGGTCGCCGACCGGCTGCGCGGCTGGGCGCTGCTGGTCCGCTCGGCCGGGGTCTCGGCGGTCGTCGAGGCGGCCGAGGAGGGCGGCCTGGCCGCGCGGGTGCTTGCCCACGCCGGCGGCGAGCGGCTGCTCACCGACCTGCGGCACGTCGGGCACCTGCTGCACGAGACGGCGACCGCCGACGGGCTCGGCCTGGCCGGCCTGCTCGCCTGGCTGCGTGACCAGCGCGCACGCGACCGCCCGTCGACCGAGCGGACCCGCCGGCTCGACAGCGACGCCGCCGCCGTGCAGATCCTCACCATCCACGCGGCCAAGGGTTTGCAATACCCCGTCGTCTACCTGCCATTCGAGTACGAGGCGCGCAGCACCGCCAAGGACGAGCTGCTGCTCTTCCACGACGACGCCGGACGCCGCTGCCTCGACGTCTCCGGCGGCGGGCCGGGCTGGAGCGCCCGCAAGGCCGCCCACCGCACCGAGGCCGCCGGCGAGACCCTGCGCACCTGCTACGTCGCGCTCACCCGCGCCCAGTCCCAGGTCGTCGCCTGGTGGGCGCCCACGACCACCACCGCGGGTGGCGGTCTGCATCGACTGCTCTTCGGCCGCCAGCCCGACGTCGGCCCGGTGCCCGAGCACCTCCCGCTGCGCGACGATGCCTACGTCACCCGCGTGCTGCGGCTGTGGCAGGAGCTGGGCGGTCCGCGCTACGAGCCCTCGGTCGTCGACGAGCCGCTCGGCCTGGTCACCGCCCCGACCCCGCCGCAGCTGGCCGCCCGACGCTTCGAGCGCCCCGTCGACACCGACTGGCGCCGCACGTCCTACTCCGGGCTGATCGCCGTCGAGGCCGACCAGCCCCCCGGTGTGACGAGCGAGCCCGAGACCACCCCGGTGCTCGACGAGGAGCCGGCGACGTATGCCGCCCCGGCCCCCCTGCGCGCGGCCCTGCTCACGCCCGGGGTGCTGCCGCTCGAGCCGGCCACGCGGCATACCGGAGTGGCGTCGCCGATGGCCGAGCTGCCTGCGGGGGCGACCTTCGGCAGCCTCGTGCACGCCGTGCTCGAGCACACCGACCCGCAGTCCCCCGACCTGGTCGCGGCGCTGCGCGAGCAGGTCGTCGAGCAGCTGCGCTGGTGGCCGGTCGGGGTCGGCGTCGACGAGCTCGCGGCGGCGCTCGTGCGCATGCAGCACACCCCGCTCGGCCCGCTCGCACCCGGCGTCACCCTCGCCGAGATCCCGCTCACCGACCGGCTGCGCGAGCTCGACTTCGAGCTGCCGCTCGCCGGCGGCGACGGACGGGTCGACGAGGGCCGTCCCGAGGTGCGGCTGCGCGACCTCGCCCCCCTCTTGCGCGCGCACCTGTCCGCCGGCGACCCGCTCGCCGGGTATGCCGCGCGGCTCACCACCCCGGCGCTGGGCGACCAGCGCCTCGTCGGCTATCTCGCCGGCTCGGTCGACGCGCTGCTGCGGGTGCCGAGTGACGAGGCCGGCCTGCCCGGTGGGCATCGCTACCTCGTCGTCGACTACAAGACCAACCTCCTCGGCGATCCCGACGAGCCGCTCACGACCGACGACTACGGCCCCGCTGAGCTCGTCGAGGCGATGCTGCACTCGCACTACCCGCTCCAGGCGCTGCTGTATTGCGTTGTCGCACACCGGTTCCTGCGCTGGCGGCTGCCCGGCTACGACCCCGAGCGACACCTCGGGGGGGTGCTCTACCTCTTCGTCCGAGGGATGGCCGGGCCGCAGACGCCGCACGTCGACGGGCACCCGGCCGGGGTCTTCTCGTGGCGACCTCCGGCCGGGCTCGTCCTCGCGCTGTCCGAGCTGCTCGACGGGGGTGCGACATGACCGAGCCCACGGCGAGCGCCGGCCACGCGGCATACCGCCGGCGCAGTGAGCCGCTCGACCGGCACGACCGACGGCTCTCGGTGCGCGCGCGGGGTGAGC
>DAOTIG010000030.1:0-27915 GCA_035448065.1 Dermatophilaceae bacterium
CGTCCTGCTCGCCACTCCCACCGACACCCGCGACGCCGGGCTCTTCAAGGCGCTGCGCGCCCGGCACGCCATCCACACGGCGAACATCCACAGCATCGCCCAGCGGCACGGCTGCCACGTCCTGGACCTCTGGGGGCTGCGCTCGATCCAGGACTGGCGGATGTGGAGCGCGGACCGGATCCACCTCTCCGCCGAGGGGCACCGCCGGGTCGCGAGCGCCGCGCTCGTGGCGCTCGGGCTTGAGCCGGCCGACGCGGCATACCGGGAGCCGTTGCCGCCGGCGCCGGCGAGCGCCCGCGCCGACCAGCTGCGCGAGCACGCCGAGTGGGTGAAGGTGCATGCCGCGCCCTGGGTGGAGCGGCGGGTGCGCGGCACCTCGTCGGGAGATGCCTTGTCTGCCAAGCGTCCTCGCCTCGAGCCGGTGTCGCGATGACGTCGCGCGGTGTCCTCGTCACCGGTGCCTCGCGCGGGGTGGGGGCGGCGACCGCGCGGGCCTTCGCGGCTGCCGGGGACCGGGTGGTCGTCCACTACGGGCAGGCGCGTGAGCGAGCCGAGGAGGTGCTGGCCCGCCTTCCCGGCGAGGGGCACACGCTGGCGCAGGCCGATCTCGCGGATCCGGGTGCGGTGGCGCTGCTCGCTGACAAGGCGGTCGAGGCACTCGGGCGGGTCGACGTGCTCGTCAACAATGCGGCGCGCTTCCTCGACCCGGGCGACGTCGGCGACGGGCGGGGCAGCCGGCGAGGCGACCACCGGATCACCGATGTCGACTATGCCGACTGGGTGGCCGCATGGGAGCAGACGATCGCGACGAACCTGCTCGGCGCCGCCAACCTCACCTGGTGCGTCGTGCGGCACATGCTCGCGGTCCCACCAGCGGCGGGTATGCCGGTCGGCCGGGTCGTCAACGTCGGCTCGCGCGGCGCCTATCGGGGCGAGCCGGAGGTGCCGGCCTACGGGGCGAGCAAGGCGGCCCTGCACGCCTTCGGCCAGTCGATGGCGGTCGCGCTGGGGCAGCACGGGATCTCGGTGGTGAGCCTGGCGCCGGGGTTCATCGCGACCGACATGGCTGCCCAGCTGCTCGACGCGCCGGAAGGTGACGCGATCCGCGCGCAGAGTCCGTTCGGCCGGGTTGCGACGCCCGAGGAGATCGCGGCGGCGATCGTGCACGTCGCCTCACCCGAGGCCGAGTGGTGGTCCGGCGCGGTGCTCGACCTCAACGGCGCGAGCCACCTCCGCTGAGGAACCTCGGGGCCGGATGAGCCGTGCGATGCGGGACTGGCACAGGGGCTTTATCGGGTCACCCGATAATCGCCGCAGACGATGGTAGGACGTCCTAGTACCTGGGCCATCAGCCACTAGGCTGTCTCGTATGCCGGTCACCCGCCTCCTGCCGTCGGATGAAGCCCGCCACCTGCTCGACATGACCCGCGAGGTGTGCCGCAAGCAGCTCGCTCCCATGGTCGACACCTACGAGACCCTGGAGTCCGAGCGCGCCAGTGGCTTTCCCGAGGAGGCCTTCCGCATCCTCGGCGCGCAGGGGCTGCTGTCGCTGCCCTATCCGGAGGAGTACGGCGGCGGCGGCCAGCCCTACGAGGTCTACCTGCAGGTCGTCGAGGAGATCGCCCAGGTCTGGATGTCGGTCGCCGTCGGCACCAGCGTCCACGCGCTCACCTGCTACCCGGTCGCCCAGTACGGCACCGACGCTCAGCGGGAGGCCCTGCTGCCGGACATGCTCTCCGGCGACTGGCTCGGCGGCTACTGCCTGTCCGAGCCCGACTCCGGCTCCGACGTCGCCTCGATGACGACCGCTGCCCACCGGCTCGCCGACGGCGCGGGCTGGCGGCTCGACGGCGCCAAGGCGTGGATCAGTCACGCCGGCCACGCCGACTACTACACGACCTTCGCGCGGACCTCGCCGATGGGGTCGCGCGGGATCAGCTGCTTCCACGTCCCGGCCACCCTCCGCGGGCTGTCCTTCGGCGCCCCGGAGACCAAGATGGGGCTGCACGGCGACCCGGTCGCCCAGGTCTACTTCGCCGACGTCGAGATCGGTCCAGACCTGATGATCGGCGCCGAGGGTCAAGGCATGGCCATCGCCCTGCACGCTCTCGACAACGGACGACTCGGCATCGCGGCGGCGGCCACCGGCCTGGCCCAGGCAGCGCTCGACGCAGCCGCGGCATACGCGCTGGAGCGGCGGCAGTTCGGCAAGCCGATCGCCGAGTTCCAGGGGCTGGCCTTCGTGCTCGCCGACATGGAGGCCGCGGTCACCTCTGCGCGCGCCACCTACCTGTATGCCGCGCGGCTCAAGGACGCCGGGCGCGAGTACTCCAAGGAGGCGTCGGTCGCCAAGCTCGTCGCCACCGACGCTGCGATGAAGGTCACCACCGACGCCGTGCAGGTCTTCGGTGGCTACGGTTACACCAGGGACTTCCCGGTCGAGCGCTTCATGCGCGAGGCCAAGGTCACCCAGATCTTCGAAGGCACGAACCAGGTCCAGCGGCTGGTCATCTCGCGCCAGCTGCTTCGCGAGAGAGGCTGATCCATGCAGGTCACCGACAGCACCGTCGCCCTCGTCACCGGCGGCGCGTCCGGGCTCGGCGGCGCCACCGTGCGCCGGATCGTCGCCGACGGCGGCAAGGCGGTCATCCTCGACCTGCCCAGCTCACCGGGTGCGGCGGTGGCCGAAGAGCTCGGCGCCGCGGTGCGATTCGTGCCGGCCGACGTCCGTGACGAGGCGCAGGTGCAGGCCGCCGTCGACGCCGCACGCGAGCTGGGCGAGCTGCGGATCTGCGTCAACTGCGCCGGAGTGCCGACCCCGGGGCGGATCATCGGCCGCAAGGGGATCATGCCGCTGGACACCTACCGGATGGTCATCGAGGTCAACCTCATCGGCACCTTCAACGTGCTGCGCCTGGCCGCTGCCGCGATGGTCGACAACGAGCCGGTCGACGGCGACCGCGGGGTCGTCGTGATGACCGCGAGCGTCGCCGCCATGGACGGCCAGATCGGTCAGGTCGCCTACTCCTCGAGCAAGGGCGGCATCGTCGGGCTGACCCTGCCGGCCGCACGAGACTTGGCGGACAAGCAGATTCGCGTCGTGACGATCGCACCGGGGCTCTTCGAGACGCCGATGATGGCGAGCCTGCCGGAGAAGGAGCGCGAGTCGCTCGGCCAGCAGGTGCCGCACCCGTCGCGGTTGGGCCGGCCGGTCGAGTATGCCGCGCTGGTGCGCCACATCGTCGACAACCCGATGCTCAACGGCGAGGTGATCCGCCTCGACGGCGCCATTCGGATGGCACCGCGCTGAGCCCGACCGCGCGCCGGACGCTGCAGGCGAGCGCAGCGACGAAGGAGCGGAGTCGAGCCGAAGCGGCCGGCACGAAGCGCGGGCGCGGCTCAGCGCAGACAGCCCCGCGCTGAGTCCGGCCGCGCGCCGGACGCTGCAGGCGAGCGCAGCGACGAACAGCCCGACCTGCCCTGCAGTTTGGCCGCCGTGGCGGCGAGAGTGACGGAGGGCGGCGAGATCTCGCCGCCTTCGGTGAGGATGGCCGCCATGGCGGTCACATTGACCCGGTGACTTTGGCCCAACCCCTTGCGCCCGCGGCATACCAGGCGTAGAAATCTCCTACGCGACATCCGCAAGGACGAGCGGTCGGACGGCAAACGAGATGCCTTCGTCAGGTGGAGCAATCCAGCTGAACCGGTGGGACGAGACCGGAGCATCGGGCGCGCTGGACGAGTTCGTACGACGTCACGGCCACGAACACACGAGGCCCCACCAACTCATACTTGGTGGGGCCTCACCCTTTGTAGCGCAGCCAGATGACGCGGCCGTGGACGTCGCACGGCGTGTCGAGGTATGCCGCGTGGCGGCGAGCGACGGTCCACTCGGCGAGACGGCCCACTCGGCGTGCGATGGTCCACTCGGCGGGGAGACGGGACGCGAAGGAGCGGACGGCTCAGTCGATCTGGTGGGTGGCCGAGAGGCGGTTCAGCACCTTCATCGCCGCCTCGGCCTCGATCTCCGGGACGAACAGGTGCGTGTGGAAGCGGCCGACCGCCGCCACCGCCGGGATCCGCTTCTGATAGAGCGCGGTCGTCAGCGTCGGCACGAAGCCGAGCGCGACGATCGACCGATAGACCCCCAGGGTGATCCACGCGACCGGCGCCTCATAGGTCAAGCCCAGCCGGTCGGCGTCCTCGCGCGCCAGCAGCATGGTGACGCCCTCCTGCTCGGAGAGGGTCATGTATGCCGTCACACCGGCCGGCGGCCGGTCGACGAGCACGATGGCGTAGCTGCCCTCGTGCAGCTGCGGGGACAGGTTGGCGAGGATCTCATCGAGATCGTGCCGCGGTCGGATGCCCGCGGATGCGTCGCGCCCCTCACGACCAGAGCCCTCACTCGACGCGCCCCCGGGCTCGAACTCATGCTGCGTCCCGGCTCCCGAGTCCCAGTCGGGCTGCCAGGCGACGGTGAGGTCCTCGGGCGGCATACCGGTCGTCTGTCCAGCCTGCGGATTGACCGACCGCACCCTCAGCGTCGGATGGGTCGACCGCGAGGGGGTGTGTGCCGGGTCGGTCGGGTCGGCCTTGGCCGCCTCACCCTCGACCTCCGACGCCTCGACGACCGGCGCCACGGCGATCACCGGCAGCGAGTGCTCGAAGCCGAGCGCTGCGGCGACCACTCGCGCATTGTCCGGCCGGTCGATCGGGTCCTTGGCCAGACACCGGGTGACGATCTCGACGAGGTCGGCCGGCACCTCGGCCGGCAGCGGCGGGGGCAGCTCGTTGACGTGCGACAGCGCCGTCGCCACCGGCGTGCCCCGGTCGAACGGCCGGCGGCCGGTGATCAGCTCGTGAGCGACAACGCCGAGCGAGTAGAGGTCGCTCGCACCGGTCGCCGGGCGGCCCAGCGCCTGCTCGGGAGACAGGTCGTAGGGCGTGCCGAGAACCTCGCCGGTGCGCGTGTGACCCGAGCCGTCGGTCGCCCGCGCGATGCCGAAGTCGGTGAGCTTCACCGTGCCGTCGCTGGTGACCATGATGTTGGCCGGCTTGACGTCCCGGTGCACGACGCCTGCGTCGTGCGCGACCGCGAGCGCGAGCGCGGCCTGGCCGACGATCGAACGCACCTGCGCGTGCGGTAGGCCCTCGCCGCGGGAGGTCAGCTCGGAGAGCGTGTGCCCGGCGACCAGCTCCATGACGAGGTAGGCCAGCCCCTCGTACTCGCCGTAGTCGAAGACGGTGGCGATGTTCACGTGCGAGAGCCCGGCCGTGTGCAGCGCCTCGGCGCGGAACCGCTCGGCGAAGAGCTGCTCGTCCTCGGCGTGCGGACGCATCACCTTGACCGCGACCCGCCGCTGCAGGGTCTCGTCGAAGGCCTCCCAGACGTCGCCCATCCCTCCGGAGGCGATCCGGGAGACCAGGCGGTAGCGGTCGCCGAGGAGGTCGTCCTTGCTGAGTCGGTTCATCGAGCCGACCGTCGTAGCGCAAACAGCGCCGGCATGCGCGCGGCATCCTCTCGTCACGGCGGCCGGCCCCGGCGCGCGTCTCGTGTCCCCCCGACACGGTCTACCCTTGCCGCACCAGGGTACCCGTTTCGGTCGGTGACGATCAGGTCACGATTCGGCTCGCTCGGCCACCCCGGCGCTGTCGAAGGTCGCCACCTCGTGCAGCAACCGGGCGGCCGCCTGCACAAGCGGCACCGCGAGCGCCCCGCCGCTGCCCTCGCCGAGCCGGAGGTCGAGGTCGAGCAGCGCCGACAGATCCAAATCGGCCAGCGCCGCAGTCGCGCCGGGCTCGCTCGAGCGGTGCCCCGCGATGAGGTATGCCGCGCACGCCGGCGCGAGCGCGCGCGCCGCCAGCGCCGCCGATCCGGCGATCACCCCGTCGAGCAGCACCGGCAGCCGGTGGGCGGCGGCGCCGATGATGAGCCCGGCGAGGGCGGCGTGCTCGAAGCCGCCGAGCGCGGCGAGAATCCCGAGCGGGTCGGCGCCGTCGGCCCGGGCGCGCTGTCGGGCGACCGCCCCGGCGACGATGCTCGTCTTGTGGGCGAGCATCGCGTCGTCACTGCCGGCGCCGCGGCCGGTCACCTCCTCGGCCGGACGCCCCGTGTATGCCGCGATCAGCGCGGCCGACGCGGTCGTGTTGCCGATGCCGAGATCTCCGGTGACGACGATCTGGATCCCTTGGGCCGCCAACCGGTCGGCGACCGAGATGCCGACCTCGAGGGCGACGAGGGCCTCCTCGCGGGTCATCGCCGGGCCGGTCGCCAGGTCGGCTGTGCCGTCGGCGATCCGGGCATGCATCAGCTGGGCTCCCCCCGACGGCAGCGTTCCGACGAGCTCCCCGGCGACTCCGACGTCGACACACACGACCTCGGCGCCGACCTGCCGGGCCAGGGCGTTGACGACCGCACCCCCGGCCGCGACGTTGGCGATCATCTGCACGGTGACCTCCTGCGGCCACGGTGAGACCCCCTGGGCATGCACCCCGTGATCACCCGCCATGACGACGACCACCGCTCGCCGTGGGATCGGCGGCGGGCACGCGCCGGCGATCCCCGCAAGTTGAGTGCCGAGCGGCTCGAGCCGACCCATCGACCCGGCTGGCTTGGTGAGCTGGGCCTGCCGCGCCTCGGCGGCGGCCATCGCGGCCTCGTCGAGCGGGCGGATCGCGGCGATGGTGCGGGTGAGCAGGTCGGTCGCCGGATCACTGTCGGCAGCCACGGCGGGGTCGGCGCTCGCGTCCGTCTGGGTCGGGTCGGTCGGCGTCGGGTCGCTCTCGGTGCGGTTCACGCACCCCATCCTTCCGGACGCCGGGTGAGCGGGCGGCATACCCTGTGCTGCGTGGCCCTCACCCTCGTCACCGGCGGCGTGCGCAGCGGCAAGAGCCGGCATGCGGAGCACCTGCTGAGCGAGGCGCGCGAGGTGCTCTACGTGGCGCCGGGCCTGCAACCGAGCGGCGGCGAGCCCGACCCGGAATGGGCCGCCCGGGTGGCCGAGCATCGCAGCCGCCGCCCGGCGCACTGGCGCACGGTCGAGACGACCGACCTCGTGCCCCTCGTGCGGGCCGACGGCGGGCCGGTGCTCGTCGATTGTCTTGGCACCTGGCTCACCGCGATCGTCGACGAGGACCACCTGTGGGACGACCTCGACGCCGCCCGCCGGCTGGTCCGTCGTCGGGGCGAGGAGCTCGCCGACGAGCTGACCCGGGCTCCGCGGCTGGTCGTGCTCGTCACCAACGAGGTGGGCTGGTCGCTCGTGCCGGACAGCCCGGCGGGACGCTTCTTCCAGGAGGAGCTCGGCCGGCTGAATGCCTGCCTGGCCAGCGAGGCGGCCCGGGTCCTGCTCGTCATCGCGGGCCGGGTCCTCGACCTCGGCAACTGGCCACTGGCCGTCCCGCCGCGTGGTGACGGTCGGCCAGTCCGGGACGAGGCGTCGCGCCGGATCGACAACGCATGAGCAGCACCGAGCCAGCGGCGCGACGCGCTCCGGTGCTCCTCGAGGCCTGGCGACTCGCCGTCGGCACGCTCACCGTGCTGCCGGTGCGGCCACCCGCTCGGGTCGACCCGCAGGTGGGGCGCTGGGCGATGCTGCTCGCCCCGGTCGCGGCACTCCCCCACGCTCTGGTCGTCGTGCTGGCGTGGTTCGGGGCGCGCAGTGGCGTGCTGCCGGCGCTGGTGGCTGCCGTGCTCGCCGTCGCGGGGATGGCGTTGCTGTCCGGCGGCCTGCATCTCGACGGACTCGCTGACACGGTCGACGGCCTTGCCGCGGCGGGAAAGGCGGGCACTGCCGAGCGGGGCCTCGACGTGATGCGCCGTGGCGACGTCGGCCCGCTGGGCGCCGCGGCCGTGACCCTCGTGCTGATGCTCGACATTGCCTGTCTTGCAGCGCTGTTCGGGCAGCCCCATCCGGTCGTCCCAGTGGCCGCGGCGGGCGCGGTGCTCGCCTCGCGGCATGCGCTCGGCTGGGCGTGCCGACGCGGGCAGCCGGCGGCGCGGCCTGGTGGTCTCGGGGCCGCGGTCGCCGGGACGGTCCCCATCGGGTATGCCGCCCTCACCGCCCTCCTCGGCGCGGCGATCGGCTGGTGGGTCGCGGCCACGGTGCACCCGGCGCGCCCGCAGCCCATTCCGGCCGGGTCGATCCAGCTGCCCCCGGCCGCGCCGCGGTCGGCGCCCCCGCTGGTCAGTGGGCAGCTCGTGCCGATCGGCGACCTCGTCGTCCCCGTGCTCGTCGGCTTGGGGCCGGTGCTCGCTGCCCTGGTCGCGGCGTTGGTCGTCGGCCGGCTGGCGCGGCGCCGGCTGGGCGGGGTCACCGGGGATGTCCTGGGCGCGACGGTCGAGCTCGCCCTGGCCGGCGCGCTGCTCAGCCTCGCGGCGATCCTCGGCTAGCCAATCGGGTGGCGGCGGCAGTCGTGGAGTGGCCGACTCGGGGGGTGGGAAGCGTCGGCGCGCGTGCTCAGGATGGTGCAGCAACCTGCTGAACCGTCGATTTCCGGCTGATCGGTCGATATCCGGCTGGCCCAGCCGGTTGTTGCTCCAGCAGCACGCTGCAACCTGCTGATTCGTCGACTTCCGGCTGGCCCAGCCGGTTGTTGCTCGCCCAGCAGGTTGCAACCTGCTGATCCGTCGATTTCCGGCTGGCCCGTCGGTTTCCTGCTGACCCGTCGATGTCCCGCTGCCCCAGCCGGGTGCTGGCCCGGCCGGCGGTCGAGGTCAGCGCCCAGCCGGCGCCCGCACCTGCAGCCGAGCCCGCAGCTCGGCCAGCGAGAACCCCGGCACGAGCGACTCGAGCTCCTTGAGCGGGGTCTCCGGACCCACGACCACCCCGGCGGGTGGGGCGATGAGCGCGATGACGTCGGCGACCGGCATACCGAGGCCGTCGGCCGCCTGCTGCACGGTCATCCACCCCTTGACCGACTCCGGCGTGAGCGAGCCGGCCGCGACAGCAGCGCCCGAGCCGGACCCGCCGCCCGCTCCGGCACCGCCTGGTCGCTCCGCAGCCCCCATCGTCCGACCACTCGTGACGAAGGATCCGGTCGCCTGGGCGATCCCGATGCCGCCGAAGAAGATGACGATGGCCAGTGCCGGCAGCAGCCAGCGGTCGACCGTGCGAGTGGCGCTCATCGCGTCCCCTCACCCTGCGTCGCGTGGTCCCGGTCGACTCCCGGACGGCGGCGACCGATGGTCGCCGGCACCGGCTCACCGGCCCCCGGCCCACCCTTCCGGCCCCCGCCACCTCCGGCCGGCCGACCGCGCCAGGCGCTCCACGGGGCACCTGCCTGCACGCTCAGCGCGCCACCGGTGGGGCAGCTCGCCACACATTCGAGGCAGCCGATGCAGTCGGTGCTCACCGCCGGCGCCGCGGCGCCCACGTCGATGCCGACCGGGCACGGTCGCACGCACAGGTCGCAGCCCGTGCAGGAGTCGGTGCGTCGGATCCGCAGGATGGACAGATGCCCGAGCACGCTGAGCACGCCGCCGAGCGGGCACAGATAGCGGCACCACGCGCGCTCGACGAGCAGGCCGATCCCGAGCACGCCGAGCGCGACCGTCCACCCCACCCACATCGAGGCCGGCTCAGGCTCGAGCAGCCAGTGCAGCCCGAAGATCGTCACGTAGGGATCCCAGCCGGCGAACCACAGGGTCGCGGTCTGCGCGCTCACGACGAGGATGACCGCCAGGACGACGAAGCGCCCGCACCGCAACACCCGATCGACCCGTGGCGCCACCGTCACGGCCCGCAGGCGCAGCCGCCGCCGCAACCAGGCGATGCCGTCCTGCAGCGAGCCGAGCGGGCACACCCAGCCGCAGAAGGCGTTGCCGGCGACGAGCACCGACACCGCGAGCAGCCCGGCCAGCACGAGGTTGGCCGGGTGGATCTTGGTGACGAAGCTGCGGGTCGTCACCCACGTCCACAGCGTCTCGACGCCCCCGAAGGGACACAGCGCGTCGACCGACGCGGCGCCAGGCTGCTCGAGTCCGTGTCGCACGGCGAGCCCGAGGACGAGGACGACAATGACCGCCTGCACCGTGTGGCGAACTCGGTGCAGGCGGCCGATCGCCGCGATCCGTCGTCGGTATGCCGATGGGCCGGCGCCCCGTGAGGGTCTCCCGGTCGGGGGGTGGCTGGCGGCCCGAAGGGACCGGACGGGACGTTGGGTGAGGGCGGGATCCGGGAGGCTCATCGCAGGACCTTCGTCGGCGGGTCGATCACCTCGAGGGTGTCGCCGGACGGTGAAGGTCACGTGAAGCCGCCGGGAAGGCTCGATAAGCCTCGGGATCTCAGTCAGCGCACCGTTCAGCGGTCGCGCCGAGCGCGATCAGCGGGCGCGGTGGAACACGCTGGCCGAGACCACGGCCGGCCGGGCCGGCGCCGTGCTGCACTCACAGCGGTCCTGGGGCCGGACCCCGGCGAGGACCTGGTCGGCGTGCATGCCGCAGCCGGTCCAGGTGGTCTTGCGGCAAGTGGGGCAGGTGGCGGGGCTGCACATGAGAGCTCCTCGTGGTCGGCTGGCTGATCATCGCTCGCTGATGTACTCGAGAATATACCCCTAGGGGTATTCAGACCAAATCGGCGGGAGCCGTCAATCCCCTTGCCGCAGTGGGAGGCTCAGCGTGAATTTCGCACCGCTCCCACGTCCCGCGGAGGTAGCCGACAGCTCCCCTCCGTGCGCTCGCGCGATCGAGCGGGCGATGGTCAGGCCGATGCCGTGGCCGCTCTCCTGCTCGCCGGTGCGCCGGCCAGGCACGCGATAGAAGCGCTCGAAGACGCGCTCGAGGTCCTCCGCGGCCAGCCCCTCGCCCGTGTCCGCCACCATCGCCGTGGCGGTCGACTCCGTTGCCGCGCAACGAACCTCGACCTCGCCTCCGGCGGGCGTTGCCCGGACGGCATTGCCGATGAGGTTGGTGACCACCTGCGCGATCCGGTCGGCGTCGACCCGCACGGGCAGCGGCGCCGCTCCCCCCTCGACGACCAGGCGGACCCCCGCCTCCTCCACCTGACCACGCAAACGCTCCGCGGCCGACCCGACGACGTCCCGCAGATCGACCGCCGTGGGCGCCAGGGTCAGCCGGCCCTCGTCGGCGCGGGACAGCGCGGAGAGGTCCTCGGCGAGCCGACGCAGTCGACGCACCTCGACACTGACCTGGCCCAGCTCGACCGGCGTGGTCGGCAGGACGCCGTCGATCATCCCCTCGACGTAGCCGTCGATGACGGTGAGCGGCGTGCGCATCTCGTGCGCGACCTCGCCCAGCAGGGCCAGCCGCCGAGTCTCGGTGTCCGCCAGCGAGGTGCCGAGCGAGCCGAGATCCGCGGCCAGCTCGGCCAGCTCGCGATCGCGAGGAGTGGGCAGCGGCGCGGCATACCGGCCGCTGGCGAGAGCCCGCGCGGCCTCGCGAAGTCCGTTGACCGGCCGCACGATCCGGTATGCCGCGACGACGCCGGCGAGCGCGGCGGCCAGTGCTCCGACGAGTGCGCCGATGACCAAGGACCGGTCGACGGCGGTGGCGAACTGCTCGCGCAGCGCCTGCCCGGCACCCATGCCGCCACCGGCCGGCCCCATCCGGTGCAGCCCGTCATCGAAGAGCAACGGCGCGAGCTGGCGCACCACGAGCAGCGTCACGACCGCGCCGAGAACGACGACGAGCAGATGTGAGAGGACGAGTCGGGTGGCGAGCCGGTTCACTGAGGCTCCGCTCCCGACGCGGCGTGCGGATCGACCGGAGCGAGCATCAGCTTGTAGCCGACACCGCGCACCGTGCCGATGATCCGTGGCTCGCCGGCCGGGTCGCCGAGCGCCTTGCGCATGCTGCGGACGTGCACGTCGACGACCCGCTCGTCCCCGAAGAAGTCGTAGCCCCAGACCTGCTCGAGCAGCTGAGCGCGGGAGAAGACCCGCCCGGGTGAGCGGGCCAGCGCCGCGAGCAGGTCGAACTCCAGCGCCGACAGGGTGACCGGCTGGCCCGCGCAGACGATCTCGCGACGCAGCGGATCGACCGTGAGGCCGGCGAACCGCAGCACCCCGTCGTCGGGGACCTCGCCGCCGCCGGCGTCAGCACCCGCCCGCGACCGACGCAGCACGGTCCCCACTCGGGCGACGACCTCGCGCGGGCTGAACGGCTTGGTGATGTAGTCGTCGGCGCCCACCGACAGCCCGACGAGGGTGTCGACCTCCTCGGCCCGGGCGGTGACGACGATGACCGGCAGCTCCGAGCGGGACCGGATCGTCCGCAGCACCTCGAGCCCGTCGAGGTCGGGGAGCCCGAGGTCGAGCAGCACGAGATCGGGCGGCTCCCCTGTCCCGGTGGCGCGGCGCAGCGCCTCCGCACCGGTCGCGGCCTCCAGCACTCCATAGCCGTGCTGGGTGAGGTAGGCCCGCAGCACGGTGCGGATCGACGGCTCGTCGTCGACGACGAGGACGGTGCGCGCCACCTCGCCAGCGTAGAGGGGGCCGCGGACCGCGGCGCAGGGGCGGCGGGCGGCTTCGCACAACCTTCACACTCGGCGACGGCTGTCGCTCACGAACCCGGCGTTCACTCGGTGTCAGAGACCGACCCACGACCCAGGAGCAGACCATGCGCACCACCCCAACCCGCACCCTCGCCGTGACCCTCGCCGCCGTCGGGGCGATCACCCTCGGCAGCGCCGCGATCGCCGCTGCCGCCGGCGACTCCCTCGGCACCGGGACGCGGGCCGCCGCAACCCGCACAGCGAGCGCCGACCCGACCCTTACGGCGACGCTCACCTTCGGCCGCGAGGAGGAGCGGCTGGCCCGCGACCTCTACCAGCTGTTCAGCGACACCTACGGTCAGGCGGCCCCATTCTCGATGATCGTCCGCAGCGAGCAACAGCACTACGACGCGATGGGACGGCTGCTCGCGGCATACGGGATCGCCGATCCGTCGAGCGGTCGGCCGGCGGGCAACTATGCCGACCCGGCGCTGCAGGCGCTCTATGACCAGTGGAAGGCCCAGGGCCTGACCAGCCAGACCGAGGCCGCCAAGGTCGGCGTGGCGCTCGAGCAGCGCGACATCGCCGACCTCGAGAAGGCGATCGCGACCACCACCCAGGCCGACGTCAAGCAGGTGCTCACCCGGTTGCTCGAGGCGTCGAAGCATCACCTCGCCGCCTTCACCGACGCCGCCGACGGCTCGTATGCCGGTCAGCCCGGCATGGGCGGGCACGGTCCGGGCGGGCCGGGCGCAACCCCCGGCCAGGGCGGCGCTCCCGGTGGCGATGGTCGCGGCCCGCGGATGGGTGCCGGCAACGGCGCCGACTCCCCCACCCCCGGGATGGGGAACGGCGCTCAGGGCAAGGGCATGGGCAACGGGATGGGGTCGGCCGGAGCCGGCCGGGGCGACTGCCCGCGCACCGCTGGCTGAGCAGCGGTCAGGGCAGCAGCGCCCGGAGGGTGTCGATGGTGTCGGCGTCCTGCGGGCGCTTGTCCTCGCGATAGCCCTTGACCCGGGCGAAGCGCAGCGCGACACCGCCCGGATAGCGACTCGAGCGCTGCACCCCGTCGATGGCGATCTCGACGACGATCTCGGGCCGGACGAAGACCGTCGATGCGGTGCGGCGGGTCTCGATCTGCACGAATCGGTTGGTCTGCCAGCGCAATAGGGCGTCCGTGAGCCCCTTGAAGGTCTTGCCCACCATGACGAAGTCGCCCTTCTCCCCCAGCGGCACGGCCGGGTTTCGGGCGCCGAGGTGCAGGTTCGACAGCCAGCCGGTGCGCCGGCCCGACCCCCACTCGCAGCCGAGCACGACGAGGTCGTAGGTCAGCACCGGCTTGACCTTGAGCCAGTGCTTGCCGCGGCGGCCCGCGGCATACGGGCTGTCGAGCGACTTGACGACGACCCCCTCGTGACCGGCGCCGAGCGCTCGCCGCGCGAGCTGCTCGGCCGCCTCAGGGTCGGCGGTCTCGATGCCGTCGATGACGTGCTCGCCGCAGATCCGGCGCAGCACCTCGCGGCGCACCCGCAAGGGCTCGTCGAGCAGGTCGACACCGCCCTCGTGGAGCACGTCGAAGAACCACGGCCGCAGCAGCTCGGTCGGCGAGGCACCGTGCGAGCCGAAGCGGCTCATCGTCTCCTGGAAGGGACGCGGGCCGCCGTCCTCGTCGAGCGAGAGGGTCTCGCCGTCGAGCACGAGCGCCCCTCCCGGCAGGCCGGCCACGACCTCGACGATCTCGGGCACCCGGGCGGTGATGTCGGCGAGCGTGCGCGTGTAGACGCGCACCTCGGTGCCGGCGCCGCCGAGACGGTGCACCTGGATGCGAGCGCCGTCGAGCTTGGTCTCGACCGACGCCTCGCCGATCGCGACGACCGCCTCGCCCGCGCTCGCCGCGGTTGAGGCGAGCATCGGCAGCACCGGCACGCCGACGGTGAGCCCGATCGCGCTGAGGTCGCCCCCGCTCATCGCCCGGTATGCCGCGTGGCCCAGCGAGCCGGACAGCATGGCCGCGCGCCGGACCTCCTCCAACGGCCGGCCCGAGGCCTTGGCGACCCCGTCAGTGACCAGGCCGGCCATCGCGCCCATCCGGACCTCGCCGAGCAGCACGCCGGTGAGCAGCCGCTGCTCACCGGCCGTTGCTCGGCTGAAGAGGTTGTGCAGCAACGAGGCTCGATCGGCGCCAGACCCGGAGCCACCGGCCGCCGCCAGCCTGGAGAGCAGCCCGTCGACCTCGGCCACCGTGACGGACGGCACCTGCGCCGGCGGCGCGGTGACGCCGCGGATCGTCGCCCAGCCGACACCGAGCCGGCCCTGCCGGGGCGCGGCCGTGAGCAGCCCGATCGCCGGCTCGACCTCGTCCGGCGCGAGCTCGCCGAGCACAGCGGCGAGCAGCCCGACCTTGGCCGTGCGCGAGGAGGTCGCCGCCACCGCCTCGACCGTTTCGGCGAGCCGGGCGAAGGGCGTGGCACCCGGGTGCGGGGCGGCTGGGTCCGGCGCGGGCGGCATACCGGGAGAGTAGTTGGGCCCACCGACACGAGACGCCCGCCGTGGGCGGGCGCTTCGCGCGCTCAGTGGCCGGCGAGGGCGCGCAGCCGCGTGACGTTGGCCGCCGAGTCGGCGGTCACGGCGGCGACGAGATCCTTGCTGCGCTGGTCCTCGAGCTTGGGCTGCAGCGCCTTGGCGAGGTCAGCAGCCCCCTGCTCCTGGTCGGCGAGCCGGGTCAGCCACGCAGCCTCGAAGTCGGCGCCGTCGAGCTCGCCGAGGGCGCCGATGACCGCCTCCTGCAGGATGCCGCGCATCGGGTGCCCGGAGTGCGAGGCCACGGCCTCCGGCGCCTTCCATTCGGTGAGCAGCGCGCGCAGCCGGGTGTCGCGCTCGGGCAGCGGGGCGGTGAGCGAGCGCGCGAGGTCGTGGATCTCCGGTCGCAGGCCGGGCTTGCCGAGGGCGAGCTCGGCCAGCCGGATGGTCTGCTGATCGCGCAACAGGCTCATCTGGACGAGGATGATGTCCGAGGCGAGCGGGCCGATGGTGGGATAGCGGGCCGGCGTCACCCGAGCCTGGGTCGTGGGCGCCGAGCTGCTCGGCATTGCAGGTGCGGGCGAGCCGCCGCACCCGGTGAGCGCCCCGACGAGGAGCGCCGCCGTGAGCACGGCACCGGCCCTCAGTCGCATGCAGCAAGTGTCCCGAGGCGAGGCCGGTCCGCGTGGCGATTTGCCGGAAACCGGTCAGCTGCGCACGAGCCGCCGGATCGCCTCCGAGGCCTCGCGCAGCTTGGTCTCCTGCTCCTCGCCGCCCTCCCGGGCCGCGGCGACGACGCAGTGCGCGAGGTGCTCGTCGAGCAGCCCGACCGCCACCGACTGCAGCGCGCGGGTCACGGCCGAGAGCTGGGTGAGCACGTCGATGCAGTAGGCGTCCTCCTCGACCATCCGGGCCACCCCGCGGACCTGCCCCTCGATGCGGCGCAGCCGCTTGAGATGGTCGGTCTTGTGCTCGCTGTAGCCGTGCATGCTCGCCCCTCCGGTCGCGGATACCCCTACAGGGTATGCCGCGTCAGCGCGGCTCAGGGGGCCTTGGGGATGGACACCCGACCGACGAAGAGCGGAGCCGCGCTCGCGACGTCGTGGATGACGTAGAGGAAGGGCCGGTCGAGGGTGAGCGTGAAGGGGTCGAGCGGCGCCGACACCTCGCGCATGATCACCGCGGTCGCTGCCGCCGCCTCGACGCCACCCTCGCGGACCGCGACGAAGCCCTGGTGGACGACCTCGCTGATCGCCAGCCGGATCGCGTCGGTCATCCCGGAGAAGTCCGCCGAGTCGGCGAACGCGGTCGGCATCCCGAGCACCGACAGCAGCGGCCGCAGCCGGACCTGGGTGCGGCTGGTCCACGTCGGCATCGTGAGGATCACGGTGGGCTCGGCCCGCAGCGAGCCGAGGATCGCGCCGATCCCGCCGCCCTTCGCCGGGTCGAGCAGCGCGGCGAACCCGGCTGCGTCCGACCGCGCGGGCAGCACCACGGTCATCGCCAGCTCGCCACCGGCCAACGGCAGCGAGACCGCCTGCCACCCCGGGCGCCGGGCCGCCGCCGTGCCTCCCCGCAGCTCGGCCCACATCGTCGGCACGCTGATCGTGCCGCTCGGAGCGTGGAAGGGCTGGGGCCTGGTGGAACCGGGGTCGAAGGGCGTGAGCCAGGGAGCGGAGAGGTAGATCGCGTTGACAAGCACCATCCGGGTCGCCGGGGTGATCACTCCGGAGGGGACGAGCTCGGTGATCTTCTGCCGGGTCCGGTCCGCCGTCCAGGCGTTGATCTCGGTCCGCGCCCGCTCGCCGCCGGTCTGGTAGTCGACGAGGTGGACGCCCGCGGCATACCAGCGCGCGAGGGCGTCGAGGAAGGCCGGCTTCCACGGCACGTCACGCTGCGCCCAGATCGAGTTCGCCGGCGCGACGACCACCTCGGCGTCCTTGCCGTCACCACCCTTGCGCGTGCCCGAGCGGCTCTCGACGAGCGCCGTGATCGCCGACATCCCGGCGTCGAGCTCGGCGAGGCCGAGGCCGCCGAGCACCGAGAGCATCTCGGCCTTCGTCGACCCGGCCGCTCCGTTGACCGTCATCGCGAGCGCCACCGCGATCGAGTAGGGCGAGCAGACGAGGTCACCGTCGCCGTCGGCGAGCAGCCGCGCGGTGACCCGGTCGGCGAATCCGCTGAGGGCGACCACGCCCGGGGCCAGAGCGTCGGCCGGCGGGCGGGTCCGCGCGACCGCGGACCGCGCGACGGTCCCGCCACCGTCCGCGGACCCGTCTCCCCCGCCGCCGACACCCGAGGCGCCCCCCTGACAGGCGCCCAGGAGTGGCAGGCCGGCCGTGCCGAGCAGGGCCGCGCGCGGGACGGATCGTCGGGATGCCGGGGTCGAGTGGATGGTGCTCATGCCCGAGACAACGCGGTATGCCGCCCGCGAGGTTGCACGGGCTCGAAAGATGCCGGCACGCCGCGACTCATGGGTCCCCTTCTGCAGTCACCTTTGCGCCGGGCGCTCGCCTGCGGACACGACCCGCTCGGCGAGCCCGCGGAGTGCGGGCGCGTGCTGCGGGCGGCATACCGACTCGAGCTCGGCGATCACCTCGGCGAGCCGGGTGAGCACCGCAGGCGCGTCGGTGGCGTAGTGAGCGATCTCGCCGAGCGACTGCTCGGCCGAGTCCCGGAAGGTCTGCGGCCGCCAGCGAGCCCGTGCGGCCCCCTCGTCGTCGACCAGCGTGGGCCAGAGGTCGTCACGAGTGGCGAGCAGCCGCAGGATCGAGTGCAGCTCGTTGATCACCTGGACCGCCGTCGTCGGGTCGTTGACCCCGGGCGAGAGCGCGCGCTGGGCGATGTCGGTGAGCTGGCGCAGGCCGAAGCCCATGTCGGCGCCGAGGACCCGGTCGTCCTCGACCTTGATCGCCTCGGTCGGCGGGGCCGGCTCGGCCAGGCCGTCCGGGCCGGCTGAGCCGCCCGAGTCCTCGGCCCAGATCGTGCCGATGACCTGTCCGGCGACGACGAAGTGCCCGAGTCCCACCTCGAGGACGGGGACCCGCCGGTGCGCGCGCCCCCACTCGACGAGCGCTGTCGAGTCGAGCGCGGTGAGATAGCCCTGTCGGTCGTCCATCGTCCACGCGGTCCGGGTCGCACCGGGGGCCGGCGACCAGCCGGCCCGCGGGTGCTCGCCGGACCACAGCGCCTCGACGGCAGCCCGGGTGCGGCGGCCGATCCGACTGACGACCGAGCTGAGCCGGATCGAGTCGGTGATGTGCCCGATGAAGGCGAGGAAGCACCCCACCGAGGCGACGACGTAGCCGAAGGCGACACTCACCGACACCTGCGGCACGAACTCGGCCGCCCCGGCGAGGTCGCCGCGCACGACCCGCAACACGGTGAGGGCGTAGAGGAACGAGCCACAGAAGACCCCGAGGGTGACCTGGGCGATCCGCGAGGCGAGGAAGGTGCTCAGCAGCCGCGGGGTGTATTGGCTGCTCGCGAGCTGCAGCACGACCATGGTCACCGAGAACACCAATCCGGTGACCGAGATCATCGCGCTGGCGATCGTGCCGAGCAGCTGCCGTGCCCCGTCGGCGCCGCTCTGGAAGACGTACGGCACCCAGGAGATGACCTGCTCATCGACCGTGGGTAGGAGCACGCCAAGGCCCACCGAGCCGATGCAGATGGCCGCGGGCAGCACCCAGAAGGGTCGCCACAGCCGGTCCCACCAGTGGCTGCGGTCGATCTCCGGTCGAGCGTGGCGACTCATGGCGGGAAGGTATCCCCCGACGGATCGCCAAACCCCGCCAAACCCCGGACGCGCACGAGATTCCTCACGTGGCCCACCTCGTGACCGCTGTCGGCGCTGCCCAGTAGGTTGGCGGCATACCTGGCTCATGGTGGTCGGCGGCATACCGGCCCATTGAGGCGAGCACGGCGAGGCGGACGGAGAGGCGAGAGATGGTCGACGGGATGGGCGCACTGCCCTATGACGGTGGGGTGGCCTTCCGCGTGTGGGCCCCACACGCCGACAGCGTGCACGTCGTGGGCGACTTCAACGGCTGGTCGGACACCGCGAGCGCGCTGCAGCGCGAGGGTGACAACTGGTATGCCGAGGTGGCCGGCGCCCAGGTCGGCCAGGAGTACAAGCTCGTCGTGCGGACCGGCGACCAGACCCTCTATCGGATGGACCCCTACGCCCGGCAGGTCACCAGCTCGGTCGGCAACGGCGTCATCTACGACCACGGGGCCTTCGACTGGGAGGGCGACGACTTCCACTGCCCGCCGCACCACGAGCTGGTCATCTACGAGGCCCACGTCGGCTCCTTCGCGGGCGAGCACGTCGGCACCGACCTGTGGGACGTCATGGGCAAGATCGGCCACTTCCTGCACCTCGGCGTCAACGCCGTGCAGCTCATGCCGGTCATGGAGTTCGCCGGTGACCGGTCCTGGGGCTACAACCCGGCGCACCTGTTCGCCGTCGAGTCCGGCTATGGCGGGCCGGACGCGCTCAAGACCTTCGTCCGCGAGTGTCACAAGAACGGCATCGCGGTCATCCTCGACGTCGTCTACAACCACTTCGGCCCGAGCGACCTCGACCTGTGGCAGTTCGACGGGTGGAGCGAGAACGGCAAGGGCGGGATCTACTTCTACAACGACGACCGATCGACGACCCCGTGGGGCGACACCCGGCCCGACTACGGCCGCGAGGAGGTCCGCCGCTTCATCCACGACAACGCGATGATGTGGCTGTACGACTACCACATGGACGGCCTGCGCTATGACATGACGCCGTACATGCGCAGCGTGCACGGCAGCGGCATCGACCTGCCCGAGGGCTGGGACCTCATGCGCTGGATCAACACCTCGGTGCGCGAGCAGTATCCGGGCCGGATCACCATCGCCGAGGACATGCACCAGGACCCGGCGATCAGCCAGGTCGACAACGGGGGCGCGGCCTTCCACGCCCAGTGGGACTCGGCCTTCGTGCACCCGGTGCGCGAGGCGGTCATCGCGATGGACGACTCGTGGCGCTCGATGGCGTCGGTCCGCGAGGCGGTGACCCGGATCTACAACGACGACGCCTTCCAGCGGGTCATCTACACCGAGTCGCACGACGAGGTCGCCAACGGGCAGGCCCGGGTGACGACCGAGGTCAACGCCGACGACCCGACGGGGTGGCACGCCCAGAAGCGATCGACGCTGGGCGCAGCCCTCACCCTCACCTCGCCGGGCATCCCGATGCTCTTCCAGGGCCAGGAGTTCCTGCAGGGGCAGTGGTTCCGCGACGACGTGCCGCTCGACTGGCACCAGAACAGCGACTTCCAGGGGATCGTCCGGCTCTTCCGCGACCTGATCCGGTTGCGCCGCAACATCGACGGGTGGACCAAGGGGCTCACCGGCCACGGGGTCAACGTCTTCCACGCCGACGAGGAGGCCAACGTGCTGGCCTTCCACCGGTGGGCCGACGGTGGCGTCGGCGACGACACGGTCGTCGTCGTCAACCTCAGCGCCAACCACTACGAGCACTACCGCATCGGTATGCCGCACACCGGCCGCTGGGTGCTGCGGCTCAACTCCGACTCGCGGGGCTACAGCGCCGACTTCGGTGACGCCGCGGCATACGACATGGATGCGCACGCGGAGGAGGCCGACGGGCTCGACGCGCACGCGAGCATGACGATCGCCCCCTACACGGTGCTCATCTACTCGCTCGTTGAGAGCTGAGGGGTCTCGGGCCCCCCGCGCGGCGGCGCGGACGCGAAGATGGGCCGGTGAGCGGCATACCCGATCCGGTGCGCGAGCTGCGGGCGTTCGTCCGGGCGGCGCTCTACGACCCGGTGCCCCGTGACCACACCGAGTCCGACGCGGCCTTCCGGCGCCGGCGGGTCGTCGCGGTCGTCACGCTGTTGGTCGGCGCCGCCGTGCTCGCGATGACCCTGCGGATCACCCCGGGCGACCGGCTCTTCTACGCGGCGTCGATCGGTCTGGCGGTGGTCTGGGCAGGCGGGGCGTGGCTCTCCGGGCCGCTGCATCTCGGCCGGGCGCACACCCGCACCGGTGAGCACTCCGCCCGCCCGTGGGTGCAGTCGCTGGCCCTCGGCGGGCTGCTCGTCGCGGTCTTCACCGCGGGGGCGGTCGTCGTCGCCAAGGTGCCGCTGCTGCGCGAGCCGGTCGACGGGTTGCTCGACCACGCGCGGTTCGGCTCCCTGCCGGTCGTCGCCGCGATCACCGCCGTCAACGGCGTGGCCGAGGAGATGTACTTCCGCGGTGGTCTCTACGCAGCCATCGGGCGCCGCCATGCGGTTCTCGGGTCGACGATCGTGTATGCCGCCGCGACAGCGGGTACGGGGAACCTCATGCTCGTCTTCGCCGCCGCCGTGCTCGGGCTGGTCTGCGGGCTGCAGCGGCGGGTGACCGGCGGGATCCTCGGCCCGATCATCACCCACGTCATGTGGTCCGGCTCGATGCTGCTGCTGCTCCCCCCGATCCTGGAGGCCCTCCGGTGACCGCGCCGAGCGACCCGCCCACCGCCCCTCGCCGGGCGCTGGTCACCGGCGCCTCGGGCTATCTCGGTGGCCTGCTCACGCCCCGGCTGCTCGAGCAGGGCTGGGCGGTGCGGGTGCTCACTCGCCGGCGGTCCGGCATCGCCGGGGCCGTGTGGGCGCCGCGCGTCGAGGTGGTCGAGGGCGACGCGGGCTCCGACCGCGACCTGGACCGCGCGCTCGACGGAGTCACCGTCGCCTACTACCTCGTGCACTCGATGGAGGGCGGCGACTTCGTCACCCGCGACCGCGAGCTCGCCCAGGCCTTCGCAGCGGCGGCCGAGCGCGCCGGCGTGCAGCGGATCGTCTATCTCGGCGGCCTGCACCCGCAGGGCGAGCCGCTGTCGCCGCACATGGCCTCCCGCGAGGAGGTCGGGCGGATCCTGCTGGAGTCGCGGGTGCCCACCGCCGTGCTCCAGGCGGCGGTCGTGCTCGGCGACGGCTCGGCGTCCTTCGACATGCTGCGCTACCTCGCTGGCCGGCTGCCGGCGATGATCGCGCCGCGCTGGCTCGACAACCGGCTGCAGCCGGTCGCCGCCGACGACGCCGTGCGCGCGCTGGCCGGGGCCGCCACGCTGCCCGCCGAGGTCGACCGGGCCTTCGACATCGGCGGGCCCGACGTGCTCACCTATCGCGAGCTGCTGCAGCGCTATGCCGCCGTCACCGGGCTGCGCCGACGGCTCGTCGTCACGGTGCCGGTGCTCACACCGAGGCTGGCCAGCCATTGGGTCGGCCTCGTGACGCCCGTGCCCGCCCCGCTGGCCAAGCCGCTCGTCGAGAGCCTGGTCCACGATGCGGTCTGCCGAGATCGCGACCTCGAGGACCACCTCGACGCTCCGCTGTCGACCGGTGTCGACGAGGCGATCCGGCAGGCGATGCGCACCGCTCCGGCCGACACCGGCCCGCGCAACCTCGCCGTCTGCCTCGGCGCGGTGGGGGCGGCCGCGGTGCTGGGCGGGCTTGCCACCCAGCCTGATTCGCGGTGGTATGCCGCGCTCGACAAGCCGTCGTGGCAGCCCCCGCAGTGGGCCTTCCCGGTCGCCTGGTCGGGCCTGTATGCCGGACTCGCCCTCGCGTCGGCCGCGACCCTCACCGAGCTGGACCGCGACGGGGAGCACGAGCGGGCCGCGGCATACCGGGTTGCCTTCGCGTGCAATCTCGCGGTCAACGCCGGGTGGAGCGCGGTGTTCTTCCGCGGCCGCCGCCTCGGTCTCGCGACGGCGGTCGCCTCCGGTCTCGCCGCCTCGTCGGCCGACCTGGCCCGACGGGCGGGCACGACCAGACGCCGTCGAGGAGCCGCCCTCGGGGCGTATGCCGCGTGGTGCGGCTTCGCGACCGCTCTCTCCGGCGAGCTGGCCCGACGCAACCGCTGAGCCACCGATGAGCAACCGATGGCGCGGTATGCCGGTCAGGAGATCCCGCGGAAGTCGCGCAGCCGGAGACTGTTGGACACCACGAAGACCGACGAGAAGGCCATCGCCGCTCCGGCGATCATCGGGTTGAGCAGTCCCGCCGCAGCGAGCGGCAGCGCGGCGACGTTGTAGGCGAAGGCCCAGAAGAGGTTGCCCTTGATCGTCGCGAGGGTGCGCCGGGCCAGCCGGATCGCGTCGGCGGCCACCCGCAGGTCGCCGGCGACGAGGGTGAGGTCGCTCGCCTCGATCGCCGCGTCGGTGCCGGTGCCCATGGCGAGCCCGAGGTCGGCCTGAGCGAGCGCCGCCGCGTCGTTGACGCCGTCACCGACCATTGCGACGACCCGCCCCTGCTCCTGCAGGCGACGCACCTCGGCGACCTTGTCCTGCGGGAGCACGCCGGCGATGACCTGGTCGGCGTCGATGCCGACCTGGGCGGCGACGGCGCGGGCGGTCATCTCGTTGTCGCCGGTGAGCAGCACCGGGGTGAGGCCGAGGTCGCGCAGCCGGGCGATCGCCTCGGCCGACGTCGGCTTGAGCGCGTCGGCGACGCTGACGACGCCACGGGCGCGGGCGGCATGCGCGACGAGGAAGGCTGTGGCGCCATCGGATTCAGCCCGCGCGAGCGCGTCGGTGAGCTCCGCGTCGATCGGTATGCCGCGCTGCTCGAGCAGGGCGGGGCGGCCGACGACGACGTGGGCGGCGACGCCGTCGACGCTGACGTCGCCCTCGACGCCGAGGCCCGGGACGTTGGCGAAGCCGGTGACCGCCGGCAGCGGGCCGAGTCGGTCGCGGGCTCCGTCGGCGACCGCGCGGGCGACGGGGTGCTCGGAGGCGGCCTCGACGGCGCCGGCGAGGCGCAGCACGGTGTCGGGGTCCTCGCCGGTGGCGGCGTTGACGGCGCGGAGGGTCATCGTGCCGGTCGTCACCGTGCCGGTCTTGTCGAGCACGACGGTGTCGACCCGGCGGGTGCTCTCGAGGACCTCGGGGCCCTTGATGAGGATGCCGAGCTGGGCGCCGCGGCCGGTGCCGACCATGAGTGCGGTCGGGGTGGCGAGCCCGAGGGCGCAGGGGCAGGCGATGATGAGCACGGCGACGGCGGCGGTGAAGGCGGCCGTCGCGCCGGCCCCGCGGGCCAGCCAGAAGGCGAGGGTCGCCAGGGCGAGGACGATGACGATCGGCACGAAGATGCCGGAGACCCGGTCCGCGAGCCGCTGCACCTCGGCCTTGCCGGTCTGGGCCTGCTCGACCAGGCGGGCCATCTGGGCGAGCTGCGTGTCGGCGCCGATTCGACTGGCCCGCACCACGATTCGCCCCGAGGTATTGACCGTGCCGCCGACGACGGCCGAGCCGGGCTGCACGTCGACGGGGACCGGCTCGCCGGTGAGCATCGACGCGTCGACCGCCGACGTGCCGTCCTCGACGACGCCGTCGGTGGCGATCTTCTCCCCCGGCCGCACGACGAAGCGATCGCCGACGACGAGCCGGCCGACCGGCATACGCGACTCGACGTCACCGTCGGGGCCTGGGCGCAGCACGGCGACGTCCTTGGCGCCGACCTCCAGCAGCGCGCGCAGGGCGCTGCCGGCCGTTCGCTTGGCGCGGGCCTCGAAGTAGCGTCCGGCGAGGATGAACGTGGTGACGCCCGCGGCGGTCTCGAGGTAGATGTTCTCGAGGCCGTCGGTGTGACCGACCGAGAGAGTGAAGTGGTGCACCAGACCGGGGCGGCCGGCGGTGCCGAGGAAGAGCGCGTAGAGCGACCAGAGGAAGGCCGCGATCGTGCCGAGCGAGACGAGGGTGTCCATCGTGGCGGCGCCGTGGCGCAGGTTGACCCAGGCGGCGCGGTGGAAGGGCAGCCCGCCCCAGACGACGACCGGCGCGGCGAGGGTGAGCGAGAGCCACTGCCAGTAGGTGAACTGCCAGGCCGGCACCATCGCGAGGACGATGACGGGGGCGGAGAGCAGCGCGCTGACGATGAGCCGCTGGCGCAGCTCGGCGGTATGCCGCGCGCTCGCGTCCTGCTCGGTGGCGGCGGGGTCGCTGCCGGGGGCAGCGGGGTCGTCGGTCGGCTCGGGCTCAGGGCGGGGCAGGCTCGCGCCGTAGCCCGCGGCCTCGACGGTCTGCACCAACGTGACGGTGTCGAGGGCGGACGGGAAGACGATGTGCGCCTTCTCGGTCGCGTAGTTGACCGTGGCGGTCACGCCGTCGAGCTTGTTGAGCCGCTTCTCGATTCGCGCCGCGCACGAGGCGCAGGTCATGCCGGTGATGTCGAGGTCGACCTCCGCCGCCGGAGGGTCGGGGGTGCCGTCGAGGGCCACGCGCGGGGTGGCGGTGTCCTGGCTGGCCGGTGCCATGGGGAGCGCTCCTCGTGGTCGAGTCTGAACCAGACTAGCACCATACCCCCTGGGGGTATGCCGGAGGCGGAGGACGACGTGGAAACGCATGCGTTTCCAGATTCTCGATGGGATCCCGTGGAGTATCGGGAAACGCAGAGTTTCCACCGGTCAACTGGGCGGACGGAGCCGACGAGGGGACTTGAACCCCTAACCCCCTGTTTACAAGACAGGTGCGCTGCCAATTGCGCCACGCCGGCGGGCCGTCGGACCGGCCGACGGACCCGGACAGCCTACCGAGCCGCGGCATACCGCGCGGCTGAGATCTCCCGGACGGCTGGGACGCGGCTCGATAGCATCCGAGGACACCCTGCCGAAAGGACAGCCCATGCGACTCGTTCAGGTCGCCCAGCGGGCCGACGATCTCACCCGCGCCACGGCCTTCTACACGGACCTGCTGGGCACGGCACCAACGGCGTCCTTCGACCCTCCGGGCCTGGTGTTCTTCGACCTCGCCGGCGTGCGGCTGCTCCTCGAGCGGGGCGCACCGGGTGCGACCCTCTACCTGCAGGTCGACGACATCGAGGCCGCCGTCGAGCGGCTGCGAGCCCAAGGGGTGCGGGTCGAGTCCGAGCCGCACGTCATCTTCAGCCACTCCGACGACTCGCTCGGGCCGGCGGGGGCGCACGAGTGGCAGGCCTTCATCCGCGACAGCGAGGGCAACCTCGTGGGCCTGGTCGAGCACCGGCAGGTCAGCGAGACCTGAGCTGCCCGCGGCATACTCGCTGCGTGCCTGACCGACCGCACCTGCTCGCCTTCCTCGCCGCCGCCGCCATCGTCGTCGCGATCCCGGGGCCGAGCGTGCTGTTCACCATCGGCCGGGCGCTCACGGTGGGCCGCCGCGACGCGCTGCTCACCGTCGTCGGCAATGCGGTCGGGCTGCTCGCCCAGGGCGTGGCGGTCGCCCTCGGTCTCGGCGCCGTGCTCGCCGCCTCCGCCACCGCCTACACGGTCGTCAAGCTGGCCGGGGCGGCATACCTCGTGTGGTTGGGCTGGCAGGCGATCCGGCACCGGCACCACCTCGCCGGCATCCTCACCGGCCGCCTCCCGGCGCAGCAGCCCGGACGATCATTCCGACAGGGGCTCCTCGTCGGGATCAGCAACCCGAAGAGCCTCGTCTTCCTCACCTCGCTGCTGCCGCAGTTCACCGACCCGGGCGGCAACCCGCAGGCGCAGATCATCGTGCTCGGCGCCCTCTTCGCCGCCATCGCCCTCGCCGGCGACTCGCTGTGGGCGATCGGCGCGAGCAGTGCGCGGCGCTGGTTCGGGCACTCCCCGGCGCGGGTCAGCGCAGTGGGCGGCGTTGGCGGCGGGCTGATGGTCGGGCTCGGCATCGCCGCCGCACTGAGCGGACGCCCGCAGACCTGATCGAGCCGACCGACTCAGCGCACCCAGCTCGGCGCGCCCGGGAGCGGCCACCACAACGGCACCCACCCGCGCACGACACCCCACCCGACGACCGCCAAGGCAGCGACGACGAGCACCCCGACGACGACGTCGGCGACCATCCCACCGGTCGGCGCGAAGCCCCGTGCCAGCGACTTCGACCCGCGGCGCAGCGACGCCCCACCCGGGCCCCACCAGCCGGTGACGATCGCCAGCACCATCCCGACGGCCAGCCCGAGCGGACCGGCGATCGGCGACGACGGCCGCCCGCTCGCCGACATCGCGAGCGCGACGCAGAGCATCCCGGCCCCACCGACGAGCAGCGGCAGCGCGCCCGCCAGCACGGCCGCGAAGGCCCCGCCGAGCACATGGACGGGCGCCATCGCCACGGTCACCGGCAGGTCGCTGCGCCGTCGGCCGTTCTCGAATCGACGCAGCACGAGCGAGGTCACCGAGCGGTCCGCGACCCGCGCCACCCAGCTCCACAGCACCGCCGCCGCGACCCCGATGACCGGCGCCACCGCCACGAGAGCCACGAACAGCCCGGCCAGGGCGGTCAACGGTCCGGTCCGATCCGGCCGCCCGATCCGCGGGTCGACCTCGACCGCGCCCGGCTCGCCAAAGCCAGCAGAGGTATGCCGCGTGGCCGCCGGATCGTGCGCGCCGGCCGGACCGCTCAGGCCGACACCGCCGGCCGGGCCACGGAGCGGCTGGCCGACCCATTGCGGCTCGGCGGGCCATGCGGGCGCCGGCTCCCACTCCCCCGGCTGCCACTGCTCACGCCGCCAGTCATGCGGCGGCGCAGGCGCCGGCTGGGGCATCGGGCTCCGAGCCGGCTCGACCGCACCCGCCAGGCCTGCGACCGGCATCACTCGGGTGGACGGGGACGACGGCCGGGCGGCACCACCAGCAGGGCCAGCACCACTGGCCCCGCCCGCGCCCGCCCACGCAGCGCCCGCTCCCCCGGCGGGGAAGACGTCGGTGGCAGCCGCGCCCGCGGCATACCGCTCGAGCGCGGCGAGCACGAGGTCGGCCGGCGGTCGGTCGCCGGGATGCGGCGAGAGCGCCGCGGCGAGCAGCGGCTCGAGCCGCGGGTCGACACCCGCGAGGTCGAACTCCCCGGCGCGCACCCGCGCGAGGACGACGTCCATCGGCCCGCGGCCGAACGGCGGCCGGCCGGTCGCGGCGAAGACGAGGGTGGCTGCCCAGCCCCACCAGTCGG
>DAOTIG010000031.1:0-27898 GCA_035448065.1 Dermatophilaceae bacterium
CCGCTGCGTGCGACTACCTCACCGCACTCGGTATGCCGCGCGTGCACGCCCACGAGCAGGCCCTCACGGCCCGCCTGCTCGACGGCTTGGCCCAGCGCCCCTGGGTGCGGGTGCTCGGCCCGCTCGACGCCGCCGAGCGTGGCTCGGTCGTGAGCTTCGTCGTCGACGGCGTGCACGCCCACGACGTCGGCCAGATCCTCGACGACCTCGGTGTCGAGGTGCGGGTCGGCCACCACTGCGCCTGGCCGCTGCACCGCGCGCTCGGCGCCGCGGCGACCACGCGGGCGAGCTTCGCGGCATACAACACGGCCGGCGAGGTCGACGTGCTGCTGGACGCACTCGACCGGGTGCCGGTGATCTTCGGCCTGGAGGTGCATGCCTGATGGACCTCTATCAGCAGATCATCATCGACCACAGCAAGTCGCCGCACGGGGCTGGCCTGCGCGAGCCCTTCGACGCCGAGGTCCACCATGTCAACCCGACGTGCGGCGACGAGGTCACTGTGCGCGTGCACGTCGAGGGCGTCGGGGTCGACGCTCGCGTCGCGGACATCTCGTATGCCGCACAAGGGTGCTCGATCTCGGTCGCGTCGACCTCGGTGCTCGCCGAGGAGGTCACCGGCCGGCCGGTGCAGGAGGCGCTCGAGACCTATGCCGCGATGAAGGCCATGCTCACGAGCAAGGGTCAGGACCCGGGCGACGAGGAGGTCATCGGCGACGGCGTGGCCTTCGCCGGGGTCGCGAAGTACCCGGCGAGGGTCAAGTGCGCCCTGCTCGGGTGGGCCGCGTTCACCGATGCGCTGGCCCGCGCCGGCGTCGACATCACTGCAGGACAAGCCGATTCGAAGGACGGACGATGACGACCACTGACACTCCTGCCAACGTGGCCGACGTCGAGGAGGCCATGCGCGATGTCGTCGACCCCGAGCTCGGCATCAACGTCGTCGACCTCGGGCTGGTCTACGGCATCACCGTCGACGCCCAGCACCACGCGGTCATCGACATGACGCTGACCTCCGCCGCCTGCCCGCTCACCGACGTGATCGAGGACCAGACCGCGCAGGCGCTCGAGGGCCTGGTGACCAGCCACCGGATCAACTGGGTCTGGATGCCGCCGTGGGGGCCGGACAAGATCACCGAGGACGGCCGCGAGCAGCTGCGCGCCCTCGGCTTCAACCTCTGAGCCGGGTCGAGCTCGCGCCCGAGCGACTCGACGCGATGGTCGCGGCGATCCGGCACGAGCACCCGGGGGCGACGATCGACGGCGATCCCCTGCCACGTGAGATCCGTTGGGGGACAGGCTCGGTCGGCTTCGAGTACTTCCAGCACGACCCACTCGGCCTCGTCCTCATCCGGCGCGGCGGGTATGCCGTGGGGCTGGCTCGCGAGGGCCGGCTGGTGGCGTCGAAAGCCGGGCGTCGGCGGGTGCAGAGCCGGACCGCCGCCGGCGGCTGGAGCCAACAGCGCTATGCGCGCCGGCGGGCCAACCAGGCGGACGAGCTCGTCGAGGCGGTGGCGGAGCACGCCGTCCGGCTCCTGGCCGGCGAGCAGCTGCAGGGGCTCGTCGTGGGTGGCGATCGGTCCCTGGCGTCGGCCGTGCTCGCCGAGCCGGGGCTCGGGGTCCTGGGCGAGCTGCCGCGTCGTGAGCTGCCCGACCTGCCCGACCCCGACCTGCGCCTCCTGCAGCGGGCGCTGTGGCGGGGCCGGGCGGTCTGGTGCACCGGCGACCTGGCCGGGGTCAGCGCACCGTGAAGGCCTTGGTGTCCCAGAGCCGCAGCGTGCCGTTCTCGGCGTTGTCGGTGTAGGCCCGCAGCTCGTAGTCGCCGGGCGGCAGGGTGATCGTCGTCGACGCCTCGGCGAAGGAGCCCATCGCGGTGGTCACGAAGGTGGAGGCGACCTCGGTGCCGCCGCGGAAGACCTTGAGCGGGGTGTGGCCCTCGAAGCCGGTGCCGTAGACCGTGACGGTGACCGGCGACCCGGAGGTGGCGCCCTGCTGCGGCGTGAGGATCCAGACCAGCCCCACCGTGCTGAGGGCATTGCCCCGGCGTTGCACGCCGCGGAGGTCGAGGTGCCCAGACGGCGGCGCCGCCCCGTTGACCGTGATCCGGACACCGGTCACCGAGGTGTCCGCCGCGGTGACGGTGTAGACCAGCTGTTGCACGGCGGCCCCCTCGTAGGCGGCGCCCCAGCCACCCCACCCGGACAGGTCGACGGTGACGACGTCGGCGGCCCGATGCACCGACCGGAGACTGACGCCTGACCAGCCGTTGGCGTAGTCGGGATCGAGTGGCGGAAGGCTGAGCATGGCGGTGACCGCGGCGCCGATCGGCCCGGCCGGGTGCGGCGACACGGATCGGAACTCCCGGTAGAGCCGGGGCCCGGCCTTCGGGTCCGGCTCGGCGATGTAGTAGACCGGCACGACGACCTGGGCGCTGGGCGATGCCGTGGTGACCGGCGTGGATCCGGTCGGCCCCGTCGTGGACCGGCTCGTCGTCGGCCCGGTGGACGCACCGGCCGAGGTCGTCACGACGGACGTCTGCGTCGACGGGCTGGTCGGCGTCGTCGTCGTACAGGCGGCGAGGGCTCCGACGAGCGCGGAGGCGCCGAGGACGGCGACGACGAGGCGGGCGGGCGCGGCATACATGAGGCACCTCTCGATGTGAGTGCTGGCACAGGGGAGACGCGCCGGACCGCGGTTCGGTTGACACCCCTAGGATGGCGCCATGAGCGACGACTTCCGGATCACCGACCTGTCCGACCAGGAGTGCTGGGAGCTGCTGGACCAGGCTCGGTTCGGTCGGCTCGCGGTGGCCTTCCAGGGCACCCCGGACATCTTCCCGATCAACTTCATCGTCGACGAGGGCACGCTGCTCATGCGCACCGCCCCCGGCACCAAGCTCACCGAGCTCGTCATCAACTCGGCCGTCGCCGTCGAGGCCGACCACAAGGGCGAGGACGAGGCCTGGTCGGTCGTGCTCAAGGGCACCGCGCGGATGGTCGACTCGCTGAGCGAGACCTATGCCGACGACGAGAAGCACCTCGAGACCTGGCTGCCCAGCGACAAGCCGATCTACGTCGAGATCAGCGCCGACAGCCTCAGCGGCCGCCGCTTCCACCGGCACGTGTAGCCCTGCTCGTTAGGCCGAAGCGGCTCGCTGTCGGCAGCCGCTTCTCCCTCTCGCGCGGTCAGCTCACTCGACGCGGCCGACGGCGAAGGTGTTGCACTGGTTGATGTCGCCGGTGGTGTAGCCCTGCATGAACCACTTCTGCCGGGCTGCCGCCGATCCGTGGGTCCAGTTCTCCGGGGTAACCCGCCCCTGGGTGGCCTGCTGGATCCGGTCGTCACCGACGGCAGACGCCGCGGAGAGGGCCGACTGGATGTCCTGCTGTGTGGGCGGCTTGAGCAGCGCGACGCCGTTGGCGTCCTTGGTCTCGGACGCGTGCTTGACCCAGGTGCCGGCGAGGCAGTCGGCCATCAGCTCCGTGCGCACCGCACCGGACTGCGGGCCCTGCGGGTCCTGCTGCGCGCGGTTGAGCAGACCGAGGACGTTCTGGATGTGGTGGCCGTACTCGTGGGCGACGACGTACATCTTCGCCAGGTTGCCCTGGTCGGCACCGAACCGGCGGGTCAGCTCCTGGAAGAACGACGCGTCGATGTAGACCTTGCTGTCCAGCGGGCAGTAGAACGGGCCGACCTGGTTGGAGGCCGTGCCGCACGCCGACTGGGTCGAGCCGGAGTAGATGACCGTCTTGGCCGGCGGGTACTGCTTGCCGTACTGCGGCAGCAGGTTCGCGTAGTAGGCCTGCACGCTGTTGACCGTGCCGATGACGAGGCACTCGTCGTTCTTGTTGGCGTCGGCTCCGGTCTTGCAGTTGGCGAAGGCGTCGCCGCTCTGCTGGCCGCCGGGGCTGACCTGGCCAGGGTCCATCGGACTGGACTGGCTCTGGTCCGGCGCCTGGGTGCCACCCCCGCCGATCACACCGCCGCCGAAGATCAGCGCGAGGATGAGCAGGATGAGCCCGCCGATGCCGCCGCCCACCTGGATGCCGCCGGGGAAGCCACCGCCGCCGCCATAGCCCCCGCGCCCACCGGACTCGACCTGTGACGTGTCCAGCTGGGCGTTCTCGTTGAAGGACATCAATCCCCTCCGTGATCCCTCGATCGGCGACACCTCTGCGCCGTCGCCCAACCCTAACGCCGTGGACCCCTCACGGCTTCCTGGCGCGCGCACCAACCGTGCGGCGGTCAGGCCACGACGACGACCGCGTCGCCGACGCTCACCCGACCCACCTCGCCCACCGCGACCTCGGGGATCGCGTGCACGGCGAACCACACCCGGCCCTCCTGCCGACGGTGCCGCGCCAACGTGCGCAGCGGCTCACGCCCACCGGCGAGGGTCTGCGGGTCACGGGTCGTCATCGAGCAGCGGTCGACCAGCTTGGCGATCCGCAGCATCACGTCGCCGACCAGGATGCGCCGCCAGCCGTCCTCGGCGAACGCCGAGGCGGCCCCGTCGATGACGATGTTGGGGCGGAAGCGGTGCGCGCCAATCGGGGCCGGCCTGCCCTCGCCTCGCTCGGCGGCCTCCTCGGCCAACCAGATGTCGAGCTGCGCGAGCGAGGCCGTGGTCAGCAGCGTGACGGGATAGCCGTCCTGGAAGGCCGCATGATCGCCCTCTCGACTGTATGCCGCGTTGAGCCGGCGGCTGGTCGGGTCGGCGCACCACACCAACCGCACATCGTCCCGGCCGAGCACCGCACCGACCCACTGGTCGGCCGCAGCTCCGGGCGGCCGGCCGGTGAGCGGTGCCTTGCCGTGCATGGCGACCCGGCACGCACCCGTTGTCGGCTGGGCGACGAGCGCGGGCGGCATACCGGAAGCACTGAGGCGCAAGGCGACATCGGGCGGCAGCTGGGCGGTCGCCGGACAATCCGCGACGGTCGAGAAGAGCCGGGGCTCCTCTCGAGCCGAGACGAGCTCACCGGAGCCGTCGACGACCATCCACTCGCGGTCACCGACCAACCCTGCCGAACCGACGTACGCGCCGTCGACCGGCCGGATCGCGGTGCTCTTGACCGGGTGGACCGCGAGCGACAGGACGTGCATCAGCGCACTCTCGCACACTGGCAGAATGGTCGGTTGTGATTGTCGCGACCGGGGTGGAGCTGCGGGCCGGTGCCCGCCTGCTCGTCGAGGGTGCGACCTTCCGGATCGCCGAGGGCGACCGGATCGGGCTGGTCGGGCGCAACGGCGCCGGCAAGACCACCCTCACCAAGGTGCTTGCCGGCGAGGGTCTGCCGGCGGCCGGCACGGTCACTCGCACCGGGACGGTCGGCTACCTGCCTCAGGACCCGCGCACCGGTGACCTCGAGGTCCTCGCCCGCGACCGCATCCTGTCCGCTCGCGGCCTCGATGCCACCCTGCGCGACCTGCGCGCTGCGGAGGCCGGCATGGCCTCCGACGACGACGGCATCCGCGACAAGGCGATGCGTCGATATGCCCGCCTGGACGCCGAGTTCACCGCGCAGGGTGGGTATGCCGCGGAGGCCGAGGCCGCGTCGATCGCCTCCTCGCTCGGACTGCCCGAGCGAGTCCTCGCCCAGCCGCTGCGCACCCTCTCCGGTGGCCAGCGTCGGCGGGTCGAGCTGTCCCGGATCCTCTTCTCCGGTGCGCAGACCCTGCTGCTCGACGAGCCGACCAACCACCTCGACGCCGACTCGGTCGTCTGGCTGCGGGACTACCTCAAGACCTACAAGGGCGGGCTGGTCGTCATCAGCCACGACGTGGCGCTGCTCGACCAGGTCGTCACCAAGGTGTTCCACCTCGACGCCAACCGGGCCGAGCTCGACCTCTACAACGTCGGGTGGAAGGCCTATCTCCAACAGCGCGAGACCGACGAGCGCCGCCGTCGTCGCGAGCGGGCCAACGCCGAGAAGAAGGCGTCCGCACTCCTCGCCCAGGCCGACAAGATGCGCGCCAAGGCGACCAAGGCCACCGCCGCCCAGAACATGGCGCGTCGGGCCGAGCGGCTGCTGGCCGGCCTCGAGGGGGAGCGGGTCCACGACAAGGTCGCCAAGCTCCGCTTTCCGGAGCCCGCGCCGTGTGGGAAGACGCCGCTCACTGCGTCAGGGCTGTCCCGCTCCTATGGCTCGCTCGAGGTCTTCACCGACGTCGACCTGGCGATCGACCGCGGGTCGCGGGTCGTCGTGCTCGGTCTCAACGGCGCCGGGAAGACCACCCTGCTGCGCATCCTCGCCGGAGTGGACCCGCCCGACACCGGCGAGGTCGAGCCGGGGCACGGTCTCAAGCTCGGCTACTACGCCCAGGAGCACGAGAACCTCGACGTCGAGCGCACCGTGCTGGAGAACATGAAGACCGCCGCGCCCGATCTCGGCGAGACCGAGGTGCGCAAGGTGCTGGGCTCCTTCCTCTTCACCGGCGACGACGTCGACAAGCCGGCGCGGGTCCTCTCCGGTGGCGAGAAGACCCGGCTGTCGCTGGCGATGCTCGTCGTGTCGGCCGCCAACGTCCTGCTGCTCGACGAGCCGACCAACAACCTCGACCCGGCGTCGCGGGCCGAGATCCTCGGCGCCCTGCGCACCTATCGGGGTGCGGTCGTGCTCGTCAGCCACGACGAGGGCGCCGTCGAGGCGCTCGAGCCCGAGCGGGTGCTGCTGCTGCCCGACGGCGTCGAGGACCTGTGGAGCCGCGACTACCAGGACCTCGTCGCGCTGGCCTAGCGCGGCCTTGTTCAGGTGTCCAGCGACGGCTGTGACGCCGCGGCATACCCGGGATGGTCTTGCAGGAGCTCGAGACACGCTCGGCGGTGTCGGTCGTCGCGGTCCACGTAGTCGTAGAGCGGGCTGGCGTCGACGATCAGTGCGATGCCGAGCCTCCGGCCCAGTCGGCGGCGAGGATCTCCTCGATGCGCTCGGCGACATCGGCCCGGCCGCTCGCTCCGGCCCCCGCCGCCTGCAGGGTGCGGCGCTCTCCACGGGTGCGATCGAGGTGACTCTCGATCGCCGCGTCAGTTCTGACACGGTGACGCCACTCCGAACCCCCAAGCGTGTCGGTCACAGCAGCTCGCGGATGTCCTGTGCGCTCAGGGCGGAGCCGCCCAAGTCACCGTCGTCGACCACCTGGGCGAAGAGCGCCCGCTTGCGCTCCTGCAGGGCGAGCACCTTCTGCTCGATGGTGTCGGCGGCGACGATCCGATAGACGTTGACGTGCTTGTCCTGACCGATCCGATGGGTGCGGTCGATGGCCTGCGCCTCGGCTGCGGGGTTCCACCACGGGTCGAGCAGGAAGACGTAGTCGGCCTCGGTGAGGGTCAACCCGAAGCCACCCGCCTTGAGCGACACGAGGAAGACCGGCCGCTCACCGGAGCGGAAGGAGTCGATCGCCTCCTCGCGCTTGCGGGTGCGCCCGTCGAGATAGGCGTAGCCGATGCCCTCGGCGTGGAGCCGCTCGCGCACCGTGGCGAGGAAGCCGGTGAACTGGCTGAAGACGAGCGCCTGATGCCCCTCGGCGAGCACCGGGGTGAGCAGCTCGAGCAGCAGGTCGACCTTGGCCGAGCCGATGCCGGCGCTGTCGGGGTCGACGAGCACCGGGTCGAGGCAGGCCCGTCGCAGCAGGGTGAGCGAGCGCAGGATCGCGATCCGGTTGCGCTCGGGATCGTCGAGCAGGCCGAGTACCCGCTGTCGCTCGCGGGTGCGCGCCCGGTCGTAGACCCGGCGGTGCTTGGGCGACAGGGCCACCTCGATGACCTGCTCCTGCTTCGGTGGCAGCTCGGTCGCCACCGACTCCTTGGTGCGCCGCAGCATGACCGGCCGGATCCGCCGGCGCAGGATGTCGAGCCGCTCGGGCGCACCGCCGGTCTCGATCGGCCGCCGATAGTGCTCGGCGAAGGCGCTCGGCCGTGGGAAGAGCCCGGGCGCGACGATGGACAGCAGCGCCCACAGCTCCATCAGGTTGTTCTCCATCGGCGTCCCGGTGATCGCGATCTTCATCGGGGCCGGCAGCTGCCGCGCGCACTGGTAGGCCTGCGACTGGTGGTTCTTGACGAACTGCGCCTCGTCGAGCAGCAGACCCGACCACCCGGCGGCCCGGAACTCCTCGGCGTCGAGGCGGAACACGGCATACGAGGTGATGACGAGATCGGCGCCCTCGACGGCGGCGGCGACGCTCGAGCCGCGCTTGCGGCCGGTCCGGTCGAGCGCCACGACCCGCAGGCTCGGCGCGAAGCGGCGCGCCTCGGCCACCCACGTGCCCAGCACCGAGGTCGGCGCAACGACCAAGAACGGCCGGTATGCCGCCCGCTCGCCGACCGCGCGCGACGCGCCGTCGGCGGTCGGGTCGTTGGCGTCGGCGGCGACAGCCGCGTCGGCGTCGGCCCGCGCCTGCAGGATCATCGCCAGCGCCTGCATCGTCTTGCCGAGCCCCATGTCGTCGGCGAGGATCCCGCCGAGGCCGGTGCGGCGCAGGAAGGTGAGCCACTCGAAGCCGGCCTGCTGGTAGGGCCGCAGGGTCGCCGCCAATCCCTCCGGCGGCGGCAGCGGCTGTGCCTGGGTCTGGCTCGCAGCCAGCCCCTCGACGACCCGGCGCCAGCGCCGACTCTGCTCGTCGACGACCCCGAGCTGCTCGAGCTCGGCGAAGAGGTCGGCGTGATAGGGCGAGAGCCGCAGTGGACCGCGCTGGCTCTCCTGCATCGCCTGGGCCTCGTCGACGAGCCGGCGCAGCTCGTGCAGCTCGGGCCGGTCGGTGCGGAACCAGGTGCCCGACGGCAGGATGAGCAGCTCCTCGCCGAGGGTGAGCGCGGTGAGCAGCGCGCGCAGCGGGACGTCCTCGTCGCCGACGTGGACGCTCACGTCGAGGTCGAACCAGTCGGTCGAGTCGGGCGAGTCGCTGACCGCGATCCGCACGACCGGGTCGTCGGTGGCCTCGGTGTAGTCGACCGGCGTGCCGCTCACCTCGACCTCGACGTCGGTGCGCTGCTGCAGCACCGGCACGATCTGGTTGAGCAGCCGCAGCAGGTCGGCGCCGCCGAGCTCGAGGCGGGGGACCAGGGCCCAGTCGCCGGTGGGCTCACGGCGCCGCAACCGCGGCACCCGGTCGAGCACCTCAAGGGCGAGCACGTCGGCGAGCAGCAATCGCTCGGCCGGCAGGTCGCGCGGGACCGGCTGCTCCGTCGACTCGAGCCCGATCTCGATCGTGGCTCCGCCGACCACGTAGCGCAGCTGCCACAGCACGGCGATTCGCTGGCCCGGCTCGTGCGTCAGCCGCAGCAGCAGCCGAACCGGGCCGACCTCGGGCACCTCGACCGACCCGTCGGCCGAGCGGATGTCGAAGCGGCGGGCCAGCCGGGGTGCGTGGCCCAGCAGGAAGCGATCCGCGTCGCCGGGTGGCACGAGCACCGGTCCGCCCTGCAGCAGCCGGTGCGCGGCGACGTCGAGCGGTGGGTCGAGGTGGGTCAGCAGCAGTTGCTGCCCTGGCGCGCGGCCCACCACGGCGGTGGGCGGGTTGCCCACCAGCACTGGCTCGGTCTCGTCGAAGGCGTCGGGAGCGAGGATCTCCGGCGAGAGCTGGATGCTGCCGTCGCTCGTGCGGCGCAGGTCGAGCACGACCGCTGCCGGCTCGTCGACAACGCGGACCTCGCCGGCGCCGGACGTGGTGGCCAAGAGTCGGACGCCGGCGCGGGAACACGCCCGTAGCCGGTCGGCCCAGCCGCTGCCGAGGGCGGAGAGTGACATCCGGTCCTGGCGCATGCCCCAGTGCTGCAGTGCCGGGGCCGCCAGCGCCCGGAGCGCGCCGATGGCCGCGGGATCGGGGCGCACCGAACCGTAGGGAGGCAGATAGTCGAGGTTCCCCCAGGTGACGCCGTTCTTCACCCAGCCGCGCTTGCCGGGCACCACGGGACGTAGGTAGACCTCGAGGTCGCCGACCCCGACCGGGGCGCCGTAATAGGACCGCGGCGTCTCCGCTTCGATGAGCAAGCCGAGCGGCGTGCTGGCTACGGATTGCTGCTCGAGGGCGACGAGCTCGCGCAGCGCCCGCTCCCAGGCCGGTGGAGGTGGCGGTGCGGCGGGCGCAGCCGGGACGCCCTGCAGAGTCGCCTTCGGCGCGGCCAACCCGGCCCGGCCGAAGACGTCACGCGCGGTGATCGCGAGGGCGACGGTGTGCTTGCAGTCGACGGCCATCGGGCACGAGCAGGTGCCGGTCCAGGTCAGCTGCCCATGGCTCTGATAGAGCTCGACCTGGGTCTGATAGCTGCGCCCGGAGCCGCGGACGATGCCGCTCACCGTCCACCCGCCCGTGGCGGTGAGCCCACTCACCCGGCGTTGCGCGGCATACGCGGAGCCACGCGAAGTCGTTGAGGACCCGGCGACCGAGCGCAATGCGGCCATGTCGAGCAGCCGCAACCGGGCAGCAAGCTCAGCCACGTCGGAGGGCACGGGTGACTCCAGGGTCGTCGGGACCTTGACAGGGTATGCCGTCGCGCCGACAGCCATCGTCGCCGGCCGGCCCGGCTGTGGACAACCGCACCCGCCGGGCCAGCGGCGCTGACCCGGCGCGGGCGGCTCAGCCCGGGATCGCCGGCAGTCGGGTCAGCGCCTCGGCGACGGCGTCGCGGATCTCGCTCTCCTCGTAGGAGTGGTCGGTCATCGAGCCGTCGAGGTATGCCGCGTAGGCCGGCAGGTCGAGGTGGCCATGGCCGCACAGCGCCGTGAGGATGACCTTCTCCTCGCCAGTCTCCTTGCAGCGCAACGCCTCTGCCACTGCCTCGGCGAGCGCATGGGTCGGCTCCGGGGCGGGCACGATGCCCTCGGTGCGGGCGAAGAGGACGCCCGCGGCGAAGCACTCCTTCTGCCGCTTGGCGACCGCCTCGATGAGTCCCTCCTCGTAGATGTGCGAGATGAGCGGGCTCATCCCGTGGTAGCGCAGGCCGCCGGCGTGGATGGGGTCCGGGATGAAGTCGTGGCCGAGGGTGTGCATCTTCATCAGCGGGGTCATGCCGGCCGTGTCGCCGAAGTCGTAGGCGTACACGCCCTGGGTGAGCGATGGGCACGAGGCCGGCTCGACGGCGCGGATGACCGGGCTCATCGCGCCGGCGAGCTTCTCGCGCAGGAAGGGGAAGGTGAGCCCGCCGAAGTTCGACCCGCCGCCGGTGCAGCCGACGATGAGGTCGGGCGTCTCGCCGATTGTGGCGAACTGGCGCAGCGCCTCCTCGCCGATGATCGTCTGGTGCAGCAGCACGTGGTTGAGCACCGAGCCGAGGGCGTAGTTGATCGTCGGGTCGCCGGCCGCGACCTCCACCGCCTCGGAGATCGCGATGCCGAGCGAGCCGGGGGAGTCGGGGTGCTCGGCGAGGATCGCCCGGCCCGCGCCGGTGAGCTCCGACGGCGAGGGGTGCACGGTGCCGCCGAAGGTCTCCATCATCAGCCGGCGGTAGGGCTTCGAGTCGTAGCTCGCCCGCACCTGCCACACCTCGCACTCGAGGCCGTACTGTGCGCACGCGAAGGCGAGCGAGGTGCCCCACTGGCCGGCGCCGGTCTCGGTGGTCAGCTTCTTGATGCCGGCCTTGGCGTTGTAGTACGCCTGCGGCACAGAGGTGTTCGGCTTGTGCGAGCCGGCGGGGGAGACACCCTCGTACTTGTAGTAGATCCGTGCCGGGGTGCCGAGGGCCGCCTCGAGCCGGTGCGCCCGATAGAGCGGTGAGGGCCGCCACAGCCGATAGACGTCGAGGACCTCCTCGGGGATGTCGACGTACTGCTCGGTGGTGACCTCCTGGGCGATGAGGTCCATCGGGAAGAGCCCGGCGAGGTCGTCCGGCCCGACCGGCTGGCCGGTGCCTGGGTGCAGATAGGGCGGGGGCGGGGTCGGCAGGTCGTGCAGGATGTTGTACCAGCGGGTCGGCATCTCGCTCTCGTCGAGGACCACCTTGTGCTGCTTGACCACTGCCATGCCCGACTCCTTCGTTCCCGTCTGCCCGGTGGGTTGGGCCGAGGATACTGGCGGGCATGGCGCGCTCGGTCACCCGGTATGCCGCGTGGGCCCCGCTCGCGGTCGGCGTGCTGCTCGCCGGGGCCTGCACGGGGCCGCCGGCGCCCTCGTCGACGGGGCCGACCACCCCTGTGCCGGAGGCTACGGCGGTCGCCGAGGCGCGCTGGTCGGACCTCGGCCCGCCGGACGGCGAGGCGGTGGTGACGCTCGCGGCATACCGCAATGGCGTGCTGGTCGGCACGATGACCCGCGATCCGGCGATGGTGCCCGGGCTGTGGTCGCTGGCCGGCGGCCGGTGGGCGCGGCTGCCGGTCCGGGGGGTCTCTCCCTATGCCCCGCTAGCCGAGTGGCTCGACCTTGAGGTGCTGCCCGGTGATGGGGTGGTGGCGGTGGGCGGGGCGCGCGGCGGGGCGCACGCCAACGTCAGGTGGACGGTGTGGAAGGGCAGCATCGCCGACGGGCTGGTCGAGCAGGAGCAGCCCTTCAACGTCTTCGGGGGGTGGGGCGCGGGGGACCAGAAGGCGGTCGTGGCCACCGGGGCCGGACCGATGCTCGTCGGGTCGTGGGCCAGCGCACGGACCGGGCTGGACATCGGCATCTGGCTGCCGCAGGGCGAGCGGTGGGTGCGCCAGGATCCGGCGGGGACCGTGCTGGAGAGCAGCCCCAGCGCGCTGACCAGCGCGCAGGCGGCGGCCGGATGGGGCGACGGGGCGCTCGTCGTCGGGTCGGTGGTGCGGCTCGTCGACGGGGTGCAGCAGCTGCCGGCTGCCTGGCGCTCGGCCCGGGGCAACGAGGGCTGGTCGCGGGTGGAGCTGCCCGACGGCGGCCGGCTCGGTGACGCGCAGTCGGTGGCGTGCGACGGGTCGGGGTGTGTCGTGGCCGGCGTCGTCGACGGTGGGCTGGCGGCCTGGCGGATCGATGCGTCCGGCGCGGCCCGGCGGCTGGTCGGGTTGCCCGAGGTCGTGTTGCATGAGGGCGACCCGCCGCCGGTCGCGCTGCTCGCCTCCGGGCGGGCCGTGCTGCTCGCGACCGACCAGAGCGCCGGGCAGGGGAGTGCAGCGGGGCCGGGGATCATGGTGCTCCGCGAGCAGGCCGGCGGCTGGTCGCGTGCGCCCGGGCCGCCCGGTGTCCTCGTGACGGCCGTCGTGGGCCCGGACGGCACACTGTATGCCGCCGCCCGCCAACCCTCCGCCCCGACGCGCCTCTGGGCCACCACCCCCGCGCAGTAACCGCCTCCCCGGGCACTCGTGCGGCTCGCTCGGCGTGTCGCGGCGCGACACGCCGAGCGAGCCGCATCGAGGCCCGGGGAGGCGGTTACTCCGGGGGAGAGGGGGAGAGGCATAACGGCATGTGGGCATCCAGATAATGGACAGTTATGGCAGGGGCTCGCCGGGTCGCGCAGACTGGGCGACATGACCGGTCCGCTCCTCGTCGCTCGGCGGCATGTCGACCTCCTGCGGGTCGCCAGCGCCAGGTGTTGCGACGCAGCGTCGGCGCACCGGTCGGATGGGGTCGCGGGCTCCCGCTGACACCTGCCGGAGCGCGCGCGGCATACCTCGAACCCGCCGCCTCTCCCCCCTGAGGTATGCCGCGCGCCTCGTCCCCGTGCGCGCCACCACCGAGCACCCCTGTGCACCCCTGTGCCGTTGCCTGCCCGCGCTCTCTCCCCGAGAAGGACCGACACCATGACCCTCAGCCCGCCGGCATCCCGCCCGGCCCCCGCCCGCCCGGCACCCGGAGCGTCCCGCGCCAACGGCGCCTGGGCCGACGGCGACCGCACGCCGCTCAACGCCAACGAGCAGGTCAAGGCCCAGGACGACGGCCTCAACGTCCGGCAGCGGATCATCGACGTCTACAGCAAGCAGGGCTTTGCCTCCATCCCGGCCGACGACCTGCGCGGTCGGATGCGCTGGTGGGGTCTCTACACCCAGCGCCGCCCCGGCATCAGCGGTGGCCGCACCGCGACCCTGCCGCCGGAGGAGCTCGACGACGAGTTCTTCATGATGCGGGTGCGCTCCGACGGCGGCGCGCTCACCAGCGAGCAGCTGCGGGTCATCGCCGGCATCTCGACCGAGCTGGCCCGCGACACCGCCGACATCAGCGACCGGCAGAACATCCAGCTGCACTGGATCCGGATCGAGGACGTGCCGGAGATCTGGCGGCGTCTGGAGTCGGTGGGCCTGTCGAGCACCGAGGCATGCGGCGACACCCCTCGCGTCATCCTCGGCTCACCGGTCGCGGGCATCGCCGCCGACGAGATCATCGACGGCACCCCGGCCATCGAGGCGATCGTGCAGCGACACATCGGCTCCCCAGAGTTCTCCAACCTGCCGCGCAAGTTCAAGACCGCGATCTCCGGGTCGCCGGCCCTCGACGTCGCGCACGAGGCCAATGACGTGTCCTTCGTCGGCGTCGTGCACCCCGAGCACGGACCGGGCTTCGACGTGTGGGTCGGTGGCGGCCTGTCGACGAACCCGATCTTCGCCCAACGGCTCGGCGCCTGGGTGCCGCTGGAGCAGGTGCCCGACGTCTGGGCCGGCATCGTCTCGGTCTTCCGCGACTACGGCTATCGCCGGCTGCGCAACAAGGCGCGCCTCAAGTTCCTCGTATCCGATTGGGGCGCAGCCCGATTCCGCGAGGTCCTGGAGTCGGAGTATCTCGGCCGTCGCCTCCTCGACGGTCCGGCTCCGACCATCCCGTATGCCGCGCGCCGCGATCACGTCGGCGTGCACCGCCAGCGGGACGGACGCAGCTGGGTCGGCGTCGCGCCGATCGCCGGACGGGTGAGCGGCACCGTGCTCGCCGCGGTCGCCGATCTCGCCGACCGGCACGGCTCCGGACGGATCCGGCTCACCCCGCACCAGAAGCTGCTTGTGCTCGACGTGCCTGACGACCAGGTCGACCCGCTCGTCGCCGCCATCGACGCACTCGACCTGCCGGCCCGACCGAGCGAGCTGCGCCGAGGGGTGCTCGCCTGCACCGGCATCGAGTTCTGCAAGCTCGCCCTCGTCGAGACCAAGGCCCGCGCCCGCAGCACGGTGACCGAGCTCGAGCGCCGGCTCGGCGACCTCGACGCCCCGTTGACGATCCACGTCAACGGCTGCCCCAACGCGTGCGCCCGCACCCAGGTCGCCGACATCGGGCTCAAGGGGCTGGTCGTCGCCGGGCCGGACGGCGAGGACGTCGAGGCCTTCCAGGTCCATCTCGGTGGGGCGGTCGGCGCGACCGCCCGACTGGCCCGCAAGACCCGTGCGCTGCGGGTCACCGCCGAGGAGCTGCCCGACTACATCGAACGGGTCGTCCGGCGCTGGCAGGCCGGCCGCGCCGAGGACGAGTCCTTCGCCGACTGGGCGCACCGGGTCGACGAGGAGGAGCTGCGATGAGTCGCCGGTTGCTCGAGGGCCGGGTCTGGTCGCCCGAACGGCTGCGCGACCTCGCCGACGAGGGCGCGGCGGTCGTCGCCGCCGAGCTCGCCGCGGCCGACGGCATGACCGGCGACGCGGCATACGAGCAGCGGGTCGAGCTGTCCCGGCTCGCGCTGCGCTGGGCCGACGCCGCCTTCGGCCCGGCGCTCACGGTCGCCTCCTCGATGGGCGACGAGGCGCTCGTGCACCTCGCCGGCGCGACGGTGCCGCTCGTCGACGTCGCCTTCATCGACACCGGCTACCACTTCGCCGAGACGCTCGGCACCCGCGACGGGTATGCCGCGTCCGGCACCGTCTCGGTCCGCACCGTCGTCCCGCTGCTCACCGTCGGCGAGCAGGACGCTATCCACGAACCGAGACTGCACGACCGCGATCCGGACCGGTGCTGCGCGCTGCGCAAGGTCGAGCCGCTCGAGCGCGCCCTGCACGGGTATGCCGCGTGGGTCACCGGGATGCGTCGGGCCGACGCCCCGACGCGCACCGACATCGACCTCGTCGGTTGGGACGCCCGGCGCTCCCTCGTCAAGCTCAACCCGCTGGCCCGGTGGAACGACGCCGACCTCGAGCGCTATGTCGCTGAGCAGGGGGTGCTGCTCAACCCGCTGCGCCAGCTCGGCTTTGCCTCGATCGGCTGCGAGCCGTGCACCCGGCCGGTCGCCGACGGGGAGGACCCGCGGGCCGGGCGGTGGGCCGGCCGGGCCAAGACCGAGTGCGGGCTGCACACATGAGCCTCGCCGCGGCATACCGACCGGTGAGCCACCTCGAGCTGCTCGAGGCCGAGGCGATCCACATCATGCGCGAGGTCGCGGGCCAGTTCGAGCGCCCGGTGGTCCTCTTCAGCGGCGGCAAGGACTCGGTCGTCATGCTGCACCTCGCAGCCAAGGCGTTCGCGCCGGCGCCGCTGCCCTTCGCGCTGTTGCACGTCGACACGGGGCACAACTTCCCCGAGGTCCTCGACTATCGCGACCAGACGGTGGCCCGGCTCGGGGCGCGGCTCGTCGTCGCCCACGTGCAGGACTATCTCGACGACGGCCGGCTGCGCGAGCGGCCGGACGGCACCCGCAACCCCCTCCAGACCGTGCCGCTGCTCGACGCGATCGCCGAGCAGCGCTTCGACGCCGTGCTCGGCGGCGGCCGCCGGGACGAGGAGAAGGCGCGCGCCAAGGAGCGGGTCTTCTCGATCCGCGATGCCTTCGGCGCGTGGGATCCGCGTCGGCAGCGGCCCGAGCTGTGGGAGCTCTACAACGGGCGGCACGCGCCGGGCGAGCACGTGCGGGTCTTCCCGCTGTCGAACTGGACCGAGCTCGACGTCTGGCGCTACATCGAGCGCGAGCGCATCGAGCTGCCGTCGCTCTATTACGCCCACGAGCGAGAGGTCTTCTCACGCAACGGGATGTGGCTCACGGCAGGGCAGTGGGGCGGCCCGCGGGCCAGCGAGCCGGTGCAGCGGCGGCTGGTCCGCTATCGCACGGTCGGCGACATGTCGTGCACCGGGGCGGTCGACTCCGACGCCGTCGACGTCGCCGCGGTGATCCGCGAGGTGGCCGCATCACGGCTCACCGAGCGCGGGGCGACCCGTGCCGACGACCGACTCTCGGAGGCGGCGATGGAAGACCGCAAGAAGGAAGGCTACTTCTGATGAGCACCATCGCCGTTGCGGTGCAGCAGGATCCGCCGGCCAGCGAGGATGCCGCCCTCCCGCACGACCTGCTCCGCTTCGCCACCGCGGGCAGCGTCGACGACGGCAAGTCGACCCTCGTCGGTCGGCTGCTGCACGACACCAAGTCGGTGCTCGCCGACCAGCTCGCGGCGGTCGAGCGGGCCAGCCGGGATCGGGGTCTCGACGCCGCCGATCTCGCGCTGCTCACCGACGGGCTGCGGGCCGAGCGCGAGCAGGGCATCACCATCGACGTCGCCTACCGCTACCTGTCCACCGAGCGCCGCTCCTTCGTGCTCGCCGACACCCCCGGCCACGTCGAATACACCCGCAACATGGTGACCGGCGCCTCGACCGCCGAGCTCGCGCTCATCCTCGTCGACGCGCGCCACGGCATCGTCGAGCAGACCCGCCGTCACCTCGCGGTCACCGGCCTGCTCGGGGTGCGACACGTCGCGGTCGCGGTCAACAAGATGGATCTCGTCGGCTGGGACGAGCAGGTCCACCGCCGGATCAGCGAGGAGTTCAGCTCTCTCGCAGCTGGATTCGGCATCGACGACGTCGTCGCCATCCCGGTGTCGGCGCTGCACGGCGACAACGTCGTCGACCGCTCAGCGCAGACGCCCTGGTATGCCGGGCCCACCCTGCTCGAGCACCTCGAGGCGGTGCCGGTCGGCGGCGACCCGACGGCGGAGCCGCTGCGGTTGCCGGTGCAGGTCGTCATCCGGCCGCGCACGCCCGAGCATCCGGACTATCGCGGCTATGCCGGCCGGCTGGCCGCCGGCGTCGTGCGGATCGGCGACCGGGTCGTCGTGCAGCCCGGGGGTCGGACGACGACGGTCGTCGGCATCGACCTGCCCGCAGTTGGCGGGGGAGTGCGCAGCGTGCCGGAAGCCGTTGCGCCGCAGTCGGTGACCCTACGGCTGGCCGACGACGTCGACGTGTCCCGCGGCGATCTGATCAGCACGGCCGACGCACCGGCGGGCGTCGTCCGCGAGCTCACCGGGGCTATCGCGGTGCTCTCCGAGTCTCCCGTCCGCGCCCGTGCCCGGGTCCTCGTGCGGGTCGGCACCCGAGTCGTCCGCGGTCTCGTCGAGGAGATCCTCGACGAGCTCGACCTCGACCGCCTCGGCCATCACCCAGCCGGAGACTCGTTGGCGCTCAACGCGATCGGCCGGGTCCGGATCCGGCTCGCCGAGCCGGTGCCGGTCGACGACTACCGGCGGGCGCGGCATACCGGAGGGTTCCTGCTCGTCGACGAGGCCGACGGCGCCACCCTCGCCGCCGGGATGGCCGAGGTGCGCGGATGAGCCTCGCCACCCTGCTGCGCCGGGCGCCCGAGGCCGGCGCGGTCGACCCACTCGACGCAGATTTCGCGCTCCGGGTCCAGGGCCTCACCAAGCGCTTCGGCGACGCGACCGTCCTCGATGCCCTCGACCTGCAGGTCCGTCGCGGCGAGGTCGTGTCGGTCGTCGGCGCGTCCGGATGCGGCAAGACGACCCTGCTCGCTCTCATCGCCGGGCTCGACCGGCCGACGAGCGGCACCGTCGACACGCCGTCCGGCCGACCGGCGCTGATGTTCCAGGACGCGACTCTGCTGCCGTGGCTCACCGCCCGCCGCAACGTCGAGCTGGCGCTGCGACTGCGCGGGCTCGGGCGCGCGGAGCGCACCGTCGAGGCGAGTCGGCTGCTGGCTGCGGTGCACCTGGCCGAGCACGCGGATGCCCGGGTGCACGAGCTGTCCGGGGGCATGCGCCAGCGCGTCTCGCTGGCCCGGGCGCTGGCCCAGGGCAGCGACGTGCTGCTCATGGACGAGCCCTTCGCCGCTCTCGACGCGATCACCCGGGACACCCTGCACGACGAGCTGTTGCGGGCCCGTGAGCAGACCGGCGCCACCGTGCTGTTCGTCACCCACAACGTGCGCGAGGCGGTGCGGCTCGGCGACCGGGTGGTGCTGCTGTCCAGCCGGCCCGGTCGGGTCGTGCGCGAGTGGGTGGTGCCGATCGCACACCCGCGCCGGATCGAGTCGCCCGAGGTTGGCGCGCTGTCGGTCGAGATCACCGAGCACCTGCGCGAGGAGATCCGCCGCCATGGCTGAGTCGACCCACCTGGCCACCACCCGTCCGGCGGACTCCGCCACCCTCGCACTCCGCGAGCCCGACGACACCGCCGCCCTCGAGGCCGGTCTCGACGCCCTCGACGCACCGCCCCCTGCCGATGCCCCGTCAGCGGTCCGTCGCGTGCTGCGCGCCGCCGGCCCACCTCTCGTCGCCGCCGTCACCCTCACCGTGCTCTGGCAGGCGGTCGTCGCCCTCGGCTGGCAGCCGCCCAGCGTGCTGCCCGGACCGGGCGCCGTCTGGTCGTCCTTCCTCGACGGGCTGCGCTCCGGGGCGGTCGGGCACGCCGTCTCGAGCTCGCTCGGACGAGGCCTCGTCGGCTTCGGCGCCTCCCTCGTCGCGGGCACGCTCGTCGGGCTGCTGCTGGCCCAGGTCCGACTTGTCCGCGACGGTCTCGGCCCGCTGCTGTCCGGCATGCAGTCACTGCCGTCGGTCGCGTGGGTGCCCGCGGCGATCCTGTGGTTCGGCGCCGGTGACGGCGCGGCATACGCGGTCGTCGTGCTCTCTGCCGTCCCCTCGATCGCCAACGGACTGCTCGCCGGGGTCGACCAGGTGCCGCGCGGATTCGACCGGCTGGCAACGGTCCTCGGGGCGAGCCGGCTCGAGGCGGTCCGCTTCGTGACCCTGCCGGCAGCGCTGCCCGGGTATCTCGCCGGCCTCCGGCAGGGCTGGGCCTTCTCCTGGCGCGCGCTCATGGCGGCCGAGCTCATCGCACCGTCCGTGCAGCGTGGCCAGGGACTCGGGGTGCTGCTCGACGCCGGCCGCCGCGCCGCCGACATGCCGCTCGTGCTCGCCGCCATCCTGCTCATCCTGCTCGTCGGCATCGCCGTCGAGGTGCTGCTCTTCCGTCCCCTCGAACGGCGCGTGCTGCGGCAGCGCGGACTGGAGGTCTGACATGGGCTATCCGATCACCCTGCAGCTGCCCGGCAAGCCGGTGCTCGTCGTCGGCGGCGGTGCCGTCGCGCATCGTCGGGTATGCCGCCTGCTCGCCGACAGCGCACAGGTCACCGTCGTGGCGCCCCGGCTGTGCGACGAGCTCAGGGGGCTCGTCGACGCCGGTGCCATGACGTGGGTGGCTCGGGAGTTCCTTGCCGGGGATCTCGCGGCGGAGCCGGCGCCGTGGCTCGTGCACACGGCCACTGGCGATCTCGCGGTCGACGAGTCGGTCGCCCGCGAGGCCGACCGGCTGCGGGTCTGGTGCGTCCGCGCCGACGACGGCGCCCGCTCGGCGGCCTGGAGCCCGGCGGTGGCCGACGGGGCGCCGGGCACGCCGGCCGAGGGGCTGCAGATCGCGGTCACCGGGGACCGCGACCCGCGCCGGGCCCGGGCCGTGCGCGACGCGATCCTCGCCGGCCTGGCCAGCGGCACCCTGCCGGTGCGTCGGGTCCGGCCGGTCGGCCGGCCGAGTGCCGGGTCCGCCGTCGAGTCGGCTGGGTCGGCAGGGTCGGCAGAGCCGCAGGCAGGCACGGTCCACCTCGTCGGTGGCGGCCCCGGCGATCCAGGTCTGCTCACCGTCCGCGGCCGGGCCCTGCTCGCGGCCGCGGACGTCGTCGTCACCGACCGGCTCGGCCCGACCGACGTGCTCGCCGAGCTCGGCCCCGACATCGAGATCGTCGACGTCGGCAAGCGGCCCGGCCACCACCCGGTGCCCCAGGAGCGAATCAACGAGCTGCTCGTCGAGCACGCCCGCGCCGGGCGCACCGTCGTCCGGCTCAAGGGCGGCGACCCCTTCGTCCTCGGCCGCGGCGGCGAGGAGGCGCTGCACTGCCGCGCCCGCGGCATACCGGTCGAGGTCGTGCCCGGGGTGACGTCCGCGGTCTCGGTGCCCGCGGCCGCCGGGATCCCGGTGACCCATCGCGGGGTCGCCACGGGGGTCGTCGTCGCCTCGGCGCACGAGGGTGCCGACGTCGTGCAGGTATGCCGCGACGCCCCGTCCGACGCCACCCTCGTGCTGCTCATGGGCGTGTCGACGATCGCGGTGAGCGCCGAGTCGCTGCTCGCGGCCGGGCGGGCGCCGGACACGCCGGTCGCCTTCATCGAGCGCGGCTGGACGGCCCAGCAGCGCACGACCGTGACGACGCTGGAGAAGGCGGCGTGGACCGCCGAGCACGAGGGCGTCCGATCGCCGGCCGTCGTCGTCATCGGCGACGTGGTCCGGCTACGGGAGCACCTCGGCGACCTCAGGCCACTCGGGGCGTAGCCTGCCAGGGTGACTGCCGCACCGCCTGATCCCCGATCCGCCCTCACACCAGCCCAGCCGCACCCCCACCTGCGGGTCGAGCAGGCCGGGCCGGTCGTGACGCTCACGCTGGCCAACCCCGACGCGCTCAACGCCCAGGTCCCCTCGCTGTGGACCGCGCTCGCGGAGGTCGGCGGGTCGTTGCCGGCCGACTGCCGGGTCGTCGTCATCCGCGGGGAGGGCCGGGCCTTCTCGGCCGGGCTCAACCGGGCGATGTTCAGCCCCGGCGGGGTGCCCGGCGAGGGCGACCTGATGAGCATCGTCGGCGACACGCTGCAGTCCTCGGCGGACGCGATCGAGGCCTTCCAGGCCGGCTTCGCGGTGTGGCGACGGGTGCCCCAGATCGTCGTCGCGGCCGTCCAGGGACATGCCATCGGCGCCGGCTTCCAGCTGGCCCTCGCGGCCGATCTGCGGGTCGTCGCCGACGACGTCCAGCTCGCGATGCGCGAGGTGACCCTCGGCATTGTCCCGGACCTCGGCGGCACCGGCACGCTCGTGCACCTCGTCGGCTACAGCCGGGCCCTCGAGCTGTGCGCCACCGGCCGCACCGTGGGCGCCGAGGAGGCGATGCGGCTCGGGCTCGCGACGCTCGCCGTGCCCCGCGCGGATCTCGACGCGGCCACCGCCGATCTCGTCGCCGCGCTGCTCGCGGTGCCCGCGCCGGCGCTGGCCGCGGTGAAGCCGCTGCTCGTGCACGCCATCGCCGCCACGCCCGAGGACCAGCTCCGACGCGAACGCGAGGTGCAAGCCGGCGTGCTGAGCGGCATACGAGCAGCGTTGCGGCACAAGCCTGCCAGGTCTGACCAGGAGACCCGCGCTCAGTGAGCCAGTCGCCGTTCATGATGATGCGCGGGCTGGCCAAGGACCAGTCCGTGCTCCAGGTCGAGCTCAAGCCGGAGACCCGGGGCCGGGTCATCGGCTATGCCAAGCCGTATGCCGCGGCCATCGTGCTCTTCCTCGTGCTCGTCGTGCTCGGCGCGGTTGTCGTCGTCGCAGTTCCGTTGCTGCTCAAGCAGATCGTCGACGAGGGCGTCGTGCCGCGGGACTCGTCGGTGGTGGTGCGCCTGGCGTTCGTGGTCGCCGCGCTGGCCATCGTCGACGCCCTGCTGGGCGTGGCCCAGCGCTGGTTCTCGGCGCGGATCGGCGAGGGTCTCATCTACGACCTGCGCACCGAGGTCTTCGGCCACGTGCTGCGCCAGCCGATCGCCTTCTTCACCCGCGCCCAGACCGGCTCGCTCGTCAGCCGGATCAACAGCGACGTCATCGGCGCCCAGCAGGCCTTCACCTCGGTCCTCTCCTCGGTCGTCTCCAACGCCGTGTCGCTCGTGCTCATCGTCGTCGCCATGGCGACCCTGTCGTGGCAGCTGACGCTGGGGGCGCTGCTGCTCGTGCCCTTCTTCCTCGTGCCGGCCAAGCTCATGGGCAAGCGGCTCGCGGCCTTGGCGGCTCGGGCGATGACGCTCAACGCCGAGCTCGGCTCGCGGATGACCGAGCGCTTCAACGTCGCCGGCGCCCTGCTCGTCAAGCTCTTCGGCACGCCCGAGCGGGAGGAGCGCGAGTATGCCGCCCGCGCCGCCTCCGTTCGTGACGTCGGGGTGCGGATCGCGATGAACCGCAGCGTGTTCATGACTGCCCTGGGGCTCGTCGCGGCGTTGGCGACGGCGATGGTCTACGGCTTCGGCGGCCTGATGGCGGTGAGTGGCGGGCTCACCATCGGCACGCTGCTCGCCCTCGCCGCGCTGCTGGGGCGGCTCTATGGGCCACTCACTGCGCTGTCGAACGTGCGGGTGGACGTGATGACCGCGCTGGTGTCCTTCGAGCGGGTCTTCGAGGTGCTCGACCTGCCACCGCTGGTGGCCGAATCAGTTGCGCCGCAGCCGATCCCGAGTGGTCCAGTGGCGGTGGAGTTCGAGTCGGTGGGCTTCTCCTATCCGAGTGCCGACGAGGTGTCGCTGCGCTCGTTGGAGGCGGCGGCAGTGGGGGACCGGGCCGGCGGCGGGCCGGTGTTGCGGGAGGTGAGCTTCACGGCATACCCGGGCCAGCTCATCGCGCTCGTCGGGCCCAGTGGCGCGGGCAAGACGACGATCACGTCGCTGGTGGCGCGGCTGTACGACCCGACCGAGGGCACGGTGCGGATCGGGGGAGTGGACCTGCGGGAGGCGTCCTTCGGGTCGCTGCACGAGACGGTGGGCATGGTGACCCAGGAGGCGCACCTGTTCCACGACACGATCCGCGGCAACCTCGCCTATGCCAAGCCGGAGGCGACCGAGGGGGAGATGCGCCAGGCGCTGGCTGCTGCCCAGGTGCTCGGCCTGGTCGACTCGCTGCCGTCGGGGCTGGACACGGTTGTCGGCGACCGGGGTCATCGGCTCTCCGGCGGCGAGAAGCAGCGGTTGGCCATCGCCCGGTTGCTCCTCAAGGAGCCGCAGGTGGTCGTGCTGGATGAGGCGACGGCGCATCTGGACAGCGAGTCCGAGGTCGCGGTGCAGCGGGCGCTGGACAGCGCGCTGAAGGGCCGCACTGCGCTGGTGATCGCGCATCGGCTGTCGACGGTGCGGGGGGCTGACCAGATCCTCGTCGTCGACGAGGGACGGATCATCGAGCGGGGGCGGCACGCCGAGCTGCTCGGCAAGGGCGGCTTGTATGCCGACCTCTACCCACCAGGGTGGGGCCCAAATCCGTGACGATCAGCGGCCTACCCGGGGCCAGAGAAGGTGACCACACCTAGTAGGACGAGTTCGGCGGCTCGGGTGCCCGGGACGGTGACGGTCTGTTCGGTCAACGCGGCCTGGATGTGGTCGATGAGGCGTTCGTAGCTGCGTGGTGCGCGGGCCTTGGCGACGGCCAGCAGTCGTCGCCGGCCTGCGGCGCGCAGCCCGTCTGGGCCGCCGAAGCGGGTGAGCAGTTCGAGAGTGACGGGGCGTTGCACGATCGGGCCTAGGACTCGTTCCAGGGCTGGATGTACTTGGGTGAGAAGGCCTCTGATCCGGTTGGCGATCCGGGTGACCTCGCCGGCTAGGTCGTCGTCGAACCCGACGATGACTTCCAGGTCGGCCAGTGCTTCCTCGCCGGCATCGACGCGGCGCAGCGCGTGTGGCATGGTCCGTGCGGCCTCGGCGATGATGTATGCGTCGCGGGCGTCGGTCTTGGCGTTGCCTGGGTGCAGGTCAGCGATCCGGCGCATCGCCAACCCCGGTAGGTAGCCGACCTCGACACCGGCTTGCCGCGCGACCGCGACTGCCAGCGCACCGATCGAGGCTGGCTGGTCGACCACCACCAGCACTGGGCCGTGCTCGGACAGACGGGCTAGGAGCTCACGGATCCGGGTCTCGTCCTGTGGCAGTGGCTTGTCGTGCAGACGCGTGCCATCGCGGTCCAGGGCGCAGGCGTGGTGTTCGCCCTTGCCGACATCCAAGCCCACGAACACGGCATACGGTCGCTGGGTCATGCCTACCTCCCGGCTCGGCGGTTGGCTGGTCGCTGTCAGGCGATGGTTGCCGGCACCCACGTTACGAAGAGACCTCCCGAACGCCTGGGCGTCTGGTGGCCGTGTCCCTATCAGCGGTCAGCCAACGCCACCAGACCCGGCGACAACACCCCCCGGATCATCAACGACAGGGGCAGTCAGTCATACCGGGCCTGGCGACCAGCGACCCCGACCTCCGGGGCCACGAAGAAGGTAACGGGGTGAAGGACACCCCAGCGAACCGGGCGGTGGCGCCGGCCACCCCGTCTTCGCAGCACGGAAACCGAGCATTGTAGTGCCAGACCAGATGATTGATTGGTTTCATTGATCAGTCTAGTCTTCGGTGAACGTTCGGAAGTGAGCAAGGGTATCCGCTACCTTTCGAGTGATCGGATGCTCATTCCCAAGAACCGCGCGGAGGTGGGTGTGCGCGTACTCCAGTCGACTCGTTGCCCCCAATACATCACCTAGGCAAGCCTGAGCGAGTGCGAGCCCCGCGTGGCTGATGAGAGTCTCCAGATGATGTACCCCGAGAACCTGTTCGCGGATGGTGGCGGTGAGTTGATGCATCGAAGCGGCGTCTTCGCAGAGGCCCTCCTGGAAGTACGCGGTGGCGAGGTTGTTGGAGGTTTGAAGGGTGTCGGGGTCCCTTACTCCGAGTTCGCGTATTCGAACGTCTAGGATCTCTTGGAGTAGCGGGATCGCCTCCCGGCGTAGTCCGACTTCGCACATCAGGGACGCGACGTTATGGCGGCTTATGAGGGTGAGGGGGTGGTCGAATCCGTGAGCTGCTGTCCTTGCAGCCACATTCAGCTGGTGGATGGTCATGGCTTCGTGTGGGTGCCCAGTCATAGCATAGGCGTTCGCTTGTGCACCGCGGCTCGAGCAAGTGTCAGCGTCATTTGCTCCAAGGACGACGCTAGTGCGATCGAATACGACCTGAGTGATCAAGTCGAGACCCTGTTGGAATCGTCCTGCGTTGAGGTATGCCAGCGCCAAGTTGTGTTCGCACCCGAGAGTATTGGGATGCCTAGCCCCGAAGCGTCTCCTTGCCAAATCGGCCGTCGCCTCAGCGATTGAGACTCCCTCGGAGTATGCGCCAGAACCAGCAAGGAAGACGGCCACCTCGTTGGCTGCCGACCCAACCAATTCGGCATCGGAACGTGAGGCCTCGTTGCGGTCCTCGTACTCATGGGCGTGCGCTAGCAGGCTGAGGGCGTGTCGGCCAATCTGCTGCACATAGTCCGTGGGAAGACCTGCGAGGTGGTGTCCGATAGTCTCGGCGTGCTGGGCGAGGGTATTCAGGGCTCGTCCAGCGTGAGCGGGCAGGTCGCCGGGTGTCTCGCGGATGATCCGAGAAACCAGCCCGTGCATTCTGATCGTGTCGCTGGTGCGCGTGATCAAACTGGTCTCACTTAGGGCTGCCAGGGCGTCATCCAGGTCGAGCCCGGTGACGGGTGCCTCCAAGCCGCTGGTGAGCTCATGCAGCAAGGCCCGGGTGATCCCGGCAGGGTCCAAGACCGCAAATAGGGTGAGCAACGGAGCAGCGTTCGGGCTGCGGCTGGTAGCGGTGCGCACCGACAGCCCGACGGCGTCGACTAGGCCGCCCGGATATGACCGCAACAAGTGAGCCGGCATCATTCGTGATATCGGATGGGTGGCAAACCGATCCAGCCAGTCCTGGTAGGTGAGCTGGTCGCGGCGAATGACCGCTGCTGCTAGGGCCACCCCCAAGGGCAGGTCCGCGACGGCCTGCGCTACGCAGTCCGCCCCAGCGTCATTCTGCAGGCCGGTGCGCTCAGCCAGGTAGGTCAGGGACTGGACACGCTGGTAGGTCCCCACCGGGACCGCGGTACCGAAGCCGGCAAATCGGTGGTCGGTGCTGGTGATGATGACCCGGCACCGCCCGGTCCCGGCCGGCAGCCACCGCCGGATCTGGTCGGGGTCTTTGGCGTCGTCCACAACCAGCAGCCCTGGTACGGGCAGTGCGTTCAGAACATCACGGGCGGCATCTGCGGACCGCTCATTGTTGGTCGGGTCTGCCACACGTAGCCGGTGGGCCAGGGCTGCCAGGTCCGAGACGAGGGACAGCGGAGTCGCTCCGTTCGTCCAGGCGATCAGCCACGGCCCAGCTGTGTCGGAGGCTTGATGTCGCGCATAGGCTGCGGCCAGCATCGACTTTCCGACTCCGTGACCACCCACGCACACCACCGGCTGTCCACTAGCTGAGACTTCGGATGCAAGCGTGTCGGCCTCGTCCCGGTCGACCCACCCTGCCGGTAGCTGCGGGAATGACCCCACTACCAGACGCTCATCGGCCTCCGGATCCCAACGCGGGAGGGGGGCGGCATACCGGTGCACGGCAACGTTGTGCGCGTGGCCGATCGCGATACCGCCGGGCCCGGCGGTGACCTCGCCAGGGGAGCCGGGCCTGGATGGCGCTGAGTCAGACCCGGTCAGCGAGGGTCGCTACCACCGCTACCAGCGTCATAGTTCATCGTGATGTCGCCGATGTGCTTGACGACCGCAACACCACGATCGGCCCGGACCGACCCGATGTTGAACACGTCGGACGGTGCTGCAGCCTGGGCCTGATCAACTAGTGTCTGCAATTCGGTGCGTTCGTCGTCGACGAGTTCGGCGTCTATGATCTGCCCCAGCTCCTGCTGCCGGCGTGCGGAGTCGGGGGCATCCTCCAGGCGGGCCAACTCGGTCCGGCCAGCGAACCTGGTCTTGACCCACGCCACCACTTTGCTCACCGCGCCAGGGACGGCCTCCACGGCCCCGTCGGCGGTCTTCTCAATCGCCTTCTCCGCCGCCTTCGCCACGAACCCCGCAACCATCGCACCCAACGTCAACGACACCGGCTCCACCATGGCCCCATTATGTCGCCAACCACCCGCACCCGCGACCCAAACCGCCCGGTCGTCGAAGGGGCTATTGGGGTCTGTAACAGGAACGGTGTAAACGGCGGTTTCCATGGTTGTTCGTTCC
>DAOTIG010000032.1:0-27640 GCA_035448065.1 Dermatophilaceae bacterium
CCTCGTCGTCATCAACGCCGGACGCGGGCTCGCCGGCTCGGTCCTCACCAGCGAGATGCTCGCCCGCGAGCTCCGCGGCGCCCACGTCGTGCGCGCGTTCAACAACATCTTCTGGGGACATCTGGGCGCGCTCGTCCGGCCCCACGGTGACGGCGAGCGGACCGGGCTCCCGATCGCCGGCGACGACGCCGCGGCCAAGCAGCAGGTGACCGAGCTGCTCGACGCGTCGTTCCGGCTCACGGCGTCGCGACGGCTCGTCGAGGCGCTCGACACCCCGACCTAGCGAGCGGGAGCGACGAGCCTCAGGAGCCGTCGGCGGCGGCGACCGTGCGCTCGATCTCGTCGAGCGGACCGAAGACCGCGGCCATCGCGCCGTTGTCCTCGACGCTGACCTTGGCCATCTCGCGGCCGCGGGCCGACACGGCCTCCATCGCCGCGTCGAGGGTGAGCGAGCCGGCCGCGACGAGCGCGCCGTACTCGCCGAGGCTGTGACCCATCACCATGTCCGGCTCGATGCCGTATGCCGCGAGCAGCCGGGTCAGCGACAGGTCGGTGGCAAGCACCGCCGGCTGGGTGATCTCGGTCTGCATGAGCTGCTTGGTGGCACCCTTGACCGCCGCCTCGTCGCTGGGGTCGACGTAGATGAAGGAGGTGAGCGGCCGGCCGAGCAGCGGGGTCATCACCCGGTCGGCCTCGTCGAAGGTCGCCTTGACGATCGGCTCGGACGTGTGCAGCGAGCGGAGCATGTTGACGTACTGGCTGCCCTGCCCGGTGTAGAGGAAGGCCACCTTCGGCGCCGGGCCGCGCCCGACGAACACGCCCTGCTGGCGCAGCATCTTGAAGATCGCGGCATTGCCGGTGGCCAGGCCCTTGGCGGCCTTGTCGAGCTTGCCGGCGAGCTCGGCGGCGTCGGCGTAGTCGACGGCGATCCGCACGGCAGCGGTGGCCAGGGCCGGGTCCGGTGCGGCCGGTGCCGGTGCTCGGCCGGCCTGGGCGTCGGCGAGTGCCGCCTGGACCTGGGCGAGCAGGTCGGCGTCGTCCCGACCGCCGAGGACGAGCGCGCCGCGCATCGGGGTCTTGCGCTCGGCCGGTGCCGCTGCGGTGGCGCCCGCGTCGGCGGCCTGCGCCGACCCGGGGACAGCGGCCGCGGCATACACCTTGGGCCTGGGCTTGTGCCGACCCGGGATGTGCTCCTCGACGACGACGTGGAAGTTCGTGCCGCCGAATCCGAAGGCGCTGACACCGCCACGGCGCACGCCGGAGGCAGGGGTGTCCCATTGCCGCAGAGCGGTGTTCACCGCGCACGGGCTGGTGTCCCAGTCGACGTTCTCGTTGGGGTTGACGAAGCCGAGCGACGGGGCGAGGACCTTCTCGTGCAGCTGCTTGACCATCTTGAAGAGACCGGCGGTGCCGGCGGCTGCCTTGAGGTGGCCGATGTTCGACTTGACCGAGCCGAGCGCGATCGAGCGCGGGCGGGCGCCGGCGGCGCCGAAGACGGCGGCCAGGCTCTCCAGCTCGGTCGCGTCGCCGACCCGGGTCGACGTGCCGTGCGCCTCGAGCGCGCCGACGGTGGCCGGGTCCTCGCCGCAGCGCTCCCAGGCCCGCCGGACGGCGAGCTGCTGGCCGACCGGGTTGGGCGCGGTGATGCCCTTGCCCTTGCCGTCCGAGGAGCCACCGACCGACAGGATGACCGAGTAGATCCGGTCGCCGTCACGCTCGGCGTCCTCGAGCCGCTTGAGCACGAAGACGGCGGCGCCCTCGCCCATGACGAAGCCATCGGCACCGGCGTCGAAGGGTCGGGTGCCGGTGGCCGAGAGGGCGCCGATCTTGCAGAACTTGACGAAGGCGTCGACGCCCATGTTGCGGTCGATGCCGCCGGTGAGCACCGCGTCGTACTGGTGGTCGTTGAGCCCGAGGATCGCCGAGTTGAGCGCGGCGAGGCCGGACGCGCAGGCGGCGTCGGTCGTGTAGTTGGGGCCGCGCAGGTTGAGGACGTTGGCGATCCGGCCGGCGATGACGTTGGACAGCTCACCGGGCATGGTGTCCTCGGTGATCTCGAACATGTTGTCCAGGTATGCCGCGCGCGTCTCCTCGACGATCGCGACCTGCTGCTCGCGGGACAGCCCGCGCAGGGTGGGGCTCTCCTCGAGTCGCTTGAGCGCCTCGGGCAGCTGGATCCGCATCGAGGACTGGTAGTGCTTCTCGCCGCCGATGGCGTTGCCGAGGATGACCGCGATGCGATCCGAGTCGATGCCCCAGGTGGGCCAACCGGCGTCCATGAGCGCCCGCCGCCCGGCCGACAGCGCCCACCGCTGGCCCTGGTCCATCTGCGCGGCCACGGTCGGCGGGATCGGCATCCGCCAGCGGATCGGGTCCCACTCGAAGTCGCGGACCCAGCCGCCGATCGTCGAGTAGGTCTTGTCCCGCGCGCTGTGGTCGGGGGAGTAGTAGAGCGCCGGGTCCCAGCGCTCCGGCGGCACCTCGGTGATGCAGTAGCGGCCGCCGGTGATGTTGGCCCAGAAGGCGTCCCCGTCGGGCGCCTGGGGCATGATCGCGGCCAGTCCGACGATCGCGACGGGCTGGGCGGCGGGGTGGGCGTCGGTCATGGCAGCGGTCCTTTGTCCGGGGAGAGCGTCAGGCGGAGGCGCCGCGCCCGTAGAGGGCGTCGGCAACGGCATCCATGTCGGTGACCAGCCCGGCCTGGGCGGCCTGGATCGCGGCGGTCGGGATGCCGCTCACGGCTGCGACGGCGGGCGAGCCGGGGTCGGCCGCTCCGGCCACCCAGCGGGAGCCGTCGAAGGCGACCTTGGCGGCGGCCTCGCGCGCGAAGACCCGCGCCATGGTGGCGAAGGTGTCGGCGTCGAAGCGGCGCGGGCTCTTCTCGTGGGCGCTGTCGTCGGCGGCGGCCGCGGCCCGCTTGGCGAAGACCTCGGCCCCCTCACACGAGGCGATGAGCTCGCCGAGGCGGAAGAGCACGTGCTGGTTGCGGGTGAGCCGGCCGGTGCGGCAGGCCTCGAGGACGACGGCGAGGCCCTCGCAGGCGAGCGCGGCGACATCGGCGCCGACCCGCGGCATCCGGGCATGCAGCGTCTTGAGCTCGGCGGCCTTGGCGCGGTAGTAGCCGCCCTGGGTCTTGAGGTGCTGCTGCCACCGGTCGCGGGCGATGGTCATCTCCATGATCTCGGAGGTGCCCTCGTAGATCGTCGTGATCCGGACGTCGCGCTTGACCTTCTCGACGACGTAGGGGCGGGTGTAGCCGTAGCCGCCGTGCGCCTGGATGGCCGCGTCGGCGGCGGCGTTGCCGGCCTCGGTGGCGAGGTACTTGGCGATCGCGCCCTCGGTGTTCATCGCGCCGTTGGCGCCCAGGCCGCGGTCGATCTTGTCGGCGGTGTCCTCGATGAAGGCGCGGGCCGCCTCGAGCCGCACGGCGTGCGGGACGATGAGCTTGTGCGTGTAGCCCTGCTTGTCGCACAGCAGGCTGCCACCCTGCTCGCGGTTCATCGAGTAGGTGATGGCCCGGTCGAGGGCCTCCCAGCCACCGCCGAGCCCGAAGGCCGCGACCATCAGCCGGGTGTAGCCGAAGACCTGCTGGGCCTGCACGAGACCCTTGCCCTCGACCCCGCCGATGAGGTTGTAGGCGGGCACCTCGACGTCGTCGAGGAAGAGTGCGGCGGTGTTGGACAGCCGCAGGCCGTGCTTGTCCTCCGGCGGCGCCGCCGAGAAGCCGGGGGCGTCCTTGGGCACCACGAACCACGACGGGCCGGCCTCGGTGAGGGCGAGGATCGTCGTGAAGTCGGCGATCGAGCCGTTGGAGATCCACTGCTTGCGGCCGGAGATCGTGTATGCCGTAATCTCGCCGTCGTCGCCGCGGACCGGGGTGGCGGTGGTCGTCAGGGCGCCGAGGTCGGAGCCCGCCTCGGGCTCGGTCGCGCCGTAGGCGAAGACGACGCCCTCGCGGGCGATCGCGCCGAGCCACTCCTGCTTCTGCTCCTCGGTGGCGCCGACGACGATCGGGTCGGAGCCGAGGAAGGTGGCGAAGACGGCGGTCGCCAGACCGATGTCCTTGCGCGCCATCGTCTCGCAGACCCGATAGGCGTCGAAGGCGCCGCCGTCCATCCCGTCGTAGGCCTCGGGGATGAAGACGAGCTGCACGCCGAGCTGCTCGGGGTCGCTCATCGCCCGGACGATGTCCTCGGGGCAGCGGTCCTCGTGGTCGAGGTCGAGCTGCAGCTCAGGGGAGAGGGCAGCGTCGACGAAGTCGCCGAGCGCCTCGAGCATGAGCTGCAGGCTCTCCAGGTCGAGGCCGGCGCCGAGGGCGTGCGAGGGGGTGGCGGTGTCGGTCATCACGACTTCCTTGCTCGAGAGGCGTTGCGGGACAGGGTCATTGCGGATCTGGATGGGGTATACCGTCAGCCGGCCGGACTCGCTGGTGCTGCGTCGGTGAGGTCGGGCCGCACCGAGCGCAGCAGCACCTCGGCGACGTCGGTGACAGCGACGGTCGCAGCCGCGCTGCCCTCTTGCTGACGTTGGGCGACGCCGTCGGTCAGCATGGTGATGCAGAAGGGGCAGGCGGCGGCGACGACGTCGGGCTTGGTCGCGAGCGCCTCGTCGGCGCGGTTCTGGTTGATCCGGGTGCCGAGGTTCTCGTCCATCCACATCCGGGCGCCGCCGGCGCCGCAGCAGAAGGACCGCTCGCGGTTGCGCGGCATCTCCTGGACCCGCGCGCCCGGGATCGCGCCGAGGACCTCGCGGGGGGCCGCGAAGATCCGGTTGTGCCGACCGAGGTAGCACGGGTCGTGGTAGGTGACGGCCGCGTCGACGCGCTGCACCGGGGTGAGCCGCTTCTCGGCGACCAGCCGGGCCAGCAGGGTCGTGTGGTGGACGACCTCGTAGCGTCCGCCGACCTGCGGGTACTCGTTGGCGAGGGTGTTGTAGCAGTGCGCGCAGGTGACGACGATCCGCTTCGCGCCGGCCTCGTTGAGGGTCTCGACGTTCTGCATGGCGAGCATCTGGAAGAGGAACTCGTGGCCCATCCGGCGGGCCGGGTCGCCGGTGCAGGCCTCGGCCTCGCCGAGGACCATGAACTCGACGCCGGCCTCGTGCAGCAGGGTGGCGACGGCCTGCGAGGTGCGCTTGGCGGTGTCGTCGAGGGCGCCGGCGCAGCCGACCCAGTAGAGGTACTCGACGTCGTCGGGGATCTTCTCGCCCTCGTAGACGCGGACCTCGAAGTCGAGGCTCTCGGCCCACTCGAGCCGCTTGCTGCCGCCCAGACCCCATGGGTCGCCGGCGTGCTCGAGGTTGCGCAGCATGATGCCGGCCTCCTCGGGGAAGGCCGACTCCATGAGCACCTGGTAGCGGCGCATGTCGACGATGTGGTCGACGTGCTCGATGTCGACCGGGCACTGCTCGACGCAGGCGCCGCAGGTCGTGCACGACCAGAGCATGTCGAAGGGCACGACGCCCTCGCCGGTGACGCCGTGCTCGCCGACGTGCGCGGTCTCGTCGTCCTGCGGGCCGACGAGCGGTCGGGCCGCCTCGGTCTTCGCCGCCTCCGGTATGCCGCCCAGCGTCGCCTCGGTGGGCTCACCGTCGGCACCCTTCTCGGCCGCCGAGGTGGCCAGCAGATAGGGCGCCTTGGCCAGCGAGTGGTCGCGCAGGGTCATGATGAGGACCTTGGGCGAGAGCGGCTTGTCGGTGTTCCAGGCGGGGCACTGGCTCTGGCAGCGACCGCACTCGGTGCAGGTCGCGAAGTCGAGCAGGCCCTTCCAGGTGAAGTCCTCGACCTTGCCGACGCCCATGACGTCGTCGTCACCAGGGTCCTCGAAGTTGACCTTCGTGCCCTGCCAGTAGACCGGCTCGAGGGCGCCGAGGGCGCGCGGCCGGCGCGCGTAGGCGACGTTGGGGATCGAGGCGAAGATGTGCATGTGCTTGCTGTAGGTCACGAAGACCGTGAAGCCGAGCAGCACGGCGAGCGAGAGCAGCAGGAAGAAGGTCTCCCAGAGCTCGACGTTCGTCTTCGGCAGGATCGCGGCGAACCACTGCGAGGCGAAGGCCCCGTGCAGGAAGCGCATCTTGTCGGCGTTCTCAGGGGCGTGCAGCTCCTGGGCGTTGATCGACGCGCCGCGATAGGCCAGCAGGGTCCACACGACGTTGAAGATCATGAACAGCACGAACCAGGCCGGGCCGATGTGCGAGCCGAAGAAGCGGCTGCGCCGGCCGAGGCTCTTGGGCGCCTGCTGGATCCGCAGGATGGTGAAGATGCCGAGGGCGACGACGCAGAGGATCGCGAAGAGGTCCTCGATGAAGCCGAACCAGGCGAAGTTGCCGAGCACCGGGATCTGGAAGTCCGCCTGCACCAGGCCGAAGAATGCCTCGACGATGGTGAACAGCAGGATCATGAAGCCCCAGAAGACCAGGAAGTGCGCGACTCCTGGCACGGTCCAGCGCAGCAGCTTGCGCTGCAGCGCGACCTCCTGCACCTCGGCGGCGGCTGCGGCGCCGGTGTCGAGCCGGCGGTCCGCCTCCAGCGGCTGGAAGGTCTTGCCCAACCGCCAGAGCATGAACAGGCGGCGCCCGGCGATCCCGAGACACACGACTGTGAGCAGCAGACCCAGGATCAGCCGGACCGCCATCATCAGGGGAAGCTCCTTCGTGCCGAGGGTGGGAGAGGTGCTGCACGGCCCGGCTCGGCGCGCCGGCCTGGGCCGGTGGTCACCCCTTGCGTCGGGCGACCTCGTCGACGAGCGCCGGGAGCACTGCGTGCAGGTCGCCGACGACGCCGTAGTCGGCGATCTGGAAGATCGGCGCCTTCGGGTCCTTGTTGACGACGACGATCGTCTTGCTCGACTGCATGCCGGCCCGGTGCTGGATCGCGCCGGAGATGCCGGCGGCGACGTAGAGCGACGGAGCGACGGTCTTGCCGGTCTGGCCGACCTGCAGCTCGTGCGGAGCCCAGTGCTGATCGGTGACGGTGCGCGAGGCGCCAACCGCACCGCCGAGGGCGTCCGCGGCGCGCTCGATGACCGCGAAGCCCTCCTGCGAGCCCACACCGCGGCCCCCGGCGACGACGACTGCCGCGTCGGTGAGCTCGGGCCGGCCGGTGGAGACCTTGGGCTCGCGGGAGGTGATCTTCGCGCCCTTGGCCGCGTCGCTGACCGAGACCGAGACGGCCTCGACACTGGGCGAGGCGGCGGCCGGCTCGGCGCTGGTCGCGTTGGGACGCATGGTCACGACGGCCGGGCCGCGGGTGACCTCGCTCTTGGCCTGGAAGCGGCCGGCGAAGACGCTCTGGGTCGTCGTCACCGTGTCACCGGCGAGCTCGACCTTGGTCGCGTCGGGCACGACGCCGGCGCCGAGACGGACCGCGACCCGGGCCGCGATGTCCTTGCCCTCAGGTCCGCTGGTGAGCAGCACCGCCACCGGCGAGGCCTGCTGGGCGATCTGCACGACCGCCTCGGCCTTGGGCAGCGAGAGGAACTCGCCGACCTCGGGAGCGTCGACGGCGTAGACCTTGGTGGCGCCGTACTCGCCGAGCGCGGCGACGACGGCGTCATCGGCAGCGCCGAAGACGATGGCGGCGGGCTCACCGAGCGCGCGGGCCGCGGTGAGCAGCTCGAGGGTGGGCTTGCGGACGCCGGAGCTGGTGGTCTCGGCGACGACGAGGACTTCCGACACGATGCTTCTCCTAGATGCCGTGGTGTGTCGTGCGGGCGGGTGAGGTCTGGGGGTGGGCGCGAAGCCGTCAGATGAAGCCGCGGCCGGCGAGGAAGTCGGCCAGCTGCTTGCCGCCCTCGCCCTCGTCGGTGACGATCGTGCCGGCGGTGCGCGGCGGCGTGGGGGAGACGTCGACGGTCCTCACCGACGCGGCCCCGAGGCCGACCTGGTCGGCGGCGACGCCGAGGTCGGCCAGGCTCATCGTCTCGATCGGCTTCTTCTTGGCCGCCATGATCGCCTTGAAGGCGGGGTAGCGGGCCTCGCCGGTCTGGTCGGTGACCGAGACGACCGCGGGCAGCGTCACGGCGACCCGCTCGCTGGCGGCGTCGGTGTCGCGCCGGATGCTCACCTGGCCGCCGTCGACGGTCAGCTCGCCGGCGAAGGTCGCCTGGTTGGCGCCCAGCCGGTCGGCGACCATCTGCGGCACGACCGACAGCTCGGCGTCGGTGGAGGCCATGCCGGTGAGGACCAGGTCATAGCCGACCTTCTCCAGCGCCTTGGCCAGCACGAGCGAGGTGCCGAGCGCGCACGAGCCGTGGATCGCGTCGTCGAGGACGTGCACGGCCTTGTCGCCGCCGATGGCGAGCGCCTTGCGCAGGCCCTCGGCCGCCTTGGCCGGGCCGACGGTGAGGAAGACGACCTCCGACGCGGCACCGCTCTCGGCCAGCCGCGCGGCCTGCTCCACGGCATACTCGTCGAGCTCGGAGAGCCGGCCCTCGACGCCGGCGCGATCGACGGTGAGGTCGGGGGCGAACTTCCACGTGGCCGTGGGCTCCGGGACGTGCTTGACGAGGACGACGATCTTCATGCCGGGTGACCTGCCTGTCGTAGCGGATTGCGTACAAGACCTGAGCCTGCCAGGTCTGACCATTTCGTCAACCGGGGCGATGGTCCCTTACCGGCCGGTAGGACGGTTCGGTCGGTTAATACCGGGCCGTCGTGGGCCCGGCAGAGCTGCCATCGCTCCTTCGCCGCGTGCTCTACGGCTTGTGGTAGCGCTCGCGGAGCACCTCGTCGTCGACCTCGATCTGGTGCTCCTGCAGCGCCTCGGTGTCGACGGGGGCGATGTGCCCGGGGCCGGCCGCATTGCGCGGGATCACCGCGCGGCCCTTGGCGCGGGTGCGCCTCTCGAGGTAGCCCGCAACGCCGGTGAGGGCGTAGTTGATGACGACGAAGATCGCCGCGATGACGACCAACGTGGGGACCGGGTTGGACTTGTAGGACCCGATCTGCTGGAACTTGTTGAGCAGCTCCTGGTAGGTGATCAGGTAGCCCAGGGCGGTGTCCTTGAGGATCACGACGAGCTGGCCGACGAGGGCCGGCAACATCGCGGTGATCGCCTGGGGGAGCAGGATGGTGCGCAGCGTCTGGCCGCGGGTGAGCCCGATGGCGTAGCCGGCCTCGGTCTGCCCCTTGGGCAGGCTGCCGACTCCGGAGCGGATGAGCTCGGCCACGACCGACCCGTTGTAGAGGGTGAGCCCGGTGATGACGGCCGCCAGCGAGTTGAGGTCGCTGCGGAAGACGCCGTTGAAGGCGTACAGCGTGAAGGCGAAGAACATCATGACGAGGACCGGCACGGACCGGAAGAACTCGACGACGACCGTGGAGATCCACCGGATCGGGGCGACGTGGGACAGCCGGCCCATGCCGAAGACGAGACCGAAGGCTCCGGCGAAGACGATCGAGATGGCCGCGGCGAGCAAGGTCGCTATCAGCCCGGGGATCAGGTAGTTGACCCAGATGTCGGCGGTGAGGAAGGGCAGCCACTTGTCGGCGGCGAGGTTGCCCTTCTCGCCGAACTTGGTGAGGGCCCACGCGAGCGCGGCCACCGAGACGACTGCGCTGACCACGGCGATGATCCGGTGCCGCACCCGGGCCTTCGGGCCCGGGTGGTCGAAGAGGACGGAGCTCATCGCTTCACCGCCAGTCGGGTCGACAGATGGGTGGTGAGCAGGCCGATGGGCAGGGTCAGCACGACGAAGCCGATGGCGACCACCAGGAAGATCGGGATGAGCAGGTCAGGGCGGAACTCCATCATCTCCTTCATCAGGCCGGAGATCTCGGCCACGCCGATCGCCGTGGACACCGTGGTGTTCTTGGTGAGGGCGATGAGGGTGTTCCCGAGCGGGGTGATGGCACCCCGGAAGGCCTGCGGCAGGAGCACTTCGCTGAGGCTCTGGCCGAAGGTCAGCCCGATCGCCCGCGCGGCCTCCGCCTGCCCGGCCGGCACCGTGTTGACGCCCGACCGGAGCGCTTCGCACACGAAGGCCCCGTGGTACCAGGACAGGCCGAGGATGGACCAGATGATGTTGTTGCGGGCGATGTCCTCGCTGAAGGACAGGCCGAGGTTGACGATGAAGCCGATGTTGCAGAAGACGATGATGAGCGTGAGCGGAGTGTTCCGCACGATGTTGACGTAGAGCGAGCCGACCCGGTTGAGGAAGCCCACCGGGGACACCCGCATGATGGCCGCGATCGTCCCGAGCACCAGCGATCCGAGAGCAGCGAACACGGCGAGCACGATCGTCAGGCCGAATGCGCCGAGGATGTTGTACTGCGCGAAGAGCTCACCCATCGTCGTCCTTTCACGGCGGGTCAGCGGACTGGCCACCACGACCATCCGGTATGCCGCCCGCTCACCGGAGCGGGCGGCATACCGTGCTGGTCAGGTCACCTGCCGGACGGTGAGGAGCAGGTCAGGAGCAGGCGGCGGGGGTGGGCGGGTTGCCCGAGCGCGGCTTGTAGCCGGCCGGCCCGAGGTTCTTGTCGAGCGACTTCTGCCACTCGCCGTCCTTGATGTACTTGTTGATCGCGTCGGTGACCTTCTGGCAGAAGGCGGTGTCGCCCTTCTTCACGCCGACGCCGTAGTTCTCGGTCGAGAAGGGGGCGCCGACGACCTTGAGCTTGCCCTTGTTGGCCTCCTGCGCGGCATACCCGGCGAGGATCGTGTCGTCGGTCGTGAGCGCGTCGACGGCGTTGCCCTTGAGCGCGTCGACGCACAGGGTGTAGGTCGCGTACTCCTGCAGGTTGACGCCGGGGACCTTCTTCTTGACGTTCTCGGCCGACGTGGACCCCTTGACCGAGCACAGCTTCTTGCCGTTGAGCGAGTCCGGTCCGGTGATCGAGGTGTCGTCGGCGCGGATGAGCAGGTCCTGGCCGGCGACGAAGTACGGACCGGCGAAGGAGACCTTCTCCTTGCGGGCGTCGGTGATCGAGTAGGTGCCGACGATGAACTTCACCTGGTCGGTCTGGATGAGGGTCTCGCGCTGGGCGGAGACGGCCTCCTTGAACTCGACGCCGGAGTAGCCGAGCTCCTTGGCGAGGTACTTGGCCAGGTCGACGTCGAAGCCGGTGTAGTCGCTGCCGGCCTTGAGCCCGAGGCCGGGCTGGTCGAACTTGATGCCGACCTGCACGGTGCCGCCGCCGCTGCCGCCCGATCCGCCGGTCGCCCCACCGCCACAGGCCGCGAGGCCGAGGGCGGTGGTGACCGCGACGACGGCCGCGCTGATCCGTCCGAACTTCATCTGTTTCCTCCTGTTGGGGTGGGTCTGCTGCAGTCGAGTGAGCGTCAGTGGGTGAGGATCTTGCCGAGGAAGTCCTTGGCCCGGCTCGATCGCGGGTTGCCGAAGAACTGGTCCGGAGTGCCGACCTCGACGATCTCGCCGTCGGCCATGAAGACGACCCGGTCGGCGGCCTTGCGGGCGAAGCCCATCTCGTGGGTGACGACGATCATCGTCATCCCCGAGCGAGCCAGCTCGGTCATCACCTCGAGGACCTCGTTGACCATCTCGGGGTCCAGGGCCGAGGTGGGCTCGTCGAAGAGCATGACCTTGGGGTTCATCGCCAGCGCCCGCGCGATGGCGACCCGCTGCTGCTGCCCGCCGGACAGCTGGGCAGGGTACTTGGCCGACTGGTGCGCCACGCCGACCCGCTCGAGCAGCTCCTTGGCCTTGGCCTCGGCCTCGGCCTTGCTCTTCTTGCGCACCTTCATCGGGCCGAGAGTGACGTTCTCGAGGATGGTCTTGTGGGCGAAGAGGTTGAAGGACTGGAAGACCATCCCCACATCGGCGCGCAGCTCCGCCAGCGGCTTGCCCTCGTCGGGCAGCGCCTTGCCGTCGATGGTGATCGAGCCCTTCTCGAAGGGCTCGAGCCGGTTGATGGTGCGGCACAGCGTCGACTTGCCCGAGCCGGAGGGGCCGAGCACGACGACGACCTCGCCCTTGCCGACCGTGAGGTCGATGTCGCGAAGGACGTGCAGCTCGCCGAAGTGCTTGTCGACGCCGGTGATGACGACCATCGGCTCACGGGTCGTCTGCGCGGCCAGCGGCGGCTCGTCGCCCTCGAGTCGAGGTGCCGCTACGTCCTGCGGGATGGACGGGTTCGGGCCCGGTGGCGTCGGGCTCGGCGTCGCTGCATCGGTCATGGCGGCCAACCGTAGCGGGTGGCACCCACCCACAGGGGATAGGCGGAGGTCAGTTGCCGAATCGCAACGTGCGACGAGGCAGGTCCGAGCGTCGGACCTGCCTCGTCGAGTGCTGCTTTGACCGGCGACTACTTCGGGATGGTGAAGACCTGGCCGGGGTAGATGAGGTTGGGGTTGGCGATGTTGTTGACCCGCGCGATCTCGTGCCAGTCGACGCCGAAGCGCTGGCCGATGGCCGAGAGCGTGTCGCCCTTGACGACGGTGTAGGTCTGCTGCGCGGCAGCAGCGGCGGCAGCAGCGGCCTCGGCCTCGGCCTGTGCCTGAGCGGCGGCCTGTGCCTGCGCGGCGGCCTGCGCCTGAGCTGCGGCCTCGGCCTGCGCAGCGGCCTCGGCCTCGGCCTTGGCCTGTGCCTCCGCGGCAGCGGCAGCCTCAGCCTTGCCCTTCTCGTATGCCGCGCTGGCCTCCTCGGACATCGCGTTGCCCTGCTGGTCGTAGCTGATCGAGGACACCACCTCGGGCGAGTCTGCCTGGACGTTGCCCTGGGCGTCGTAGGTCACCGAGTGCTCGACCTCGGGGCTGGGGGCAGCCTCCGGCGCCTGCTCGCGCAGCTCGCCGGTCGCCTCCTGCTCCTTGTCGTCCCCCAGGCCGAGGCCCTTCTTCACCTCGTCGAAGATGCCCACGTTGGCCTCCCTCTCGTCATGCGTCACACGGCATCGCCGCGACCACGAGGTCCCCCGCGGTGGCGGCAGCCTAACCCGTGACCACCCTCATCGCGCGTCGTCGGGCGTGCCCTGTCGTGCACGGCCATGGGGCGTGCCGCACACTGGGCAGGTGCGACGGATCGGGACAGCGCTGCTCGTCGGGCTGCTGACCGGTCTCGGGGCGCTGGCCGGCTGCACCGGGACGGCCTCGCCCACACCTCCTGCGTCGCGACCCGTCGGCAGCGCGACCGGCTCGCCGACCGGTGCGACCACGCCGGCACCCTCCGCCGCGTCCGGCGTCGTGACCGGCCAGCCGAAGCCCTCGTCCCGCCCCGCTACGGCATCCGCGACCACGCCCGTGAGCACCCAGGGCCGTCCGGTCGCGTCGGCCACGACGATCACCCTGGCCTTCGCGGGCGACGTGCACTTCGAGCGGCACGTCGCAGGCCTGCTGGGCCGTCGGGACAGCCTCGTCGAGCTGCAGCCACTGCTTGGCAGCGCCGATGTCGCCGTCGTCAACCTCGAGACCGCGATCACCGATCGCGGTGTGCCACAGCCCAAGGACTACCACTTCCGCACGACCCCCGAGGCCTTGCAGGTGCTGGCCGCTGCCGGGGTCGACGCGGTGAGCATGGCGAACAACCACGCCGTCGACTACGGGCCGGACGGACTGGCGGACAGCCTTGCCGCGCAACGCTCCGCACCGCTGAAGGTCATCGGGATCGGTCCCACTGCCGATGCCGCCTTCGCGCCCGCGGTCTTCGACGTCCGGGGCACCTCGGTGGCCGTCATCGCGGCCACCGAGGTCAACGACCTCACCGCCACCCGCTATCCCGCGACCGACAGCAGACCCGGGGTCGCCGCCGCCCTGGACCGCGCGCGACTGGTGGCCGCCGTCCTGGCCGCCCGAGCGGCATACGACGTCGTCGTCGTGTTCCTGCACTGGGGGACCGAGCGCACGACCTGCCCCGACGCCCGCCAGCTCGGCACGGCGGCCGCCCTCGAGCAGGTTGGGGCGGACGTCATCGTCGGCGGGCATCAGCACCGGGTGCTGGGCGCCGGCTGGCTGGGCAAGGCCTACGTCGGCTACGGCTTGGGCAATTTCGTCTGGTGGCTCAACTCGAGGACGCCGGCCGACCGGGCCAGCGGGGTGCTCACCGTCGGGATCGACGTCGCCGCCGTCCAGGCCCGCCGGTCGGTGCCCCGAGATCAGTGGTCCGGCCTCGCGACGGTGGCCCGGTCGGCTACCCTCAGCCCGCTGACCATCTCGTTCGAGGACGGAGTGCCCAGGCCGGCTCAGGACGAGTCGGCCCGGCTGGCCGGGTTCGAGCAGGCGCGGGCCTGCACGAGGCTACGTTCGTCGCCGTGAGGCCGGCTCGATGACGCACCACCAGGGGGACAGATGAGCGACCACACCGACACCGACCTCGCCGCGCGACGGGAGCGGGCGATCGAGGCACTGTGCGGCGAGGAGCTGGCCGACATCGTCGACCTCGTCCTCTGGGTCGAGCCGGTCGACGACGAGCCGGTCGCCCATGCCGCGAGCCGGCTCGGCCGGGTGCGACTGCGTCCCGGCGGCCGGCACGAGGTGCTCAGCGGGGTCGACCCGATGCCCTCCGAGGACCCGATGGCCTTCCTGCCGTATGCCGCGGAGCTCGCTGACCCGTCGCCGCGCAGCTCGCGAGACAATGCCTATCCCCGTGCCGCAGAGCGGATCCTCTCCTTCTTCGCGCACCCCGACCGCAGCCCGGACCTCGCGATCGTGCACACGCCGCGGCACTACTTCCCCGGCGAAGGGGGTCACGTCGGCGAGCACGGCTCACTCGACGTGATCCAGTCCCGGGCCCCGATGATCCTGTCCGGCAAGGGGATTCGCCGGGCCGGGCTCGTCGACGACCACGCGCGGCTGGTCGACGTCGGCCCCACGCTCGCGACCCTGGCCGGCACCGCGTCCGAGGCCATGTGCGACGCCGACGGCGCGCCGCTCGACGGCCGGCCGCTCGCGGCATACCTCACCGGCGAGCTCCCCACGGCGGTCGTCGGCATTCTGTGGGACGGCGCGCACTGCTCGGACCTGCTCCACCTCGCCGAGCAGGGTGAGCTGCCGGCGGTCGCCCGCCTGATCGAGCGCGGGGTGGCGCTGCGTGGAGGAGCGGTGGCCCAGTTCCCGAGTGTCACCCTCACCAATCACACGTCGATCCTCACGGGGGTCGGGCCGGGGCGGCATGGCGTCATGGGCAACGTCTACTTCGACCGGGCGACCGGTGAGCGGGTCGTGCCCAACGACGAGTCGACGTGGCACCGGTCGGCGGAGTGGCTCAGCGACGGGGTGCGCACCGTCTTCGAGCTCGTCGACGGGCCGACGGCGTCGGTCGACGAGGCGATCGACCGCGGCGCCGACTACTCGACGATGGGGATCATCCGGGCCAGTGGGTCCGGGCGTGGCGCCGCGGAGCTGGGAGACCGACTGCCCGACCCGCATGCCTCGCCCTTCGTCGGCGACCCCGCGCTGCTCGAGGACGGCTACTTCCGGTGGGGCGTGCAGGTCGACGACCTCGGTCTGCAGCAGGTCCTGCAGCTCTATGCCGGCGGGCCGTCCACCGCGCCCCGGCTCACCTGGTGGGCCAACGTCGTCACCGACGCGGGCCACCACCTCGCTGGCCCGCGGTCGGCGGCGGCACGAGATGCCTTGCGGCAGAGCGACGCCCGGCTCGGGGTGTTCCTTGATGCGCTGGATCAGCAGGGGATGCTCGACGACGTCGCGATCCTGCTCACCGCCGACCACGGCTTCGAGGGAGCCGACCCCGAGTGCACCGGATCGTGGCGTCCCGCGCTCGACGCGCTCGGCTTCCCCTACCGCGACGAAGGGCCCGGGCTCGTCTACCTGTCCGGCCTGACCGGCGAGACGGACGGCTCGTGAGCAGCACCCCCCGGTGCACCCAGTTCGCGATCGTGCTGCGGGAGGCCATGCGCGCCGGTGGGCTGACCCTCGAGAGCGTCCAACGCCGGCTCGAGGCGGTCGGCGTGCGGGTCGCGCGGAGCACGCTGAGCTTCTGGCAGACCGGCCAGCGGGTGCCCACGGGCTCGCGCTCGCTCGTCGCGGTGCGGCACCTCGAGACGATCCTGCAGGTCCCGGAGGGGTCGCTCGTCAAGGCGCTGGTGACGCCCGAGCCGTTCGGGCCGCTGGAGGACCTCGCCGTGCTGTCCTCGGGCAGCCGACTGGAAGAGCTCATCGACGAGGTGGGGTGCGCGGGTCGCTTCGAGTCCGCCGAGGTGGTCGCCGTGCAGGACTTCGCGACGGTGCGCGCCGACGGCAGCCTCGACCAGGTGCTCAACATCCTCACCATCCGGGCGCTCACCGACATCGACCGCTATCCCGGCATCCACGGCGGAGAGCCCGGTGGCGATCCGGACCGGATCTCCTTCGAGGTCGTCAGCGGTGGCCGGGTCGGTCGCGTCGCCCGCGACCACGCCCTCACTGCCCTCGTCTGCGAGGTCGTCTTCGACCGGGTCGTGCCACGTGGCGAGCACCACGTCATTCGGCGAATCACCCACGACGGCAACGTCGTTCCCATCGAGAGCGCCTATCTCGTCGGCGGGGCCGTCAACGCGCTCGTCTCGCTGGAGGTGGAGTTCCACCCGGACCGGATGCCGGTGGCGATCGAGGAGTTCGAGCGGCAGCGCGACACCGCGCCCGACCGCTTCTCCCGCCGGGTGTCGCACGGCACGGACCGTCGGGTGCGCTTGTTGCGCGAGCGGCCGCGGCGTGGGGTGGTCGGGCTGCGCTGGGTCTACGAGTAGCCCGGGTCAGCCCTGCGCTGCCCGTACGCCCTCGCGTAGGGCGGCGAGGTTGACCGCGAGGTGCTTGTCGGCGACCCGGCCGCGCAGGACCTGCTCGCACAGCTCGACGTCGAGGTCGAGCACGGCACAGAGCGCGCCGAGCAGCACGACATTGGCGGCGGCGGCGTTGCCGAGTCGCTCGGCCGTTGCCGTCGCGTCGAGCCACAGCATCCGCTGGTCGGTCGTGTAGCACTGCTCGATCTGCGGGTCGCTCGGGTATGCCGCGCCGCCGGTGATGACGGTCAGTGGCTCGATCGCGTGGTCGTTGAGGATGACCGTGCCGCGTGGGGCGAGCAACGCGGCATACCGGGCGGCCTCCATCTTCTCGACCGCGACGACGACGTCGGCGCCGCCGGCCGGGATGATGGGGGAGTGCACCTGCGGTCCCCAGCGCACGTGCGAGACAACGGATCCGCCGCGCTGGGACATCCCGTGCACTTCGGCCTTCTTGACGTCGTGGCCGAGGCGCATCCCCAGCTCGGCGAGCACGTCACTGGCCAGGATGGTGCCTTGACCGCCGACGCCGACGAGGGCGATGTCGAGGGTGTCAGACATGGGCGTGGGCCTCGTGCGCGTGCTCCCGGACCTGGTCGCGGAAGAGGATCGCGTCGCGCGGGCAGACCTGCGCGCAGATCTCACAGCCGGTGCAGCGGGCCTGGTCGATGAGCGCGAGCGGGCGCTGGGTGCGCTCGTCGAGCTCGTCGGACTGCAGGATCGCCGGACAGCCGATGCGGAAGCAGATCGTGCAGCCGTTGCAGCTGTCGTTGACCTGCAGGGGCATCCACGTCGTCCGCGCGTGGGGGAGCAGTGCGCACTCCTCCTGGGTGATGAGCACGGCCGGGCCGTCCTCCTTGACCCAGGCCTTGAGCTGCCTCTCGATCGCCTTGACGTCATAGGAGGCAATGGTCTTCACGCGCTCGGCGGGGAATCCCAGTGCCAGCACGACGCGCTCGATGTCGACCTCGTTGGTCTCCTTGCGCTGCAACGTCATTCCGGTGCCGGGGTTCTGCTGGTGGCCGGTCATGCCGGTGGTGCGGTTGTCCATGATGATGGTGATGACGTTGCTGCGGTTGTAGAGCACGTCGAGCAGGGCGGCGACCCCGCTGTGGAAGAAGGTCGAGTCGCCGATGACCGCGACGTGCCGCTCGGTGTCGCCGGCCTGGGCGGCTCCGTGCGCGACCGCGATGCTCGCACCCATGCAGCCAGCGGTGTGCAGGGCGTCGAGCGGCTTGCTCATGCCGAGCGTGTAGCAGCCGATGTCGCCGTTGACCGGCAGCCCGAGCTTGTGCAGGACGTAGAAGGACGAGCGGTGCGGACAGCCCGGACACAGCGTGGGCGGACGGCCGGGCACGCTGATCGGCAGGTCGATCCGGCTGACGTGCGGGGGCTCGGCGAGCAGGCCCGCGGCATACGCATCGCGGCGCACCGACATCGGGTCCATCTCACCGACGGCGGAGAAGACCGACTTCGTCATCGGGTATGCCGCGTGGCCGGGCTCGCGGAAGACCTCGACGCCCATCAGCCGCAGCTGCTCCTCGACGAAGGGGTCGAGCTCCTCCATGACGACGAGCCGGTCGACCGAGGCGGCGAAGTCGGCGATGAGCCGCGGGGGCAGCGGGTAGACCAGGCCGAGCTTGAGGACGCTCGCGTCGGGGAATACCTCCCGCGCATAGGTGTAGGCGACGCCGCTGGCGACGATGCCGAGCTCGGCGCCGCGGCGCTCCCAGCGGTTGTGCGGGAAGGTCTCGGCGAACTCGGTGAGCGCCTCGATCCGCTTGTCCAGCAACGGCCGTCGAGCGCGAGCATTGGCCGGCGCCATGTCGTACTTCGCCGTGTTGCGCGGGTATGCCGCGGGCTCGGCCGCGCGGTTGCGGACCTCCCCGACCTCGACCGGGGTGGACGTGTGGCAGACCCGGGTCGTGGGGCGGAGCATCACCGGGGTGTCGAAGCGCTCGGAGATCTCGAAGGCGGCGACCATGAGGTCGTGGCAGTCCTGGCTGTCGGCCGGGTCGAGGCAGGGCACCCGGGCGAACTTGGCGAGCTGCCGGTTGTCCTGCTCGTTCTGGCTCGAGTGCAGCGACGGGTCGTCGGCCGACACGACGACCAGGCCGGCCTCGATCCCGGTCATCGACACCGACCAGAAGGAGTCGAGCGCGACGTTGAGCCCGACGTGCTTCATCGTCGCGAAGGCGCGCCGCCCGGCATACGCGGCCCCGATGGCGACGTCGAGGGCGACCTTCTCGTTGGGTGCCCACTCGGCGTAGACGTCGGGACAGGGGGCGAACTCCTCGAGGATCTCGGTGCTCGGGGTGCCCGGGTAGCCGGCGCCGACGACGGCACCTGCCTCCCAGGCCGCGCGGGCAATGGCCTCGTTGCCGGACAGCAGACGCTTCATGGACGCCCTACCTCGTCGTTGCTGGGATCGGACTCGTGGTCCTTGCGCCCCAGGCTGCGCTGCTGGGGGCCCGGCGGGAAGTGCCGATGGTCCCCCACCCGGCCACCAGGTGCTGGGCAGCGTGTCCAGTGAACCGGACACTTTGCGGATAGATTGCCCACTCGAGCCAGCGCGGAGGGTCTCGTCTGACCACTCACCAGGCCTGTGACCTGCGGCGATCTGGGTGGGGCGGGTGGGGCTTGAACCCACGACCGACGGATTATGAGTCCGCTGCTCTGACCGGCTGAGCTACCGCCCCGGGCCCGCGCGTCGAGCCCGGGCAGCGTCGAGCCTACCCAGCGACCTGCCCCCGCCTCGACTCGCTGCACAGCCCCTCGCCAGCCTCCAGCCAGCCCACACTCACGCCGGCCCGTCACGGTGGATGCGAGTCGACCGACGAGGGTTCGGTCACCGAGCGGATCGGAGTCACGATGCGGATCGCACTTCCCGTCCCCGCGGGGGTCGCAGTCGGAGCCGTCGCGCGACTCGGGGTCGGCGGCGCCGCGTTGGCCGCCGCCAAGGAACAGCCCGCCGCCGAGCGGGTCGAGCGGGCCGGCGTCCCCCTGCGCCGCCTGCTCCGGTATGCCGCCCGCGCGCGCCGCGCGGGCGGCATACCGGCTCGGCGGTGACCGCACAGCAAGACACAGCACCTTCACAGCGGGTTCGGGCTGGTAACCGACCGACCGTGCCGCACGATGGTGGGACTGCACCCGAACACAGGGAGGGATTCGACGTGCACCGCAACACCATCGTCGCCATCGGCGCGGGAGTGACCGCTGCCGCCATGCTGGGGGTCGGGGGGGTGGCCCTCGCCAGCGCGGCCGACCGGCCCGCCGGCCAGCAGGTCGCCGCATCTTCGGCCACCGGCACCCACACGCCAGGGCAGGACAACGGCAAGGGCAAGGGGAAGGCCGGCGCCCCTGGACAGCAGGGCCGTCCCGACCGGACCGCCCGAATCGCCCAGGAGGGCCTGACCGGCGACGTCGCCGTCAAGGTGACCCAGGCCGCGGTGGCCAAGGAGCCCGCGGCATACCTGCTGCATGTCGAGAAGGGCGAGGCGGGTGGCTACGAGGCCCGGATGATGCGCCCCGACGGGACCTTCATCACGCTGACGATCGACGCCGGCTTCCAGGTGACCGCCGTCGACACCGTGCCGGCGCCGGGTGGCAAGGGCGGCAAGGGCGGTCACGGGCCACGTGACGGCAAGCCCGGTATGCCGCCGACCTCGGCCCCAGCCACCACCTGAGACGTCGCGGTGGAGGTATTCCGGTGGCCTCGAAGCCCTGCCGAATACCTCCACCGAGTGGGTGGCAACCTGGGTGGCCGAGTGACGGATGGTGCGCACGCGTCCGTTGAGGCACAATGAGACGCACGTGACACCGGTTGCGGATCGACGAGGCGTTGGGGAAGACGTCCCTCGTCAGATCAGGAGGCCGGATGTCTGCCATCGCTTCGCGCGTCGGCACCCGTGGGGTCGTGTTCATCCACTCGACCCCCACTGCACTGTGCCCGCACATCGCCTGGGCGATCGAAGGCGTGCTCGGCCAGCAGGTCCACCTCGACTGGACCGTCCAGCCGGCCGGACCGCGCCTGGTGCGCACCGAGCTGTCCTGGACCGGCGACCCCGGCACCGGCGCACGGCTGGCGTCGGCGCTGCGCGGCTGGGACGGGCTGCGCTACGAGGTGACCGAGGAGCCGTCAGCGGGCCTGGACGGCTCGCGCTGGTCCTACACGCCTGACCTGGGCATCCATCACACCTGGACCTCCGCCACGGGCGACGCGGTGGTCAACGAGGACCGGCTCCGCGAGACCGTGGCCAATCACGCGCAGGATGCCACCGCCCTCCTGCATGCCGTCGACCTGCTCGTCGGCGGCCCCTGGGACCGTGAGCTCGAGCCCTTCCGGTATGCCGGTGAGGGCGCTCCCGTCCGCTGGCTGCACAAGGTGGGCTGAGGCCCGCGGCGGCGGGCGACCCTGGAGGGGGCGGCCGGTTTATCGGGTCACCCGATAAACCGGCACTTCACCCGAGGAAGTTCCTCGGGTGAAGTGCACCTTTGTCGGGTGACCCGATAAAGCTCAAGGGGTCCGCACCGGGACCCAGCCGGGTCAGACCGTGCGGAAGGCGAGGGCGATGTTGTGCCCGCCAAAGCCGAAGGAGTTGTCCAGCGCGAGCAGGTCGCCGTCCGGCAGCCGGCGGGCCTCGCCGGTCACCACGTCGAGCGGGATCTCGGGGTCGAGGCTGTCCAGGTTGATGGTCGCCGGGACGATCCGGTGGTGCAGGGCGAGGATGGTGAAGATCGCCTCGAGCGCGCCGGCGGCCCCGAGCAGGTGCCCGGTCATCGACTTGGTCGCGGTCACCGCCACGCCGTCGGCCGCGTCGCCGAAGGCCCGCCGGATCGCGTTGGCCTCGGCGACGTCGCCCACCGGGGTCGAGGTCGCGTGGGCGTTGATATGGATGACGTCGGCCGGCGTTGCGCCGGCCGACGCCACCGCCTCGAGCATCGCCCGCGACGCGCCCGCGCCCTCCGGCTCGGGCGCGGTGATGTGGTGGGCGTCGGCGGACATGCCGACACCGGCGAGCTCGGCGTAGATCGTCGCGCCGCGCGCCACCGCGTGCTCGTAGGACTCCAGGACGATGACCGCCGCGCCCTCGCCGAGGACGAAGCCGTCCCGCCCCGTGTCGTAGGGCCGCGACGCCTTCGTCGGCTCGTCGTTGCGCGTCGACAGCGCCTGCATGGCGGCGAAGCCGGCGATCGGCAGCGGGTGGATCGCCGCCTCGGTGCCGCCCGCGACGACGACGTCGGCCCGACCGCTGCGGATGAGCTGCACGGCATACCCCATGCCCTCGGCGCCCGACGCGCACGCGCTCACCGGCGTGTGCGCACCGGCTCGCGCGCCGAGCTCGAGCGACACGGCCGCCGCCGGTCCGTTGGGCATGAGCATCGGCACCGCGAGCGGATAGACCCGGCGAGGTCCCTTCTCTCGCAACGTGTCCCACTGACCGAGCAGCGTGTGCACACCGCCGATGCCGGACCCCATGGCGACCGCCAGTCGCTCCGGCTCGATCTCGGGCGCGCCTGCGTCGGCCCACGCCTCGCGCGCCGCGATGAGCGCATACTGCGACGACGGGTCGAGCCGCCGGGTCTCGTGCTTGGCCAGCACCTGCTCCGGCGGCGTGTGGATCATCGCCGCGAAGTGCACCGGCAGCTCGTACGTCGACACCCAGTCGAAGTCCATGGTCCGAGCGCCGGAGCGGCCGGCGAGGACGGCGTCCCAGGTCTCGGCGATGGTCCCGCCGACGGGTGTCGTCGCGCCCAGGCCGGTGACGACGACGCGGGTCTGGCTCGTGGAGGTCATGCCGTGCTCCTTGGGATCGCCTGAGGGGAGGCAGTCAGTGCTGCTCCGGTATGCCGCGCGGCCGGCTCGGTGCGGCCGCGCGGCATACCGGGTGGTGCGTGAGCGCCGCCGGAGGCGGCGGGCAGGTCAGCCCTGCGCGTTGGAGATGTAGGTGACCGCGTCGCGGACGGTCTTGAGGCCCTTGACGTCCTCGTCGGGGATGCGGACGCCGAAGCGCTCCTCGGCGTTGACGACGATCGTCATCATCGAGAGCGAGTCGATGTCGAGGTCGTCGGTGAAGGACTTGTCCAGCTCGACGGACGCGGTGTCGATGCCGGTCTCCTCGTTGACGATCTCGGCGAGGCCCTCGAGGATCTCCTGCTCGCTGCTTGCCATGTGGTGTGTCTCCTTGGTTCGGCTGCCGCCCGTTCGTCGGAGGCAGATGGGGTCGTGCTACCCGAGTTCACCCGTCGGGACGCGGGAGCTGAGCGTGTCCTGACTAGGGGAGCACGATGACCTGCGCGGCATAGACGAGGCCGGCGCCGAAGCCGATCTGCAGAGCCAGGCCGCCGTGCGGCGCCTCGCCCTCGCGCAGCATCCGCTCGGTGGCCAGCGGGATCGAGGCGGCCGAGGTGTTCGCCGTCTCGGCGATGTCGCGGGCGACCGGGATGTCGGCCGGCAGCTTGAGCTGCTTGACCATCGCGTCGATGATCCGCATGTTCGCCTGGTGCGGGATGAAGGCGTCCAGGTCGTCGGCGGTGATGCCGGCCGCCTCGATCGCCTTCTGGGCCACCGGGGCCATGCTCCACACCGCCCACCGGAAGACCGACTGGCCCTGCATGCCGATGCTGGGGAAGGCCAGGCCCTCGTCGCGCACCTCGATCCACGACTCGTTCTGCTTGATCGTCTCCCACTGGGCGCCGTCCGAGCCCCAGATGGTCGGGCCGATGCCGGGGGTGTCCGACGGGCCGACGATGGCGGCCCCGGCCCCGTCGGCGAAGATGAAGGCCGTCCCGCGGTCGTCGAGGCTGGTGAAGTCGGAGAGCTTCTCGACCCCGATGACGAGCACATAGCGCGCCGAGCCGCCGCGGACCATGTCGTTGGCCAGCGAGATGCCATGGCAGTAGCCCGCGCAGGCCGCCGAGATGTCGAAGGCCGGGCAGCGCAGGCCGAGCTGGTCGGCGACGATCGGCGCCGCGGCGGGGGTCTGGTAGGGGTGGGTCACGGTGGCGAGGATGACCGCGTCGATCTGGCCGGTCTCGATGCCGGCATTGGCGACGGCGTCGCGAGCGGCGGCTACCGACATCGACACGACGGTCTCGTCCTTATCGGCCCAGCGTCGCTCGCGGATGCCGGAGCGCTCCTGGATCCACTCGTCCGACGAGTCGATCCGGTGGACGAGCTCGGAGTTGGGCACGACCCGGGCTGGCCGATAGCCGCCGACCCCCCAGATCCTGGCGTGCTGCGCGCCTGTCGAGCCGACGATCGTGCCAGTGCCCTTGGGACTCATGCCTGACCTGCCTGTCCTGCCTGTGCCGGGGTGAGCGGGTGGATGCGCAGCAGTGGCTGACCCGGCGCGACGTCGTCGCCCTCGCCGACAAGCCAGTCGCCGAGCGTTCCCGGGCGGGCCGCGGTGACCTCGAGGGTGTCGCCGTCGGTCCGCACGTGGGCGAGCACCTCGCCGGCGCTGACCATCGTGCCGGGCTGCGCCGCGGCGAAGCTGACCTGGCCGCTCGTCGGGGCCACCGCGAGGGTGAAGTCGGTGTCGTCCTTGTGGTCGTTCCCGCCGTGCTCGGCGAGCATCCGGCGGGCCTCGTCGAGCTGATCGGGGGTGTTGAGGGTGAGGATCTCGACGCCCGGCATGGCCCGCTTGGCCAGCCCGGCGAGCGTGCCGGCCGGCGGCACCTCGATGAGCCCGGTGACGCCGAGCTCGACGAGGGTGGCCATGCACAGGTCCCAGCGGACCGGGCTGCTCACCTGGGTGACCAGCCGGTCCAGGACGTCCCGGCCGGAGTGCACGACGTGCCCGTCGCGGTTGGAGACCAGTCGGGTGTGCGCCTCGTGGGTCGACATCGCCTTCGCGTATGCCGCGAGCCGCTCGACCGCGGGCCGCATGTGGCTGGTGTGGAAGGCGCCCGCCACCTGCAGCGGGATGACCCGGGTCTTGGCCGGCGGGTCGGCCGCGAGCGCGGCGAGCTGCTCGAGGGTGCCGGCGGCGACGACCTGCCCCACGCCGTTGGCGTTGGCCGCGGTGAGGCCATGCCGCTCGATGGTGTCCAGCACGTCCTGCGGGTCGCCGCCGAGCACGGCGGACATGCCGGTCGGGGTGATCGCGCTGGCCTTGGCCATCTCGAGGCCACGCTCGCGGGCGAAGACCAGGGCCTGCTCGGCGGTGATGACACCGGTCGCAGCGGCGGCGGTGATCTCACCGACCGAGTGCCCAGCACCCACCGAGACGGTGCGGAAGCCGTCGGCCGGGTGGGGGAAGAGGGACAGCAGCGAGCACAGCCCGGCGGCGACGATGAGCGGCTGGGTGATGGCGGTGTCGCGCAGGGTCTCGGCGTCGGCCTCGGTGCCGAGGTGGACGAGGTCCATGCCGGCGACCGTCGAGAACCAGTCCATCCGGGCGGCGAAGCCGGGCTGCTCGAGCCAGGGGGAGAGGAAGCCGGGCTTCTGGGAGCCCTGACCGGGGCAGAGGATGGCGAGCACGGCTCCACTCTCGCAGTCCCACCGTGACCGAATCGTGACCCGCGCTACCAAGGTAAGGGTCACCTTTTTGTGGGGACCCTACAAACGTGGGTCCTCCGCCGCGCGGGCCGCGAGCCCGCTGCGCCAGGCCGCCGGCTCGGCCCGCCCGAGGCGGCCGAGGGCCAGCGCCAGCCGCACGGCATACCCGTCCCTGGTCGTGGTCACCTCGTAGCCGGTGAGCTCGGCGATCCGCGCGAGCCGGTAGCGGACCGTGTTGGCGTGCACGAAGACCCGGCGCGCCGCGGCCTCGATGCCGCCGGCGTCGAGGTATGCCGCGGCCGTCTCGGCGAGCTCGGGGGAGGCGGCGAGCGGGGTGACGATGCGTGCGACGAGCTGACGTCGGGCATGCTCGTCGCCGACGAGGACCCGCTCGGGCAGCAGCTCGTCGGAGCTCACCGGACGAGGGGCGCCGGGCCAGGCGGGGGCGGCCGTCAGTCCGTTGAGGGCGGCGCGGGCCGAGCGTCCGGCGGCGAAGAGGTGCGGCACGGTGGGACCGACGACGACCGGCCCGGGGCCGAAGTGCTCGGCGAGCCGGGCGACGACGGCGAGCGGCTCGCGGGTGCCGCCGAGGACGATGACCAGCCGCCGGCGCTGCACGGCCGCCAGCGCCTCGACCCCCTCGCGTGCTGCGTCGCGGCGGATCGCCTCGACCGCCCCGGCTGCGCCGGTCGGCGGGGTGCGGCCAGCAACGACGGTGACGTCGGCGACCGAGCCCCAGCCGAGCGCGGTGGCACGTGACTGCATCGAGTCGTCGGCCTCGCCACGCAGGACGGCATCGACGACGAGCGCCTCGAGCCGGGCGTCCCACGCTCCGCGGGCCTCGGCGGCCCGGGCGTAGACCTCGGCGGCCCCGAAGGCGATCTCGCGGGAGTAGCGCAGCACCGACTCGCGCAGGATCTGCTCGTCGCCGGGCCGGGCCAGGTCACCGGCCTGCTCCTCGATGACGTCGACGACCGAGCGGACCAGCTCGAGGGTCTGGCTCAGGGTGATCGCGGCGGCGAGCTCGCGTGGGGCGGTGGCGAAGATGTCGGCGGTGAGCGGCTGCTCCGGGTCGGGGTCGGCGAGCCAGCCGACGAAGGCGGCGACGCCGGCCTGGGCGATCAGCCCGATCCAGGACCGCTCGTCGGGAGGCAGCGCGCGGAACCACTCGTGACTCGCCTCGATCCTCCGCACCGCCGCCGTGCCGAGCGCGCCGGCACCGGCCTGCAATGCCTGGAGCGTCGACGCGCTGGGGCGCCGACGGCGCGGCGCGGGCTGGCGGGATGCGGCCACGCCGCGAGTCTATTTGTATGCCGCCCACAACCTCCGTCGTGGCCGCCCCCCGACGTCCTCGCCACCCTCGCGGGCATATGCCCGCTGGGGCGGGCATATGCCCGGCCAAGGGGGCCCGGACGGCGCGCCGGTCAGTCGGTCCCGGCCTCCATGGCTGCTCGGTCCAGGGCCTCGGCCTCGTCGTCGCCGGCGACCGCGGGGTTGTCGGCGATCGCCTGCGCGCCGCCCGGCTCGAGCCGGCCGATGAGCTCGGCCACCCCGATCGGCGAGCCGCCGAGCAGCTGGCCTTGCGCGGCATACAGCTCGAGCTTGGAGCGAGTGTCGGCGATGTCGAGGTTGCGCATGGTGAGCTGGCCGATCCGGTCGACCGGCCCGAAGGCGGCGTCCTCGGTGCGCTCCATCGACAGCTTGTCGGGGTGGTAGGAGAAGGCCGGCCCGCGGGTGTCGATGATCGAGTAGTCGTCACCGCGACGCAGCCGCAGCACGACCTCGCCGGTGACCGCCGAGGCGACCCAGCGCTGCAGCGACTCGCGCAGCATGAGCGACTGGGGGTCGAACCAGCGGCCCTCGTAGAGCAGCCGACCCAGCCGGCGGCCCTCGGCGTGGTAGTTGGCGATGGTGTCCTCGTTGTGGATCGCCGAGATGAGCCGCTCGTAGGCGATGAAGAGCAAGGCCATGCCGGGGGCCTCGTAGATCCCGCGGGACTTGGCCTCGATGATCCGGTTCTCGATCTGGTCGGCCATGCCCAGCCCGTGCCGGCCGCCGATGGCGTTGGCCTCGTGGACCAGGGCGACCGGGTCGGTGAAGTCGCGGCCGTTGATGGTGACCGGGCGGCCTTGGTGGAAGCCGATCGTCACGTCCTCGGTCTCGATGGCGACGGCCGGGTCCCAGAACCGCACCCCCATGATCGGGTCGACGATCTCGATCGAGGTGTCGAGGTGCTCGAGGGTCTTCGCCTCGTGGGTGGCGCCCCAGATGTTGGCGTCGGTGGAGTAGGCCTTCTCGACCGAGTCCCGGTAGGGAAGGTCGTGCGCGGCCAGCCACTGGCTCATCTCGGTGCGCCCGCCGAGCTCGGTGACGAAGGCGGCGTCGAGCCAGGGCTTGTAGATGCGCAGGTTGGGGTTGGCGATCAGGCCGTAGCGGTAGAACCGCTCGATGTCGTTGCCCTTGTAG